>NZ_JAALDM010000130.1 GCF_014144865.1 Dietzia aerolata | reverse complement strand
CGGCCGCCGTGAGCTTGGCGAGCGCCCCGCCCGCGCGGACGGACCGCTCCCCCTCGCGCCACACCTCGGCGGCCACGGCCAGCACGCCCGCCTGCTCGGCGGTGAGACTGATCTCGGGCAGCTCGTAGTCCTGGGCGGGGATCCGGTACCCGGCCGGCGATCCGGGCGCGAGGGATGCGCCCTGCTCGAGCGGCACCCCGGCGTCCCGCAGTTCGCGCTTGTCGCGCTCGAACATGCGCAGGTAGGCCGACTCGGATTCGCAGTCGTCGTAGCCCTGCACCATCCGCCTGATCTCGTCCGCGGACAGGTAGGCATTGGTGGAGCGCAGGCAGATCACCAGATTGACCAGGCGCTGGGACTTCGAGGTGGACACGTAAAGGAACGCTATCGTCCGAGCGCCGCGATCAGGTCGTCGACACGCGGGTCCTCGTTCGTGAACGGATCGGTCAGGGCGACGGTGGGCAGGGTGCCGTCGGTGACCTTGAGGTGGACCCAGTCGACGGTGTGGTCACGCCCGGCCTCGCGGGCGGCGCGGATGAACCGGCCGCGCAGCGCCGCGCGGGTGGTCTCCGGGGCGACCGTACGGGCGTGCTCGACCTCCGCGTCCGTCACCACGCGGGACACCAGGCCCCGCCGCTCGAGGACGGAATGGAGCCCCCGGCCGGGCCGGATGTCGTGGTAGGTCAGGTCGATCTGGGCGAGCCGCGGGTGGTTCAGGTCGGCGCCCGTCTTGTCCTGTATCTGCCGGATCAGCTGGAGTTTGGCGGCCCAGTCGATGTCGGCGGCGATCGAGGAGTGGTCGCCGGACTCGACGGCGTCCAGCACCCGCTCCCACAGTGCGACGCAGTCGGTCACCACGTCGCGGTCCTGGCGCTCCCATCCCCCGGCGTCGAGGTAGCGGTGGACCGAGGCGAGGAACTCCCGCTGGATCTCCAGTGCGTTCATGGTGGTGCCGTCGGTCATGGTGACGGGCCGGGTGCCGGTGAGGTCGCGGCTGATCTCGCGGATCGCGCGCACGGGATGGGACACGGCCATGGGCCGGAGTTCCACGCCGGCCTCGATCGCTTCCAGGACGAGCCGCGTGGTGGCGACCTTGAGCAGCGTCGTGGTCTCGATCATGTTGGAATCGCCCACGATCACGTGCATCCGGCGGAACCGCGTGGAGTCGGCGTGCGGCTCGTCGCGGGTGTTGATCAGCGGCCGCGACCGGGTGGTGGCCGAGGAGACACCGTCCCACATGTGCTCGGCCCGCTGGGAGAAGCAGAACGTCGGGTCACGGGTCTCGTCCAGCCCGACGCCCGCCGGGGTGCCAGGCAGGATCTTGCCGGCGCCGCAGATCAGTTGGCGGCTCACCAGGAACGGCAGCAGTGTGGTGCCGATGCTGCGCACCTGGGTGGACCGGTCGAGCAGGTAGTTCTCGTGGCACCCGTAGGAGTTGCCGACCGAGTCGGTGTTGTTCTTGAACAGGTAGACCTTGGCATCGATCGCCTGCTCGGCCAGCGACTGCTCGGCCTGCTGCCCGAGTTCGTCGACGATCCGCTCCCCCGCCCGGTCGTGGGCCACGAGTTGCCGCAGCCCGTCGCATTCGGCGGTCGCGTACTCGGGGTGCGAGCCCACATCGAGGTAGAGGCGGGAGCCGTTGTCCAGGAAGACGTTCGAGCTCCGCCAGCGTTCCACGACGGGGCGGAACAGGTAGCGCGCGATCTCGTCGGCGCCGAGCGAGCGGCCACCCTCGCCTCCGACGCTGGTGATCCCGAACTCGGTCTCGATTCCGACGATGCGCCGCTGCATGGGCTCTACTGCCCGCCCTTCTGGACGTAGGACTTCACGAACTCCTCGGCGTTGGTCTCGAGGATGTCGTCGATCTCGTCCAGCAGCGAGTCGGCGGCGGTGGTGTCTGCGGACTTGGCGACCTGGCCGGCATCGTCGTCGCCCTCACCGGGTCCGCCGGCGTTCTTCTGGATCTGGGACATGGTGCTTACTCCTCGGTTAGTGGCGCCTGGCGCCGGGTCGTGCGTGGTCCGCGCGAAGGTCGGGTCTCAGCCGGTGGGTAGGTCGGGTCCGCTCGGACCGTCGGCCGACAGGAAGTCCGGGGTGGCCTCGCAGAACGCCCTGGTGCCGGTGTACGGGTCGGAGAGGTCGATGCGGCGGTCCTGCCCCCGGGTGTCGACGACGACGACGTGGTCCCACCCCGCCGCGTGGACGCGGTCCCCGAGTTCGGCCAGGAAGCGACCTCGGGACCACGCCCGCGTTCTTTCCGGCGGGGTCGTGATCGCGGCCTCGACCTCGGCGTCACTGGTGAGCCTGCGGATGGCCCCCTTGGCCGCTAGACGGTTGTAGAGTCCGCGACCCGGATCGATGTCGTGGTACTGGAAGTCGATCAGCGCCAGCCGCGCGTGGTCCCACGACAGGTCGTCGCGCGCCCGGAAGCCCTCGAGCAGGCGCAGCTTGGCGGGCCAGTCGAGGCGGTCCGCGCACGACATCGGGTTCTCCCCGAGCGCGTCGAGGATCTCGCGCCATTCGGCGAGCACCTCGAGCGACCATGCGGGACGGCCGTGGCCGTCGCCCACCACCTCGGCGACCCTGGCGAGGATCTCCCGCTGGATCTGAAGCGCGGTGAGCTGCCGCCCGTCACCCAGGCGCACGGTCGCGGTGAGCGTGGGGTCGTGGCTGATGATGTGCACCGCCTCGACTGGGTCCTCGGGCAGCAGGTCCGCCAGGTCGACGCCGGCCTCGATTGCGTCCAGGACCAGGCAGGTGGTGCCGATCTTGAGGTAGGTGGGCAGCTCGGCCATGTTGGCGTCGCCGATGATCACGTGCAGCCGACGCCAGGTCTCGTCTGTGGCGTGCGGCTCGTCGCGGGTGTTGATGATCCCGCGGCGCAGCGTGGTCTCTAGCCCGGTGAGCACCTCGATGTAGTCGGCACGCTGCGAGATCTGGAACCCCGCGGCCTGGCCCTCCTGGCCGATCCCCACCCGGCCGGCGCCGGTGTAGATCTGCCGGGACAGCAGATGGGTGGCCAGGCTGAGGGTGAGCGCGTCAAAATCCACGTCGCGCCGGACGAGGTAGTTCTCGTGCGCGCCGTAGGAGGCGCCCTTGCCGTCGACGTTGTTCTTGTAGAGCTTGAGTTCGGCATTGCCCTCCGTGGCCGTGGACTCGACGCCGGCCCGGTGCATGATCACCTCGCCAGCCTTGTCCCAGATCACCGCGTCGCGCGGCGAGTCGACCTCGGGCGCCGAGTACTCGGGGTGGGCGTGGTCGACGTAGAAGCGCGCGCCGTTGGTGAGCACGCGGTTGGTCACGCCGAACTCGCTGGGGTCATAGGCGCGGGCGATGCCGAGGTCGAAGCCGCGGGCATCGCGCAGCGGCGACTCGGACCCGTAGTCCCACCGTGCCTCGTCGGCGCCGCCGACGCCTTCACCGGGGTCGGTGTAGGCCTTGATCACCTGTGTGGACGTGACCACCGAACTCAGCAGTGGCTGACCCACCGCGACGATGCCGAACTCGATCTCGGTCCCGATGATCCGACCGCGCGGCTCCTCGGCACCCTCGTGTCCCATGGCGGACTGGCTTGCCTCGGCCGGCCAGCTGTCGCCACTCACTCGTCCACTCCCCTGTTCGGCACGGTGACCTCCACGACACGCTCACCGCGCACGCCGGTCAGGCGTGCCCACTCCTGCGGGTTGGACGTGTTGGGCAAGTCCGTGTTCTCGGCGAACTCGGCGTCCACGGCGTCCAGGAAATCATCGGTGGTCAGGCCGTTTCCGCTGCCGTGGACGATGTCCTTGATCGCGAGCTTCTTGGCGCGGTCCACGATGTTGCGCAGCATCGCCCCGGAGGTCAGATCGGCCAGGTACAGCGAGGACCGCCGTCCGGAGGCGAACACCAGGTGCACGTAGGTCGTGGCGGGTTCACGGGTGTAGAGGCGCTCGGCGACCCGATCGATCAGCGCCCGCACGTGCTCCTTCGGGCCCGCACCGTTCATGTCCTCCGGATCGAACCGCAGGTCCGTGGTGATGTACTTGCCGAGGATATCGACGGCGGCGTCGCGGTCCGGGCGGTCGATCCGGATCTTCAGGTCGAGTCGCCCCGGGCGCAGGATGGCCGGGTCGATCATGTCCTCGCGGTTGGATGCACCGATCACGATGACGTTGCGCAGGTCCTCCACGCCGTCGATCTCCGCGAGCAGCTGCGGGACGATGGTGGTCTCCATGTCCGAGGAGACCCCCGACCCGCGGGTACGGAAGATCGAGTCCATCTCGTCGAAGAAGACGATCACCGGGTTGCCCTCGGTGGCCTTCTCCCGGGCACGCTCGAAGATCGACCGGATGTGCCGTTCGGTCTCGCCGACGTACTTGTTGAGCAGCTCGGGGCCCTTGATCGACAGGAAGTACGAGTTCGGGTAGTGGCCGTCAGAGACGTCATCGCCGCGGGAGAGCGCCGAGGCGCGTGCGAGCGAATGGGCCACGGCCTTGGCGATGAGGGTCTTGCCGCAGCCGGGCGGGCCGTAGAGCAGCACGCCCTTCGGGGGCGCGAGGTGGAACTCGCGGTACAGGTCGTGGTGGATGAACGGCAGCTCGATCGCGTCGCGGATCTGCTCGATCTGCGGTCCGAGACCGCCGATGTCGGAGTAGTCGACGGTCGGGATCTCCTCGAGCAGCAGCTCGTCGACCTCCGCCTTGGGCACGACCTCGAACGCCACCGCGGCCTTCGGATCCACCAGGACGGCGTCCCCCGGCCGCACCGGGGCGGGGCGGTCGGAAGTCCGTCCGCCCTGGAGGGCCTCGGCCAGATGCACGATGTGCTCGTCGTCATTACCCATCACGACGCGGGCGCGCAGGCCGTCGGCCAGCACGTCGCGGAAGATCGCGGTGACCCCGGTGGTCGGCAGGTCGGACGAGACCTCCAGAACCGTCAGCGCCTCGTTGAGCCGCACCGTCGCGCCGACCGTGACGGTCGAGGAGGTGACTCCGGGGGCGAGTGTGAGGAGCATCCGGCGTCCGGCGGTCATGACCTCGACCGTCGCGTCCTCCGTCGGGCGTGAGAGCACCACGCCGTACGTGTTGGGCGGGTTCCCGAGACGCTCGACCTCACCCTTGAGGACCTCCAGCTGGTCGCGGGAGTCCTTGAGGAGTTCGGCGAGCCGAACGTTGCGCGCACCCAGGGCGTCGATCTTGATCGCCTTCTCGCGGTCCGAGCGGGCCCCCTCGTCGACCGCCTTGCGTAGCCGCGAGAGCTCCGCCCGGTCGACCGTGACCCGATCATCACCCTGTCCGGCCGGGGAACGTCCCTCGGTCACGCGATCACCTGCCCTCCTGGTCGTCGACGAGCAGACCCGGTGATGCCGGCTCGTCGTCGTCCCCTCCACCTTATCGCCGAGGTGGAACGGGGCGCGGCGGCTGGGCCCCTACCAACCCTCCCCCGATTCGGACGGACCTGACCTGTTCGGATGTGACCGGAGGGCGCCCTGCGTCGGTCAGCCCTTGCCGGACCGGCGCTTCGGCTTGAGGGTGGTGACCCCCTCGGCGAGGCGGCGGGCTGTGACCAGGAACGCGGTGTGGCCCTGCATCCGGTGCTCCGGGCGCACCGCCAGTCCCACCACGTGCCACCCACGGTTCATCGACTCCCAGGCCCGCGGCTCCGTCCAGCACTGTTGACGGCGCAGCGCCTCCACCACGTCGGACAGCTGGGTCGTGGTGGCCACGTACACCACCAGGACACCGCCGGGGACCATCACGTCCTTCACCGTCGGCAGGCACTCCCAGGGCGCCAACATGTCCAGGATCACCCGGTCCACCTGGCCGCCCAGCGCATCGATAGAGGCCTCCGCCAGGTCCGCCACCCGTAGATCCCAGTTCTCGGGCAGGTCCCCGTAGAACGTGCGGACATTGCGCTCGGCGTGCTCGGCGTGGTCCTCGCGGATCTCATACGAGAAGACCTGCCCCTCCGGGCCGACCGCGCGCAGCAGCGAACAGGTCAGCGCGCCCGAGCCCGCCCCGGCCTCGAGAACCCTGGCACCCGGGAAGATGTCGCCCTCGTGGACGATCTGTGCGGCGTCCTTGGGGTAGATGACCTGGGCACCGCGCGGCATCGACAGGACATAGTCGGTGAGCAGCGGGCGCAGGGCCAGGTAGTTGGCGTCCTTGGTCGAGGTGATGATCGAGCCCTCGGGCGCCCCGATGAGATCGTCATGGCGCACCGCACCGTGGTGGGTGAAGAACTCGGCGCCTGCGACCAGGACGACGGTGTACTTGCGTCCCTTGGCGTCGGTGAGCTGGACACGGTCGCCTACGTCGAACGGGCCGGAACGCTGCACGGTGGACCTCCAGGGTGCATCTCGGGGGCCGGATGTCCGACCGGTTGTCTACCCTGCCAGGTGTGATGGATCCCCTCGAAATCGATGCGACCCCGCCTGCTCCCAAGCCACTGGCCCTGTCGGCGTCACGGGCGGCGGATTTTCGCCAGTGTCCGCTGCTCTACCGGCTCAAGACGGTCGACCGGATCCCCGAGCCCAAAACGCGTGCGCAGGTGCTGGGAACCGTGGTCCACGCCGTCCTGGAGGAGCTGTACGGGCTGGAACAATCCGAGCGCGCACCCGAGCGCGCCGCCGAACTGGTTCCCACGGCGGTTGACCGGTTCTACGAGCTGGAGTCCGGTGCGGAGGTCGTACCGTCAGAGCAGCGGCCCGAGTTCCAGGCCGAGGTCGCCGCGCTCGTCTCCGCTCTCTACGGCGTCGAGGATCCGCAGCGCTTCACCCCCGAGTCCTGTGAGCGGTACATCATCACCGCCACCGACGCCGGAACCCCCTTGAACGGCTACCTCGACCGCGTGGATGTGGCGCCGACCGGCGAGGTCCGGGTGGTGGACTACAAGACGGGCAAACCGCCGCACCCGCGGTTCCAGGACAAGGCGATGTTCCAGATGCGCTTCTACGCCCTCATGTACCAGCGCACCCACGGCGTCATTCCGGCACAGCTCAAGTTGATCTACCTCAAGAACGGCAGTTGGCTCACCCTGACGCCTGATCTCGCGATGATGTCGAGCACAGAGAGGGAACTTGACGTGCTGTGGTCGGAGATCGTCGAGGCCGGTGAGTCCGGTGACTTCCGCCCCAAGACGTCCCGCTTGTGCGACTGGTGCAATCATCAGGCATTGTGCCCGGCATTCGGTGGCACCCCTCCCGAGTACCCCGGATGGCCCGGAGTGCGCGTGGTTCCCACCGGTACACCCTGACCCTCCGCCGGGCCGGTTACAGTCGAGGAGTACACGATGACACAGGCCTACTTCGAGCCGTTGGGGCAGGACGAAGGCTGGGAGCGGTTCCGCGCAACCGAGCACACGGTCAGCGCATGGGGCCCGGAGCTGCAGCACGGGGCTCCCCCGTCCGCGCTGCTCACCCGCGCGATGGAACGGGTGGAGGGTGCCGAGGGCACGCGCATCTCCCGTATCGCGATGGATATCCTCGGGCCGGTGCCCCTCGGTGAACTGCGGACTCGGGCCCGGGTCGTCCGCCCTGGAAAACGGATCGAACTCGTCGAGTCCGAGCTCGAGGCCGGCGGCCGGAACGTGGCCCGGTCGAGCGCGTGGCGGCTGCGCACGAGTGATACCGAGACGGTGGAGCAGACCGTTGAACCCCGTCGGGAGCTTCCCGATAAGGACATGGACAGTTCATTCTTCACACAGTGGACCAGCGGATACATCGACTCGCTTCAGATCCGCGGCGCCGCGGACGGCACGGTGTGGGCGCGGCCCCGGTACCCGCTGGTCGCCGGGGAGACCGTGACCCCGGTCGTTCAGGTGATGTGCATCGCCGATATCGCCAACGGTGTCGGCGCCGTCCTCGATCCGGCCCGATGGCGCTTCCTCAACACCGACCTGGTCACACACCTGCACCGTCTGCCGCGGGGCGAGTGGATCGGCGTCAGGGCGAACGCCTCGATCGGACCCGACGGTGTAGGAACGACCTCCGGGACACTATTCGACGAGTCCGGTGAGATCGGCAATACGCTCCAGTCGCTGCTTATAGAAGCGGTGTAGCGACTGGAGCCACCGCACCTCCCGGCGGTGACTATCGACGGGAGGTGCGGTGGCCGAGGTGTAGCAAACCAGCAGATGGGCGGCGGGCCGCAGCCTGCTCTTGGAGTGAGGTCAGCCCATCCGGCAGGACCGGATGTCGGTCGCGATGATCGACTTGGCTCCGGCCGCAGCGAGCTCGTCCATGATCGAGTTGACCTGCTTACGCGGCACCATCGATCGCACCGCGATCCACGCCGGATCCGCCATCGGTGAGACGGTCGGTGACTCCAGACCCGGGGTGATCTTGGAGACGCTGTCGAGCAGTTCCCGAGGGCAGTTGTAGTCGAGCATCATGTACTGCTGGGCGAAGACCACGCCCTGAAGTCGTGCGCGCATCTGGGCCATGGCCGGGGTGACGTCGGCATCCACCCGGGAGATGAGAACACCCGATGAGTCGCACAGGACGTCGCCAAAGGCCTCAAGGTCGTGGACCTTGAGCGTCCGCCCGGACCCCACCACGTCGGCGATGCAATCTGCGACGCCGAGCTGGATGGAAATCTCCACGGCGCCGTCCAGGCGAATGACTTCGGCCTCGATGCCGCGGGCTGCGATGTCACGCCGGACGATGTTGGGGTACGACGTGGCGATCCGCGCACCCGCCAGACGCTCGGAGGACCAGCCGTCGCCGGCGGGGCCCGCATAGCGGAAAGTTGAACGGCCGAAACCGAGCTCCAGCAGTTCGTCGACCTCGGCCATCGAATCCGCGGCCAGGTCGCGGCCGGTGATCCCGAGATCGAGTCGGCCCGAGCCGACATAGACCGCGATGTCCTTCGGCCGGAGGAAGTAGAACTCGACATCGTTCGCACGGTCGATCAGCGACAGATCTTTGCTGCCTTCGGGCCGACGGCGGTAGCCGGCCTCATCGAGCATTTCGGAGGCGGACTCGGACAGGGCGCCCTTGTTGGGCACTGCTACGCGCAGCATGGTGGCTCCAGAAAGTGAGTGAGTGAGGGTTGTGGCGGACGCGACGGTCTAGAGATGTCGGTAGACGTCGTCGAGGCCCAGACCCCGCTTGAGCATAATGACCTGCGTCCAGTACAGGAGCTGGGAGATTTCCTCCGCCAGTTCCGCATCCGACTGGTATTCGGCCGCGATCCAGACCTCACCAGCCTCTTCGATGACCTTCTTGCCCAGATGATGGACGCCCTTGTCGTATGCGGTGACGGTCCCGGAGCCCTCAGGGCGCGCGGCAATCCGCTCGGACAGTTCGGCGAACAGCGAGTCGAAGGTCTTCACACGCCCGATTCTCCCACAGCGGCGGTGACGGGTGTGCCCGAGGTGAGTGTGTGCAATTCCGCGATGCCGACCCCGGCCAGGGTTGAGTGTGTGTGCGCGCCGGCGACGTCGGGCTGGCCGTCGGTGGAGGGGATGTAGAGCACCCGACATCCAGCGGTCACCGCGGCCGTGGCGCCGGTGACCGAATCCTCCACAGCCACTGTGTTCCCGGGCTCGAGTCCCAGACGTACACAGGCCAGGAGATAGGGGTCCGGGGCAGGTTTTCCATTGGGGACCATGCATCCGGTCACCACGACCTCGAACCGGGATCGGTCGATGAACTCCAGTGGTACCTGGGCCACGTCGGCGGTGGTGTTGGTGACCAGTGCGACGCGTGTCCCGGTGTCGGCGATCTCGGTGAGGAGTTCCTGCGCCCCTGGGCGCCACTGCATGTCGGTACGCATCAGCTCGGTCACGCGAGTGTTGAGTTGGTGGGCCAGACGGTCGAACTCCTCGCCCTCGATGCGATGACCGGTGTACTCGCCGAGGATCTCGAAGAACCCCTGGAGAGAGTTGCCGAGGGTGCGTTCACGGGTGGCCTCGTCCAGCGGTCGCCCCATGTGCTCAGCGAGTTCGTAGACGGCGATGTCCCACAGACGTTCGGTGTCGACAAGGGTGCCGTCCATATCGAGACAAATGGCGGCAGGGGCTTGATCAATGGCGATGCTGGTCACGGCCTACTGTCTACCCGAATGCCCGCGCGCCGGCAGATCTGAGCGCCCGCGGGGGCACACCCACCGAACGCAGCCGGGTTGTTCCGACGGACATCAGGTACCGCGCCGCTTCGCGGGACAGTTCAATGCCACGTTGAGGCGGCTGTCGGCTGCGGCGCGCTAGCAGGCCTGCGGGGCGACGATGAAGTGCTCGGTGTGGGTGTGTGATCCGAAAGGCGCCACGGATCCCGGTGCGAAGGTGGGCAGAAGCGATTTGCTCGCCGAGACCGTCACCGCGATGTGTCCGCGCCCGGTGATCGTCGCCTGGGTCCCCACCTCGGGGCCTGTCGACTGGACCGTCTCCGAGCCACGCGCATCGGTGTCGATGTTGTGCCAGGAGATCGTCGCTGAATTGAACGGGAACATCATGGACCAGAAGTCGAACGATCCGACCGGCTGGTCCAGGTCTCTCGCGCCCGCGGCGACCGCCTGGTGGAACCGGCCGTCATCGCCCAGTTTGCAGCTCGGGAACACGTTGTACCGGATGGTGTGTTCGCCCCCCGTGGGGTACGGCAGGCGTACATCCCAGGCCGGGTGCTCGTGCCATACCTGCGCGGAAGCAACCGGGGCGGTTGTCACCGCCACTCCCCCGGCGAGCATCACGGCCGCGCACGTGGCTGCGGCAGATCGACGGATAGCACTCATGGCGTACTCCTCGCTTCAAGCAATGGCTCTGCCGGTTATATCGGCACGGTTGGGCTGAACGTTAGCCGTGCGTGGGCAGGTGAGCGTCCGCGGACCAGCCGGGAGTTCACGACGGAGATCAGTGAGAAATACGGCGAGGTCCGGACCCGATCGATCGGGTCCGGACCTCACAGTGGGCATTGATCAGGTGTTGAAGTACTTCGCTTCGGGGTGGTAGAGCACGAAGGCGTCAGTGGACTGTTCCGGGTGGAGTTGGAGTTCCTCGGACAACTCGACTCCAATCCGCTCGGGCTCGAGGAGGTCGATGACGACCTTGCGGGATTCCAGGTCGGGGCATGCGCCGTAGCCGAAGCTGTAGCGCGCGCCGCGGTACTTGAGGTTGAAGTATTCCTCGATCGCGTCCGGGTCCTCGGCGGAGACGGCGCCGTCGGGCAGCCTGAGTTCGTCGCGGACCCGGCGGTGCCAGAACTCGGCGAGTGCCTCGGTCAACTGCACCGACAGGCCGTGCACCTCGAGGTAGTCGCGGTAGTTGTCGGCAGCGAACAACTCGTTGGCGAAATCCGCGATCGGCGTGCCCATGGTGACCAACTGGAAGGGCAGGACGTCCACCACGCCTTCGGCTTCGCAGCGCTCACGCGAGGCGATGAAGTCCGGGATGGAAAGGAATCGCGGCCGCTGCTGGCGGGGGAAGGCGATCTTGTGGAGCACTTCGGCATCGGGCCGCGGTTCGGCCAGCACCCAGATCTCGTCGCCGACCGAGTAGGCCGGGAAGTAGCCGTACACGACAGCCGCGTGCGACAGGATGCCCTCGGTGGTGAGCTTGCTGATCCACTCCCGCAGCCGCGGACGACCCTCGGTGGCGACCAACTCGTCGTAGTCGGGCCCGTCGCCGCCACGGGTGCCACGCAGGCCCCACTGCCCGAAGAACAGGGCGCGCTCATCCAGATGGCCGGCGTAGTCGGCGACCGGGATGCCCTTGGCGATCCGGGTCCCCCAGAACGGCGGGGTCGCGATCGGCTGGTCCGCGGCGACATCCGAGCGCTCGGGAATGACCACGGGCTCGGCCTCAGCGGCCCGCTTGGCGGCGATCCGCTCCGACCGGGCACGACGCTCCCGCCGTTCGGCGGCCTTGGCCGCCGACTCCGAGGACTCCGACATCGGCACGCCGGTGCGCTTGGAGGTCATGACCTCGTCCATCAGTCGTAGGCCCTCGAACGCATCCCGCGCGTAGAACACATCGCCCTGGTACATGTCGGCCAGGTCGACCTCCACGTAGGCGCGGGTCAGTGCGGCGCCACCGAGCAGCACCGGGAACTCGCCTGAGATGCCCTCGGTGTTGAGCTCGGCGAGGTTGTCGCGCATGACCACCGTCGATTTGACGAGCAGTCCGGACATGCCGATCACGTCGGCTTTGTGCTCGCGGGCGGCGGAGATGATGTCGGCGATCGGCTGCTTGATGCCGATATTGACCACGTCATAGCCGTTGTTGGACAAGATGATGTCGACCAGGTTCTTGCCGATGTCGTGGACATCGCCCTTGACGGTGGCCAACACGATCCGGCCCTTGCCGTCCTCGTCACTGGCCTCCATGTGGGGCTCCAGATGGGCGACGGCGGCCTTCATCGTCTCCGCCGACTGCAGCACGAACGGAAGCTGCATCTGCCCGGAGCCGAACAGCTCGCCGACGGTCTTCATGCCGTTCAGCAGGTGCTCGTTGATGATCTGCAGCGGCGGGATCTGCTCCATCGCCGCGTCAAGGTCCTCCTCCAGGCCCTTGCGTTCGCCGTCGACGATCCGCGCGGCCAGCCGCTCCATCAGGGGCATCGCGGCGAGCTCGGCGGCGCGGGCGTCCTTGGCACTGGCGGCCGAGACGCCCTCGAACAGCTCCATGAACACTTGCAGCGGGTCGTAGCCCTCCCGACGACGGTCATAGACTAGGTCCAGTGCGACCTCACGCTGACGCTCGTCGATCTTGCTCATCGGCAGGATCTTGGAACTGTGCGCGATCGCCGAATCCAGGCCGGCCTGAATGCACTCGTGCAGGAACACCGAGTTGAGCACCTGGCGAGCCGCCGGGTTGAGGCCGAACGAGATGTTCGACAAGCCCAACGTGGTGTGGATCCGTGGATGCTTGGCGGTCAGCCGACGGATGGCCTCGATCGTCTCGATACCGTCCCGGCGCACCTCCTCCTGACCGGTGGAGATCGGGAAGGTGAGGCAGTCGATGATGATGTCGTCCTCGGCCACCCCCCAATTGCCGGTCAGGTCGGCGATCAACCGCTCGGCGATCTCGACCTTGCGCTCCGCGGTGCGGGCCTGGCCCTCCTCGTCGATCGTCAAACCGACCACGGTGGGACCGTGCTGGGCGACCAGACGCATGATCTTCTGGAACCGTGAATCCGGGCCGGCCCCGTCCTCGTAGTTGACCGAGTTGACCGCACAGCGCCCACCCAGGCGCTCCAGACCGGCCTTGATGACCTCCGGCTCGGTGGAGTCGAGCATGATCGGCAGCGTCGAGGCGGTGGCGAAACGGCCCGCGAGCTCGGCCATGTCGCCGGCACCGTCACGGCCGACATAGTCGACACACAGGTCGACCATCTGGGCGCCGTCGCGCATCTGCTCCTTGGCGATGTCCATGCACTGCTCCCAGTCGGAGGCCAGCATGGCCTCCCGGAATCGCTTTGACCCGTTGGCGTTGGTGCGCTCACCGATCATGATGATCCCGGCATCGGCACGCAGCGGCGTCGAGGTGTACAGCGAGGACACCGCGTTGACCGGCTCGATGGTGCGCTCGGCCTTCGTCCTGGACAGCACCTGCTCCTTGAGGCGGGTGATGTGCTCAGGCGTGGTGCCGCAGCAGCCACCAACCATCGACAGCCCGAACTCGGAGACGAAATCGGCGACCTGCGGGGCGAATTCCTCAGCCCCCAGCGGGTAGACGGCCCCGTTCGCGCCGAGCTCGGGCAGACCGGCATTCGGCATCACCGACACCGGGATCCCGGCGTGCTGCGACAGGTAGCGCAGATGCTCGACCATCTCCGCCGGCCCGGTCGCACAGTTCAGACCGATCATGTCGATGCCGAGCGGCTCCAGCGCCGTCAGTGCCGCACCGATGTCCGAGCCCAGCAGCATCGTGCCGGTGGTCTCGATCGTCACATGAGAAATGATCGGCAGCCGCCGCCCCGCCGCGGCCATGCCGTCCTTGCAGCCCAGGACGGCCGCCTTGACCTGGAGCAGGTCCTGACTGGTCTCGATCAGAAAGGCATCAGCGCCACCGCGGGCCAACCCCTCGGCCGCCTGCGCGTAGGCGGCACGGATCTCCGCCAACGTGGTCTGACCGAGCGAGGGCAGCTTGGTCCCCGGCCCGAGCGAGCCCAGGACCATCCGCGGGGTGCCATCTTCTGACGGACCCATCTCGTCGGCGACCTTCCGGGCGATCGCCGCGCCCTTCTCGGCGAGCTCACCGATCCGGTCGACGATGTCGTAGTCGCCCAGATTGGACAGGTTGCAGCCGAAGGTGTTGGTCTCCACGAGGTCGGCGCCGGCCTCGAAGAAGGCACGGTGAATATCCTCCACCACGTCGGGTCGGGTGTCGTTGAGGATCTCGTTACAGCCCTCCAGGCCCTGGAAGTCGCCGTCGACGGTGAGGTCGACAGCCTGCAACATCGTGCCCATCGCACCGTCGCCGATCAACACGCGCCGACGCGCGGCATCCAACAAGGGCGAATCGAAATCGACAGACATGGACCCCAGTGTATGGGTGAGCAGAAATGCGACGGACGTAGGCTGTACTGATGACTGTCGAATGGAGTCCTGACGGGAATCTTGATCTGGAGAACCCGGTCATGATCGTGGCGTTCGAGGGCTGGAACGACGCAGCGGACGTGGCGACCGGGACGATCGAGCATCTCGCGCTCAACATGGAGGCCCGGCAGATCGCGGAGATCGGCGGCGACGAATTCTTCGACTACCTGGATCAGCGGCCGGTCATCCGCCAGTCGAACGGGGTGTCCCGGTCGATCGAATGGCCTCGCATCGTCGTCTCGGCCTGCCGTCCGGACGGCGTGGCCAACGACGTGCTGCTGGTGCAGGGCCCGGAGCCAGCCCTGAGATGGCGCACCTTCGCCTCGGAGTTCGTGGATCTCGTCGACACCCTCGGCGCATCCCAGGTCGTTCTGCTGGGCGCCTACCTCGCCGATGTCCCCCACACGCGGCCGGTGCCGCTGTCCGGGTCCGCGTTCAGTCGGCAGCGCATGTCGACCATGGGTGTCGAGGCCACCGAGTACGAGGGCCCCACCGGGATGACGGGGGTCCTGCAGCAACTGCTCACCGAGGCCGGGGTCCCGACCCTGAGTTTGTGGGCGGGTGTCCCCCACTACGTGGCCTCCCCGCCCAATCCGCGCGGCACCGAAGCGATGCTGTCCTGGCTCGCGGAAAACCTGGGTATGGCCGTGGGCATGGATGCGCTACGCGTGCAGTCCCGGACGTGGGTCGAGAAGGTCGACGCCGCCGCCGGCGAGGACGAGGATCTGCGTGACTACATCCGTTCCCTCGAGGACCGGATGGACGAGGAGAACGAGATCGAGCACGGGGACGATCCGGAGCCGGATCGTGGCCGGGCCTCGAGCGGAGAAGCCATGCCGCTTGTCGACGGCGACGCGATCGCCGCCGAGTTCGAGCGCTTCCTGCGAGGCGACCGGGACGATCCGAGCTCGGGTTAGTCAGGCAATCGGGCCCGGCGTGCTCTCACGCTTTATGCCGGGAGAATTCAGTCGCCAACGCCAACGCCAACGCCAACGGCGATGCTGGCCCTCAGGAATCGGCGGCGCGGACTCCCAGCAATGCGTCCACGGCGGTGGCGATGGCGTTGCCGGCCGTCGGGTCCGCCGAGTCCCCGTCCAGCGTCGCCGCCGCCCAGGAGTCGATCACCGCAAGCGCGCCCGGGGTGTCGAGATCGTCCGCCAGCCGCTCCCGTAGGGCCGCGATCGTGGGGCCGGCCTCGGCGCCCGCGCCACGCTCGATCGCCCTGGTCCAGGTCCCGAAGCGCTCACGCGCCTCCTCGAGGACCTCGGCCGACCACGAACGGTCCGTGCGGTAGTGGCCGGTGGCCAGGCCCAGCCGGATGAGCGCCGGGTCCACGCCTTCCTCGCGGAGTGCCTGCACGCGGACGAGATTGCCGAGCGACTTGCTCATCTTCACGCCGTCGAGGCCGATCATCGCAGCGTGCACGTAGAACCGGGCGAAGGGGCGCTCGTCGGCCGCGGCCTCGGCATGCGCCGCGGAGAACTCGTGGTGCGGGAAGGCCAGGTCGCTTCCGCCGCCCTGAATGTCGAAGCCGAGACCCAGCCGGTTGCGGGCGATCGCCGAACACTCGATATGCCAGCCGGGCCGTCCCTCACCCCAAGGCGAGGGCCACGAGGGCTCACCGGGTCTCTGCACTCGCCACAGCAGGGCATCGAGGGGATGCTCCTTGCCCGGTCGGTCCGGATCGCCACCACGTTCCGCGAATGCGGCAGCCATCTCGTCGTCGTCGTATCTTGATTCGTAACCGAAGTCCGGCGTTGCACGATGGCGGTAATACACGTCGGCGTACTCGTCGACTGACGGGTCGATCCGGTAGGCATGACCGCGGTCGATCAGTTCGGCGACCATCTCCACCACCTCGTCGATGGTCTCGGTGGCGGCCACATACTGCTGCGGCGGCATGATCCGCAGTGCCTCCATGTCGGCGCGGAAGCGGTCCGTCTCCGCATCACCGAGCTCACGCCAGTCCACCCCGTCGCGCTCGGCCCGCTCGAACAGTGGATCGTCGACATCGGTCGTGTTCTGGACGTAGTGCACCGCGTGCCCCGCATCGAGCAGCTGGCGATACACCAGGTCGAAGGTCAGGTAGGTCGCGGCGTGGCCGAGATGGGTGGTGTCATACGGAGTGATCCCGCATACGTACATCCGGGCGAGGGGCCCCGCGTCCAGGTCGCGGACGGCGCCCTCGGCGGTGTCGAACAATCTCAGGGGAAGACCGTCGCCGGGAACCGAGGGGACGACAGGCGAGGACCACGAGTGCATGAGGGCGAGTCTAGAGACTTCGGCGATTCAGAAGAGCGGCCAGGGTAAGGGGTAGCCGGGGCCGGGGACGGGGAATCTGCCGTCGGCGAGCAGGGCCTCGAGGCGGTCTGCCAGCGCGGCGATCTCGTGCGATGAGAGCAGTAGCCCCAGATCCGCCGTCAGGTCGGCCTCGTCGGACAGTTGCCGCGCCAGCGCCGACAGTCCCTCGACCTCACCCCCGTCGAGGGGCTGGCCGGCCCACCCCCACAGGACGGTGCGGACCTTGGGCTCGGAGTGGAAGGACAGGCCGTGATCGATCGCCCACGTCCGGCCGGACTGATCCACCAGCACGTGGCCGCCCTTGCGGTCGGCGTTGTTGATCACGTGGTCGAACAGGGCGATCCGGCGTAGCCGTTGATCGGTGTCGTGCGCGACGACCACCTCTTCGCCCCGGGCGCCCTCGCCCCGCAGCACGACGGCTCGGCCCTTCGGCACGGCATCGACCGGGTGCACGTCCACGGGGTCGGGGGTGCCGGAGTCTGAGGGCTGCCGTTCGTCGACCCAGCGCTGCGCCATGCCCTTGCCGCCGGGGCCGTGTGCCGTGACGGTCTCGGGCACGAGATCCCAGCCCAGCGACGCGGAGACCGTGTATGCCGCGACCTCCCGCGCCGCGAGGCTGCCGTCGGGAAAATCCATCAGGGGCCGCTCCCCCGCCGACGGCTTGTAGACCCAACTCTCGTCGTGCTGATCCACGCAGCGATAGACGGCATTGCTTCCGGATCGGATCCGATGAACGACGGTCAGCTCGGGTCCGTCGGAGGAGGTGGTCACGGGTCGACGAGTTCGGTCAGCTCTTCACCGGACCGGGGCCGATATCCGTTCAGCCGGATGCACAGGTGGCCGGTGGTGTCGATGGGCTCCCCGCACAACGGGCACGGCTCACGTCCCGCCGAGACGACCTTGTCGCTGCGCAGGACGAACTGTCGGGCACGGTCCGGCGTGAGGAACACCCGGAGTGCGTCCGGGGCGTCCTCGGAGTCGGACAGGACCACGGACTCGTCGGTGGCATCAGGGTCGATCGCCAGCAATTCGACCACCACCTGGCCCTTGTCGCCGTCCCACCCGAGTCCCATGGTGCCCACGTTGAACTCGGGATCGACGGGCATCTCGAGGGGGTCGAGATCGTCGACCGTGCCCTTCGCCGGGGGAACCGGGATGTCGGACTTGGACGCGATCTCGTCGAGCAGGTCCCCCATCCGGTCCGACAGGATCTTGGCCTGCTGCTTCTCGCAGCGGACGGTGATCGTTCGCCCGGACTCGGAGGCCTGGACGAAGAACACGCGTTCGCCGGGCTCCCCGACAGTGCCCACCACGAACCGGCTCGGGTCGCGGAACTCGTGGACTGCCCTGCTCATGCCGGTCGACTCCTCGTATCGGTCTGGAACTTCATGGTGGTGATGGTGCGGTCCATCAGGTTACGTTCCCTCCCGGAACCGCATCGGATTCGGAGTGTCCGGCCGTGGGCTTGTCCACCTGACCGGCCGGGTTACCTCGCAGACCGGACAGGTCTCCGCCGGTGTCATTGACCCGCAGGACGAAGGGACGGTGCGGTGTGTACCGCACCACCGACACCGATGCGGGTTCCACCACGATGCGCTGGAACTGGTCCAGATGCATTCCGTACGCATCCGCCAGCACGGACTTGATCACATCCCCATGGCTACACGCCACCCACAGCACATCCTCACCGGCCTGCTCAGCCAGACGCCGGTCGTGGCGACGCACCGCGTCGACGGCCCGTGAGGCCATCCCGGACAGAGACTCGCCCTCCGGGAACACCGCCGACGACGGATGCTGCTGCACCACAGACCACATGTGCTCCGAGGACAGGTCCTTGAGGGGGCGTCCCGTCCAGCTTCCGTAGTCGACCTCGACGAGCCCCTCCTCCACCATCGGCTCCAGACCGAGTGCCTGCGCGAGCGGCTCCACGGTCTGGCGACACCGCATCAGCGGTGACCGGACGATCGCCCCGACCGGCAGGCCGTCCAGACGCCGGCACAGGGCAACCGCCTGGGACAGGCCCAGCTCGTCCAGGCCGACCCCGGGCGTCCGACCGGCCAGCGTGAGCGCGGTGTTGGCGGTAGAGCGGCCGTGTCGGAGGAGGATGACGGTCATAGCAGGCAGATTACCGACGCCGCGCGACTACGGCAGAGGGGCGCGGTTGATGCGCGTGTGGCAAACGGATCAGGTCGCGGGGATGATGCCGGCGGCGAGCAGTCCCATGACCAACAGGCCGAGGATGACGCGGTAGCCCGCGAACCATGCCAGGGAATGTTTCTGGACGAACTGCAGGAACCAGGCGATCGCGGCATACCCGACCACGAAGGCGATCGCGGTACCGATCAGCAACTGCGCCCAGCTCGCGGACTGGCCGACGGAGGGGTCGAATGCGTCCGGGAGGCTGAACAATCCCGAGGCGAGGACAGCGGGAATGGCGAGCAGGAACGAGAACCTGGCGGCTGCCTCGCGGGACATGTTGAGGAACAGGCCAGCGGAGATGGTGCCACCGGAGCGGCTCACGCCCGGGATCAGGGCGAGGCACTGTGCCAGGCCCATCACGATCGCGTCCTTCATGGTGAGCCCCTTGAGCTGCTTCGGCTCCACGGGGCGGTCCTGCTTGCCCATCTTTTCCGCGAGGAGGAACACGAACGAGAACAGGATCAGCACGATGGCGGTGATCCACAGATTGCGGGCCGCGTCCCGGATCAGATCCTTGGCGAGCAACCCGATGATCCCGATGGGGATCGAACCCACGATCACAAACCACCCGAGTCGGTAGTCCGGGTCGTCACGTTTGTCGGCATTGAACAGCCCGCGGAACCAGGCCACGATGATCCGGACGATGTCCTTGAAGAAGAACACCAGGACCGCGGCTTCCGTGCCGAGCTGAACGACCGCGGTGAACGACGCCCCCGCATCCGCGCCGAACCACCAGGTGGAGAAGATCCGAAGGTGCCCGGATGAGGACACCGGCAAAAATTCGGTGAGCCCCTGGAGGGCCGACAGCACGATGACCTGGAGCCAGGACATCCCTTCCACAGCTGGTTCGGCGAGGACCGTGGTGTTCACAGTGCGGCCTTTCTCGTAGGTGCGAGGTTTGGTGGTGCCGGCACGCATCCACGTGTGACCGTCTCATCGATCACCCGCGCCTGCCGCACGCCGTGAGGGTAGTCGCCCGGACCTGAACGGTGCCGGAGGACGTGCGTGGTGGACAATAGGGCGCGTCGAAAGGAACACCGTGACCCGTCGTGTCCTCCGCCGATCAGGCGTACCCGCCGCACTTCTCGCACTCGTCGTGGGACTGTCCGGCTGTTCATCTGCCTCGGATCAACTCGACGAGACGCAGCTCGCCCAGGGCAACGCTGCTCCGGCGGAGTCCCCGCAGGTCTACGAGCCGGAGGGCGGAGAAGTCGTCTCGGTTCCCGGGACGGTGCGGGCGCTCGTGGCCGTCGGCGACCGGGTTGCCGCGCAGACCACGTCGCCGTCCACCCTCGAGATCGGTCGAGTCGAGGGAACCCGGTGGATCCCCGAGGAGACGGTCGAATTGCCCGATGATGTGGGCGCCGCCACCGCGGGCGACGACGGATCGATAGTCGTCCCGTTTGCCGACGGAGTGGTGCTGGTGACGCCGGAGGGTGAGAGCCGAACGCTCTCGGGACTCGGGCCGGTATCCGCTGCCGCTGTCACCCCGGAAGGCGACCTGATCACCGGCACCGAAACCGGCGAGGTGGTGTTTCGCGATGCCGAGGGGGTCGAGAAGAGTCGGCTGGCAGGACTGACCACGGTCAGCGAGATCGCCGTGGCACCGGATGGATCGGTCACGGCGTTGAGTCGGCCGGACACCGTCGTCGCCTCGGTCGACCCGGCCGAAGAGGTCGCGGGACCGCTCCTGCGTGCCGGTCGCGGTGCGGGGATGATCGGCGACCTGGGCGAAGGATCTTTGGTCGCGTCCGACACGGTCGGTGGAACCCTGCTGGTGTACTCGACGTCCCCGGTGCGGCTCCATCAGCAGTTCCCGGTCGCGCCGGCTCCGTGGGCGGTGGCGCAGGACTCCTCCTCGGACTCGATCGTGTGGGTCACGTCGACCGCCACCAACACCGTGCAGGCGTACGATCTCGGCGATGGGATCGGTGTCCTCCGAGCCGATATTCCGACCGTACGACAGCCGGACGCCCTGGCCGTCACCGAATCCGGCACCGTGGTGGTCGGGTCGGGTGATGGCGCCGGGCTTCACCTGATCCGACCGACCCTGACCGACCCGGCCGGCTGATCGACGCCGACCGCAGACGTCTCACCTGAGGAGAATCGTGTACGCACTGCTCAAGAAGGTGCTGTTCCGCTTTCCCGCGGAACGGATCCACCACCTGGTCTTCGGGCTGCTCAAGCTCCTGACACTGGTCCCGCCTCTGGGCACAGTCGTCCGCCGCGTCCTCGGCGTGAACGATCCGATCCTCGCTCAGAACATCCTGGGCCGCACGTTCCCGGGGCCGCTCGGTCTGGCCGCCGGGTTCGACAAGAACGCCGCGGCGGTGGACTCGTGGGGGGCGATCGGTTTCGGGTTCAGTGAGGTGGGCACGGTCACCGCCTCCGCGCAGCCCGGGAACCCCACTCCCCGCCTGTTTCGGTTGGTGGAGGACAGGGCGATCCTCAACCGGATGGGCTTCAACAATCACGGGGCGGGAAACGCGGCCAACAATCTTCGTCGGCGACGCACGTCCGACCCGGTGGGGATCAACATCGGCAAAACCAAGGTCGTCCCGGCCGAGGAGGCCATCGGGGACTACGTGGCGTCCGCGACGATGCTCACCGGACTCGCGGACTACCTCGTCGTCAACGTCAGTTCTCCCAACACCCCGGGACTGCGTGACCTGCAGGCCGTGGAGTCGTTGCGTCCCATCCTCACCGCGGTCCGCGACGTCGCGACCATTCCGGTCCTGGTGAAGATCGCGCCCGATCTCGACGACGACGACATCGACGCCGTCACCGATCTCGTCCTGGAACTCGAACTCGCCGGGATCGTCGCCACCAACACCACGATCTCCCGAGACGGACTGCGGACCTCAGCGTCCACCGTCGAATCGCTCGGGGCCGGAGGCATCTCCGGCGCACCGGTCGCGGCCCGGTCCCGCGAGGTGCTGTCCCGCATCTACGGACGGGCCGGCGGGAAAATCGTCATCATCTCGGTCGGCGGAATCGAGAGCCCGGAAGACGTCTGGGACCGCATCACGCACGGTGCGGACCTCGTACAGACCTACACCGGCTTCATCTACAGCGGTCTCGGACTGCTCGGGGGCACGAACCGACTTGTGGCCCGGCGACTGCGCCAGGCCGGGTTCTCGACGTTGGATCAAGCCGTGGGTTCAGCAGTGCGCTGATTGTCAGCGGTACACGATGGCCGGCCGTGGGTGTGGGTCCCACGACCGGCCATCGTTCGTCTGGAGTCCGGTGTCAGCGCTCGGCGCTCACCGCTGGGATGTCACTGCTCGAACAGTCCCGTGACGCGCCCGCGGGCCAGTCCCTGCCCGAAGAGGTTGAAGCCGACGAAGGCGCACGAGGCGTCGTCGCCCAACTCGAGCACGTCGCCCACCGCGTGGACGGCGAGGATGTAGCGGTGCGGGCCGTGGCCGGCCGGCGGTGCCGCGCCCACGAACCCCTTGAAGCCGGCGTCGTTGCGCACCACCACGGCGCCCTCGGGAAGGCCGGAGGTGTCCTCGGCGGTGCAGGCGCCCTCCGGCAGCGACGTGACGTCGGCCGGGATGTTGGCCACAGACCAGTGCCAGAACCCCGACGCGGTGGGGGCGTCCGGGTCAAAGACCGTCACGACGTAGCTCTTGGTGCCCTCCGGCCCGGCGCTCCAGCTCACCTGAGGGGACTTGTCCTGCCCACCGGAGACGCCCATCACGCCGCCCAACTGTGCGGCGGAAAGCGTCGCGCCCTCGGCGAAGGACTCGCTCGTCACCTCGAGCGCGGGCAATTCCGGAAGGGCGGTGTACGGGTCAGCAACTCGAAACTCGGTCAACGTGATCCTCCTGGTGCGTCCTCGGATCCGGAGCGTGTCTCCGGCCGTTCAGGTCCCTGTCTACCAGCGCTGACCGCGAAACGTCGGGCACGCGCGGCCCCCGATTTGTACCCCGGATCAGGCATCGGCTAATGTCATTCCTCGCACGGCCAAGCCGGAAAGTTCCGGTGAAAGCCCGCAAGTGTGCAAGCGCGAGTGGCGGAATGGCAGACGCGCTAGCTTGAGGTGCTAGTGTCCTATTAACGGACGTGGGGGTTCAAGTCCCCCCTCGCGCACACTGTGTCGAGACAGTAGAAGGGCCCCGGATCCTGAAAAGGATCCGGGGCCCGCTCTCGTTTACGGGGTCAGTCCTGGGTACCCGATACATGCGGGAAAGCCGATGACCAGACCTGATCCCCACCGGACGCATTAGCCCTAGGGTTGAGTCGGACGACCGTGTGGCACTTGCTCTCGATCCACCGGGCACTGCCGGGACGGTTCAGCCGCCACGAAGTCACTTCTGGGAAGGTCGGGCCGATGCCCCCACGTGCAAAGCCGGTAGCTCAGCAGTCGCTTCTGGACCGCCTCCGGGAACTTCTCGCCGACGAGACGATCACCGACGAGAAGTCCATGTTCGGCGGCGTGTGCGTGATGGTGCGGGGCAAGATCCTCGTGAGCGCCGGGAAGGACGGCTCGCTGCTCGTGCGGGGGGCCACCGAACGCCACGACGAGCTGCTCACGCGTGCCGGCGCGTCGCAGGCTGAGATGGGTGCGGGCCGGGACATGGGCCCGGGCTGGATCTCCATATCCGCCCCCGCACTGGAGGATGACGCGACGCTGGAAAGCTGGCTCGACACCGCGCTGGAGCACAATCGCGCGGCCGCGGACGGAAGGCGATGACCGAGCCGGCCCGCCCGCGCGCCGGAGTCCGTCTCGCCGATGGCCTCGCCTCGGTCCTGGCCACCGCGGCCCGGGCCGTTGACCGGATTCTCGATATCGCGGGGGTGGCGCCGCCCCGCCTGCACCTCCCGCGGGAGGTCCGCGATGACCTGCACGCGATCTTCGGCGACACCGTTGACCCGGACGCCATCGTCATCCGCCGCGGACACGTCCCGGGGATCCCCCACCCCAGAGCTTTCGCGCTGCCCGGCCTGATCTATCTCGGCAAAGACCCGGGCGTCGTGCACCGGGTCTGCGACGTGCAGGGCCGCACAGCCGCACACGATGCAGACGAGGCAGCCCGCCCGAGTGATGCGAAGTGGCCGGCGGGTACGGCCCGACCCTGTGCCACCCCGACGCTTGTCCACGAACTCGTGCACATCTGGCAGGGACGCGTCATCGGCCCGCGGTACGTGCTCCTGGCGCTGGTCGAGCAGGTCAGGTTGGGACGGCGTGCCTATGACTGGCGCGTCGCGCTCACGGCGAACCCGGCCCTGATCGCCGGGATCCAGACCCAGGTAGCCGGAATCCAGACCCCGATCGCAGGAACGCCGGCGCCGGGCCCGGAGAGCCTCGGGTTCGAGGCCCACGCCCAGCTGGTGTCCGAGGCGTACGCCCGCCGCGTCGACCAGTCCGGCCCCACCGGGCTACGAGCGCAGGGATCGCGGACCGATCAGGAGCGTGCCATGGACGCCGCGCTCGCCGGGCTACGAGCGGGAGACGTCCCACCCGAGACCGGGCGGAGCGTTTAGCGCTTGGCGTCGTCGTCGTCGTACCGTGTCCTGGTGACCGGCATCGATCCCGACGACTTCGACACCTTCCACCGCGTCCTCGAGCAGGCGGCCGCGCTGGAGTCCGACCACCCCGATTCGATCCGGGTGCAGCGGTCGGTGGGCCACATGTTCAAGCTCCTCAAGAAGGCGCGGCGCGCCGAGGTGCGACGTGAGCGGCAGGAGGCGGACAAGGCGGTCATCGAGGCCACCGCGACCGGCTCCCCCACCCGAATTGACGACGAGACCGCCGGGATCCGGCTGGTCTCCAACACGCCCGGTGCGATCGCCGGCCACCTGCAACGTGCGATGGCCTGCTACGTGTGCAAGCAGCGATTCACGCAGGTCGACGCGTTCTACCACCAGCTGTGCCCGAAGTGCGCCGCCGCCAACCGTGCCCGCCGCGACCCGGCCATGAACCTCACCGGCCGCCGCGCGTTGCTCACCGGTGGCCGCGCCAAGATCGGCATGTACATCGCGCTGATGCTGCTGCGGGCGGGCGCGGACGTCACGATCACCACCCGGTTCCCGCGCGACGCCGTGCGGCGGTTCGCCAAGATGGACGACTACCCGGACTGGGCCGACCGCATCCACGTGATGGGCGTGGACCTGCGGGATCCCGCCCAGGTGGTGGCGCTGGCCGACGAGGTCGCCGCCGCCGGGCCGCTGGATATCCTCATCAACAACGCCGCGCAGACCGTGCGCCGCTCCCCCGGCTCCTACTCCGGCCTGGTCGAGGGCGAGAACGCGCCCATTACCGGCCGCGCCGCCGAGGTGCCGATGGTGACGATGGGGCGCACGTCCGAGCTGCATCCGGCCGCGCTGATGGGCGGCGAGTCCGCGCTGATCGGCCACGACGAGGCCGAGCGGGAGGCCGACCACATCGCCGCCCTGGCGCTGCAGGCCGGGTCGTCGTCGCTCGAGCGGATGGCCGCCGGGACCGCGATCGACGCCGGCGGGCTCCTGCCGGACGTGGTGGACCACAACAGCTGGGTGGCCACCGTGGAGCAGGTCGAGCCGATGGAGATGCTCGAGGTGCAGCTGTGCAACTCGGTGGCGCCGTTCATCCTCGTCTCCCGGCTGCGCCCGGCGATGGCCGCCTCCGCCGCGCGCCGCAAATACGTGGTGAACGTCTCCGCGATGGAGGGGCAGTTCTCGCGCCGCTACAAGGGCGCCGGCCACCCGCACACCAACATGGCCAAGGCCGGCCTGAACATGCTCACCCGCACCTCGGCGGAGGAGATGTTCACCGAGCACGGCATCCTCATGACCGCCGTCGACACCGGCTGGATCACCGACGAGCGCCCGCACGTGACCAAGGTCCGGCTGCACGAGGAGGGCTTCCACGCCCCGCTCGACCTGGTGGACGGTGCCGCCCGCGTGGTGGATCCGATCGTGCGCGGCGAGGCCGGCGAGGACCTCTACGGCTGTTTCCTCAAGGACTTCGAGCCGAGCCCGTGGTGAGCGACCCGACCGCGTCGGGTGACGCGCCCGTTTCCGGTGACCCCGGCCGGGCCGTCCAGCAGATCCTCACCACGCAGCTGTTGCCGGCGCTGCGCGCGGCAGTGGCAGATCTCGGCGGAGATTCCGACGAGTCGCTGGTCCACACGGCGCCCACCGCCCACGACTCGGGGTGGCCCACCAACACGGCGGCGGCGCTCGTCCACCACCTCTGCGGCGTGGTGACCTCGTGGGGCGCGGCGTGCCTGGGCGGCGAGGCGGTCGACCGCGACCGGACCTCGGAGTTCGCGTACTCCGGGCCGGTCGGTCCCGAACTCGACCGTCTCGACGCGCTCGTCGCCCGCCTTCCCGAGTGGACCGCCGCCGCGTTTGTCCGAGGCGAGCTCGCCCACCCGACGGGCACGGCGTTCGACGTGGACACCGCCCGGCGTTCGGGCACGTTCACGATCGACTGGGTCCTCGCCCACATCCTCCACGACGTCGCCGGACATCTCGGCCACCTCGAGCTGACCCGCGACGTCCTCCTCACGGGCCTCTACAGGCGATGAAACCCACGCCCGTCCTCCTCGACTGCGACCCGGGGATCGACGACGCCCTAGCGATCGCCTACCTCGTCGCCCAGCACCTGGCCGGGCGGATCGAGTTGGTCGGCGTGGTGTGTACCGCCGGCAACGTGGGACTCGACGACACCGTGGCCAACGCCCTGGCGTGGTTGGACCTCGCCGGTGCTCCCCCGCTGCCGGTGTGTGCCGGGGCGGCTGGTGCGAGCGTGGTGCCGCACGTGTTCACGCCCGAAACCCACGGCCCCCGGGGCGCGGGGTACGCCGACCTGACGGTCGGAAAAGACCATGGGACGACGACAACACGGGCCCGGCTCGATCCCCGCAGTGGTGCCGGGCTCTGGGTGGACTCTGCTCGCGAACATCCCGGTGAGCTGGTCGCGGTGGTGACCGGGCCCTCCTCCACCCTGGCCCAGGCATTGGTGCTCGAGCCGGGGCTGCCGGGACTGGTGTCCGAGCTCGTGGTGATGGGTGGCACCTTCCGTGGGCATCCCGGCAACACCACGCCGACCAGCGAATGGAACGTGGACGTCGACCCCGAGGCCGCCGACGCCGTGTGCCTCGCGTGGGAGCGCGCGCGGTCCGCCGCCCCCGACGCCTCTTTCTCACAGGTGTCGGCGCCCCTGTGGTGCGGACTGAATCTGACGGAGCAGGCGCTGTGGACTCCGGCGCACTCGGAGCGGCTGCTCGCCACCTCCGACACCCCGCTGACCCGCGCGCTCGTCGACGCCCTGCGCTTGTACTTCGAGTTCCACGACTCCGTGGGCGAGGGTTATCTGGCGCAGGTGCACGATCCGTTCGTGGCATGGCTCGCACTGCATCCGCACCGTGTGGTGGCGGAGCAGAGCCACGTTCGTGTCGAGTGCCGCGGCGAGCACACCCGGGGCATGACGGTCGAGGACAGGCGCGGGCAGCGGGGCCACGTGCCCAATGCCCGGATCGCGACCGCAGTCACGCTCCCCGGTGGCCCGCCGGCGGTGGTCGACGAGGTCCTCGCCGCGATCGCCTCGTTGGGCTGAGCCTGAGGACCGGCCTGCACCGCTGAGCGCGCACCCGAGTCGCCGGACTTGCCGTGCAGGACCACGGACATCAGGGCCGTGGGTGCCCAACGGGCAGAACTAGAACCGGTGCTAGGCTCCTTCGGATGTGCGCGGTCCCGGTTCAGGAATGTCGCGCGCACGTTGTCCTCTCTTTTTTCACAGCCCGGGAGATTCCATGAGGTCGGTCGCTGCTGCTCTGCTCGTCGCTGCGGGTGGGGCCGTCGTCGCCGGCGTGAGCGCCAGGCGTACCGCGGTGACGCAGGGGCGCGCCGAGCCTCTGGCCGACACGGTCAGGGATGCCCTCACCACGGCGCGTGCACAGGTGGATCGCCGTCTCCGAGTTCTCGCGGACTCGATGCCGGAGTTCGCCGGTGTACGTAGGCCGGCGGGTGTGCGCGTCGGCACTCCGGCAGCCAATGGGTCCGGCAGTGGCTTGCCCGATTCCACGGCGGGAGTCGCCGAGTCCGTGGTGTTGACGGACGGCTCAGGAGGTCAGGCATCCGGACTTCGACGTCCGGCCGGTGCCCGTGGCTTTGTGCCCGCTCTCGAGGGCATCCGAGGGCTCGCCGCCGTGGGAGTCATGACCACACACATCGCGTTTGTCACGCGGTCCTCATATGGCTCGCCCGTCAAGAGGATCTTCGGGCGGCTGGACCTGGCCGTGGCGGTGTTCTTCGCCAAGTCCGGCTTCCTGGTCTGGCGGTCGCATGCGCGTCACGCATGGGAGGACAAGCCCGGAACGGCGAGAACCACCGGCGATTTCTTGAGGTCGCGCGTCGAGCGGATCATGCCCGCCTACGTGATCCTCGTCGGGGCCGCGATGCTGCTGCTGAAGCAGAACCACGTCAACGGTCCGGTCACGTGGCTGCTCAATCTCACGCTGACGCAGATCTACACGCCGAAGTTCCTCGTCGCCGGCCTCACGCACGCCTGGTCCCTGGCCGTGGAGATGGCTTTCTACGCGGCCCTGCCCCTGCTCTGGACCGCCATGCGGAACCTTCGGGGCAACTCGGCCGGATGGCGCATTCCTGCGATCTTAGCCTTCGGGGCCTCCGGCCTGGTGTTCCCGGCGATCCCGTGGGCGGCCCTTGGCATCATCCCCGCCGAGGTGAACCTGCAGATCCTCCCGCCCGCGTTCACCGCGTGGTTCGCTGCCGGGATGCTCCTGGCGGAGATCGCCAGTGCGCCCCCCGGCACGCTCGTGCGGATGTGTCGCGACACGATGGCCCGGTGGGGCTGGTGGATCGCCGGTGGAGCAGCCCTGGTTGCCACAACCGTCCCGGTCTGGTTCTCGGAGGGTTTCACCCATCCAGGACCGGTGGAGTTCGCCGCGCGCACCGGTCTGGCCGGCGGAATGGCGTTCCTCGTCCTGGCCCCGGTGGTTCTTGCGCCCGAGGGGGCCAGATTCCCGGTGCTCGAGTCCGCTCCACTACAAAAGCTCGGAACCTGGTCATACGGGATATTCCTGTGGCACCAGCTGATCCTGCTTGCCGCATTCCCGGTGACCCGGACCGCCCTGTGGGACCGGCGTATGCACGTCATCTGGCCCGTCACCGTGGCCGGGTCGATCGCGGCCGGTGCGGCCAGCCACCATTTCCTCGAGGAACCCGCCCGCAAGGCGCTCGAACGTCCCTGACCGGACGCCGGAGCCCCCACCCCTTCCCAGGCCTCCACTCCCCCGAATCTGACGTCCCGAGAAATCTTTTTCGGCGGACCTGTCGATCTGGGGTATCCCGTTCGTCAAGATGATGTCGGCGCACCTGACGCGACCGACGATCGTCACCGACGACCAGGAGGTCGACATGAAGTATGTACTGCTGATGTTCGGGAGCATCGAGGACGCTCGCTGCGGCGAGGCGGATGAAAACGGTGTCGAGGAAGGGCCGGGTCCGGAGGCGTTCATCGAGTTCGACGCCGAGCTGTCCAAGGCGGGAGTCCTCGCCGGCGGCTTCGCTCTCGAGGACCCCGACACAGGGGTCTCCGTCACCGCGCCCGCAGGCGGCGGCGAAACCGTGGTGACCTCGGGCCCCTACGCCGAGAGCCGAGAGTTCGTCGGTGGGACGATCGTCGTCGATGTCGCGGACATCGACGAGGCCCTGAAGTGGGCGGCGCGCTGTCCGGGGATCCACGGGGGCAGGGTCGAGGTCCGCGCGATCGCGGAGTACTGATGACGGGCGGTCGGCTGTCGGGCGGTAACGGGGAGGACGCCGGCCCGCGTCCTGGATGCCGACGGCCGCTACCTGGTTCATGAGCTGTGCCTGGTTCCGGATGACCTGGACGAGGACATCAAGACCACGATCCGCAAGGATCTCGCCCGCTCGATCCGCGTCAACGCCCGCCCGCTCACCGTGTCCGAGTGGAGCGAGCTCTTCAACGCCGCCGGGTTCGACGTCGAATCCGCCGAGATCCGGCCCATGGGTCTGCTGAAGCCCCGCCAGATGATCGCCGACGAGGGCATCGACGGTGTCGCAAAGATCGTCTCCAACCTGGTGCGGGATTCCGATGCCCGCAAGCGCGTCCTGGCGATGCGCAAGACGTTCACCACCCACGACAAGCACATCGCCGCCGTGGGCTTGGTCCTACGCAAGCGCTGACCCAACACGGGGCCCCGCCCCGGTGGTGAGAGCTCCGCCAGACACGCGAAGACGGTCTCCCCGCTCATGCGGGGAGACCGTCTTGTGTCGGTGAGCGACCGTACGGCGTCTGGGCCGTTAGGAGTCGAAGGCGTCGATGATGGACTGCGCCGCCAGCGCGGCGGTCAACGTCCCCTCACGGAGCTGACGCTCTACGTCTGCAGCAACACTGCGGACATCCGGGTCGGCCTCCAGTCGTGCCATCAGCGTGTCGTGGACCATGGACCAGGTCCAGTCGACCTGCTGTCTGGCGCGACGGCCGGCGACCTCGCCGATCTTCTCCATCTCGGACTGGTGTGATTGCACGGCCTCCCAGAAGCCGTCGAGTCCCTCGCCCTCCAGACCGGACATCGTCAGAACGGGGACCTTCCACACGGCATCCGCCGGCCGCACCAACCGGAGCGCCGCACCGAGTTCACGTGCCGCCCGCTTCGCGTCCTTGATGTGCGGACCGTCGGCTTTGTTGACCGCCACCACGTCCGCGAGCTCCAACACACCCTTCTTGATGCCCTGGAGCTGATCGCCGGTCCGGGCCAGCGTGAGGAATGTGAAGCAGTCCACCATGCCGGCGACGGTGACCTCGGATTGGCCGACGCCGACGGTCTCCACGAGGATCACGTCGAAGCCGGCGGCCTCGAGAAGCACCATTGACTCGCGGGTCGCCTTGGCCACCCCACCGAGGGTGCCGGACGTCGGTGACGGCCTGATGTAGGCCCGCGGTTCGGTCGACAGCGTGGCCATGCGCGTCTTGTCACCGAGGATCGATCCGCCGGTCCGGGTCGACGACGGGTCGATGGCCAGGACGGCGACCTTGAGTCCCTTCTCCACGAGGTAGAGGCCGAAGGACTCGATGAACGTCGACTTGCCGACCCCCGGGACACCGGTGATCCCGATCCGTAGTGCACCGCCGGAGTGCGGTAGCGCCGCCAGCAGTAGCTGCTGGGCCTTCTCCCGATGGGTCGGGTTGGTGGACTCCAGCAGCGTGATGGCCCGAGCAAGAATCGGACGGCGATCCTCCAGAACTCCGGCCAGCAGTGCGTCGACGTCGATCTCACGCCGCGGTCGCGGTCCGGTCGCCGCGGGAACCGGACCGCGCACCGCACCGGTGCCGAGCGTGGTGGACAAGCTGCCCGAGAGATTCCCCGACCCCGCGGGGTCGGGTCCGGAGCCGAGGCGGGTCAGGACCCCACCTCCGTGCCGGCCTCCTCGCCCGAGGAACCCAGCTCGTAGCCCAGCTCGTCGGCGAGATTGCCGAGCAGCTCGATCGCGGCCTCCGCGATCACGGTGCCGGGCGGGTAGATCGCGGCCGCACCGGCGTCGTAGAGCTCCTGGAAGTCACCCGGCGGAATGACGCCGCCGACGGTGACCATGATGTCCTCACGACCAACCTCGGCCAGCGCCGCACGCAGGGCCGGGACCAGCGTGAGGTGGCCGGCCGCGAGCGAGGAGACACCGACGACGTGCACGTCGGCATCGGCGGCCTGCTGGGCGACCTCCTCGGGAGTCTGGAACAGCGGACCCATGTCGACGTCGAAGCCGAGGTCGGCGAACGCCGTGCCGACGACTTTCTGACCGCGATCGTGGCCGTCCTGGCCCATCTTGGCCAGCAGGATGCGGGGACGACGCCCCTCCTGCTCGGCGAACGAGTCGGCCATCTGCATGGCACGGGTGACGTTGTCCACGGCGCCCTCCTTGGTGACCTCCTGCCGGTACACACCGGACAGGGTCTTGATCTCCGCCTTGTGACGACCGTAGACCTTCTCCAGTGCATCCGAGATCTCACCGATGCTGGCCTGTGCCCGGGCGGCGTCGATCGCGAGCGCGAGCAGGTTGTTGTCCAGATCGCTGCTCGGTCCACCTTCCGCGGCCGCGGTGAGGCGGGAGAGAGCGGCCTGGCAGGCATCCTCGTCGCGCTCGGCGCGGAGCTTCTCGAGCTTGGCGACCTGCTCGGCCCGCACGCGGGAGTTCTCGACCTTGAGGACCTCGATCTCCTGGTCCTCTTCCACGACGTACTTGTTGACGCCGATGACGGGCTGGCGGCCGGAGTCGATACGCGCCTGGGTGCGGGCCGCGGCCTCCTCGATGCGCAGCTTGGGGATGCCCTCGCCGATGGCCTGGGCCATGCCGCCGGCCTCCTCGATCTCGAGGAGATGCAGGCGGGCCTTGTCGGCGAGCTGCGCGGTGAGCCACTCGATGTAGTACGAACCCGCCCACGGGTCGATCGGACGGGTGGTGTTCGACTCCTGCTGAAGCAGTAGCTGGGTGTTTCGGGCGATGCGAGCGGAGAAGTCGGTCGGCAGTGCCAGCGCCTCGTCGAGCGCGTTGGTGTGCAGCGACTGCGTGTGGCCCTGCGTCGAGGCCATGGCCTCGATCGCCGTGCGTGCGACGTTGTTGAACACGTCCTGCGCGGTCAGGGACCAGCCCGAGGTCTGCGAGTGGGTACGCAGCGACTTGGACTTGGCGTTCTTCGGATCGAACTTCTCGACGAGCTCGCTCCACAGGAGGCGACCGGCGCGCAACTTGGCGATCTCCATCGAGAAGTTCATGCCGATCGCCCAGAAGAAGGACAGACGCGGGGCGAACTTGTCGATGTCGAGACCGGCCTCCAGACCCGCCCGGATGTACTCGACGCCGTCGGCGAGCGTGTACGCCAGTTCGAGATCGGCCGTCGCCCCGGCCTCCTGGATGTGGTACCCGGAGATCGAGATCGAGTTGAACCGCGGCATCTTCTGCGAGGTGTAGGCGAAGATGTCCGAGATGATCCGCATGGACGGCTTGGGCGGATAAATGTAGGTGTTGCGGACCATGAACTCCTTGAGGATGTCGTTCTGGATGGTCCCCGCGAGCTGCTCCGGCGTCACCCCCTGCTCCTCGGCGGCCACCACGTAGAACGCGAGGATCGGCAGCACCGCGCCGTTCATGGTCATGGACACCGACACGGCCGACAGATCGATACCGTCGAACAGCTCGCGCATGTCCAGGATGGAGTCGATCGCCACGCCGGCCATACCGACGTCACCCGCGACGCGGGGATGATCGGAGTCGTAGCCACGGTGCGTGGCCAGGTCGAACGCGACCGACAGGCCCTTCTGGCCGGCCGCGAGGTTGCGGCGGTAGAAAGCGTTGGACTCGGCGGCGGTCGAGAAGCCGGCGTACTGGCGGATGGTCCACGGCTGGTTGACGTACATCGACGGGTACGGCCCACGCAGGAACGGGGCGGCACCGGGCACGGTGTCCAGCGGGAACGGGGTAACGGTCTCGCCGTCGTCGGTCGCCGTGGTGCCGGCTTCGACACCGTCGCGGTCGGCCTTGGTGTAGACCCGCTTGACGTCGATGCCCTCGGGGGTCTCCCAGACGGCGTCAGCGGCGGAATCAGACGCGGTCGCGGTCGCGGCGGCGTCCACCTCGGCGTCTGCGGTCGCGGAGCCCTCGCGGAGTGGAGCGGTACTGAAATCGGGGAAGGTCGTCATCTCACTTCACTCCCAGCTGGTCGAGGAGGGTGGACAGGGCGGCGACGGCGTCGATACCGAGGCCCAGGAACCCGTCGGGACGGTCGGTGGCATCGGCCGGGAAACCCTTCTCGGCTCCCGCGACGTAGACGGTCGACACACCGGCGGCGCGGAGCGCGGCGACGGCGTCCGAGCCCTCGGTGGCGTAGCGCTTGTCGCCGCCACACAGCACGGCGATCTCATCACCCTCACGAGCGTCGGCGTACTGACCGGCCTCGGTGACACCCGGGTTGCGGGCCTCGATGCCGCCGGCAGCGAGAAGGTTCGCGATGAAGGTCACGCGGGGCGTGGTCTCCGCCTGCGGGCCGAGACCGGCGAGGAACACGGTCGGCCGCGATCCGGTCGCCTCGAGGTGGGCATCCGAACGGTCACGCAGGTTCTCGAAGGCCAGACCGTAGCGGTAGCCCTCACCACCCCGACGGGACTCGTCGAACGCCGGTTCGCCGAGATTCGGGAACTCGGAGACACCGGTGATCGGCGCCTTGCGGTGCGCGATGTCGGCATCGCGTGCGTCGCGCACCCGCGCGATCGCCTCGGCCACCGAGCCGGACGCGATCGCCTCGGACAGGCCACCGCCGGCCTCGACGGTCTGCAGGATCGACCAGGCGGCCTCGGCGAGTGAGTCGGTGAGGGACTCGACGTACCACGAGCCACCGGCGGGATCCACGACGTGGCCCAGGTGGGACTCCTCGAGCAGCAACAGCTGCGTGTTGCGGGCGATCCGGTCGGCGAACGAGCGGGACGTGCTCTCGATCCCGCCCGGGACCGAGGCGTCGAACGGCAGGACGGTGACGGCGTTGGCGCCGCCGACACCCGCGCCGAAGGCCGCGAGCGTGGTGCGGAGCATGTTCACCCACGGGTCACGACGCGACATCATCGCCGACGAGGTGACCGCGTGCTGCGGGGCACCGCCGGCCTCCGGAGCGCCGAGCAGCTCCGCCGCGCGCGCCCACATGAGACGGCCCGCGCGGAACTTGGCGATCGAGGCGAACTGGTCATCGGTGGCCGACAGTCGGAACGACACCTGACGGAGCGCGGTCTCGGCGGACATCCCCGCCGAGATGAGCGCGCGGACGTACTCGAGTCCGGCCGCGACGGCGTAGGCGAGTTCCTGGGCATCGCCGGCGCCATCGGCGTGGAACACCGTGCCGTCAGCGACGAACGTGCGGAGGGTCTCCTCGCGCTCGGAGACGCGGGCCGCGAGGCGCACGGCGGCATCCAGGCCGATGGAATCGGTGCCTGCGTAGGCGGCGGTGACGGGAGCGGCCCCCAGGTCGGCGACCACGGCGGCGCGGTCGGTCACCCCGTCGCCGGCGGCGAGTCGCTGATCGAGCAGTCCGAGGAAAGCCTCGGCGACCTCGACCAGGTCCTTCCCTGACTCGAAGGTGACCGGAGCCAGATCGAGATAGACGTCCTTGAGGACGCCCGCGAGGTCGGAGGCCTCGGCGGTGAGCCACAGTGCCGACACGCCCTGCTCGAGCTGATCGAGGATCGCGGTGTTGACCTGCGAGACATCACCGGTCGCCTCGACGCGAGCGCTGACGTGCCAGCCGTTGTCCGGCAGACCGGTCCGGTTGCCGCCGCGAACGTACGGGAATTCGCCCGGTGCCGTCCGCTCCGCGAGCTCATCGGCTCGCGTGTACAGCGGGTTGACCTCGATCCCGTCACGAGTGGTGGCGATCAGCGAACGCCAGGCGTCGTCGGGCATCTCGGCGGGATCCTTGCGGGCGGCCTTCGCGAGGACGGCTCCCACAGAGGCGTACCAGGAGTGAAGGTCAGGACCTGGGGTCGGACTGGTCACCGGTACCTCGTTCTCTTGTGGAGTGAAGGGGGTCACCTCGCGACTCTAGTGCAGCGTCCGAGACGGCAGGAACATGCCTGGCGTGCTGGGGACTCCGAAAGGGGGAAACCGGCCACATCCGAGGGAGCTAGAGTCGTCCCGGTGCGCAGACGGGTGATCGGGTGGGTGACGGCGGTCGTTGTCGTCGTCGTCCTCGCGACCTTCGTCCCCACCCCGGGGCTGGAACAGCTCCGCTCCTGGGCGACCCAGCTCGGCCCGTGGTTCGTACCCGCGTTCTTTGTCGCCTACGCCGTCGTGACCGTGGCGCCGATCCCCCGCTCCACCTTCACCTACTCGGCGGCGGTGCTGTTCCCACCGTCGGTGGCCATCCCCTGGTCCCTCGTCGCGACCGGGGTCGCCGCGGCGCTGGCCTTCGAACTTGTCCGCAGGCTCGGTCACGAGCGCACGGCGGCCCTACGTGCGGACCCCCGCATCGAGCGGGTGGACGTGCGGCTCCGGCGCCGGGGCTGGCTGTCGGTGGGCAGTCTGCGACTCGTGCCGGCGGTGCCGTTCTCGGTCGTGAACTACGCGGCCGCCCTCACCTCGATCCCGCGGCGGCAATTCCTGCCGGCGACCGTGATCGGCAGCGCGCCCGGCACCGTCGCGGCGATCCTGCTCGGGAACGCCCTTACCGCGGGCGAAGGCGGTGCGGCGTTGTGGGCCACGGTCGGATTCGCCGCCGTCGGCGTGGCGGGGATGGTGCTCGACGCACGACTGCCGGTCAGGCGGGATCCGTGACGAAGTCGACCAGGCGCTCCACGGCGCCGAGCAGGGTCGGCTCGATGTCGCGGTAACTGCTCACCGACGACAGGACGTGGCGGAATCCGTCGGCCGGCTCGCCCCACCCCAGGCGGGAGCAGATCCCGGTCTTCCAGTCCTCCCCGCGCGGCACGACCGGCCATTCGCGGATGCCGACTGCGGCGGGCTTGACCGCCTGCCAGATGTCCACGTACGGATGGCCGGTCACCAGGACGTCCCCGCCCAGACCGGCCACGATCCGCGACTCCTTGCTGCCCTCCACCAGATGGTCCACCAGCACGCCGAGGCGGGCCTGCGGGGTCGGCCCGAACTCCGCGACGAGCCCCGGCAGATCGTCGATGCCGTGGAGCGGCTCCACCACGATGCCCTCGACCCGCAGGTCGTGGCCCCAGATCTTCTCCACCAGCGCCGCGTCGTGGATGCCCTCCACCCAGATCCGACCGGCCCGGGCGGTGCGGGCCCGTAGTCCCTCCACCTTCCGCGACCCCGAGGCCGTCACGGTGGGCCCCGTCGCCTTGGCGGGCGCCGGCTTGCGCAGCGTCACCGGCTTGCCGTCGATGAGGAAGGCGGACGGGGTCATGGCGAACAGGCGGACCCGCCCCTTGCGGTCCTCGAGTTTGACGAACTCCCCGTCGTAGCTCCGATCGAAACCCACGACCGCGCCGCAGAAGCCGGATTCGGCGTCCTCCACCACCAGCTCCCGCTCCGCATCCACGACGGGGACCTGGGGGCGGCGACGCCGCGCGGTGCCGGACAGGACGTCGGAGCCGTACATATCAGCCATGGCCCGACACCGTAGTCGGCGCGACGACCGGCGGCGCGATGGCGCACCGGCGGTAGGATCGATCGTCATGTCCCGCCCCCTCACCACCAGTACGGCGCTGTCCCCCGCCTGGGCGCTGCCCCTCTACCTCCTGCGCACCGCGTGGGCGGACCTGCCGTTCGATGACCTGAGCTCGCACGTCAGCGGGCTGGCCGAGTCGAACCTGATGGAGGTCGCCGGGGACCCGGTGCTCGGGCTGGAGGACGTCGATCCCGTTGCCGGTGCGGTGGGGATCCTGCCCGGCATCGTGCGCACGCTGCGCCGGGTGGGTGGCTCCTCCCCGGCCGTCGAGGTGCTCTCGCTCCTGACGACCGCCCCGGGCGACTCCTCGAGCCTTCCGCCCGTGCCGGCGGTGCGTGCCGACGTCGCCGAAGCCGGGTGGGGCGTGCTCATCCGAGATCCGGGCACGCGGGAGGCGCTGTGCCTGACCTGCGTGCGACCGCACCCCGACGTGCTCCGGTGGCGACTACGTGGCGTCGTGGACTGCCCCGTCGCGCCGCAACCGCCCGGCCCGTCCGAGGCGATGTCCGATCTCGGCCGCGCCGTGATGGACGCCGCCGAACTCATCGAGCGATCGGCGTCCGGTGGAGGTGCCGCCGGCCGCGTGGACGTACCTTCGACCGTCACGCGGCTGCCGCCGGGCCTGCCCTCCCGGGTACTGGAACTCGTCGACCGGATCGATCGGGTCGAGGCGATCACCTCCCTGGCGCTGTCCCGGCCCGGCCTGGGCGTCGACGCCGCGACGCGGGAGCCCATCCTCCGGCGCCTGGTCGCGGTGAAGGACGCCGCGCGCCGGTCCGCTG
>NZ_JAALDM010000129.1 GCF_014144865.1 Dietzia aerolata | reverse complement strand
AAGGCCGTGGCACACGCGCTCGACAGGGACCTAATCAACGACCGGCTCACCGGCGGCCTCGGCCAGCCGACCTCGGCACTACTGGCCGAGTCATCCCGCTTCTATGACGGGCAGCAGGGTCCGGAGTACGACGCCGAGCTCGCTGCCGAGCTGGTCGAGGAGCTCAAGGCGGAGGGCGACTGGAACGGCGACGTGACGCTGCTGACCAACACGAGCCCGGAAAACATCGAGACCGGCGTGATCATCAAGGCGATGCTCGATGCCGTGGGCTTCAACGTCACTCTCGAGAACGTTCCACAGTCGCAGCAGGCCGCACGCCTGTTCGGGCACGACTACGAGATGACCATCGGCGGCCTCAACCCCTCCGACGCTGATCCCTCGGCGAGCTTCACCGCCTACGTCACACCCGGCGGGCCCACCAACAACAGTGGCGTCGACAATCCCGAGCTCACCGAGGCGGGACGCAACCTCAAGACCGCGGCGGGATTGGATGAGCAGATCGCCGCGCTCAACCGGTTCCAGGAGGTCCACAACCAGGTCATGCCGTTCACGATTTTCGCCAACGCCGAGGAGTTCGTGGTGGTGGACGAGTCAGTGAAGGGCGTCGCGCCCACGTCGTCGGGGGTCATGCTGTTCGACGGTGCCTACGTCACCAGCCCCTGAGCGACGTAGGGCGCGGGTCGCCGCCTGTGAAAGTCCGACGACGACGAGGGAGTCATCCTCCACCTGAGTTCGCCCGCCCACGATCCGGACGGTTCGGCAGAATGGCGGGCGTGCTCGCGGACGTGGTCGCTGGCCCGGTGGGGCCGCGTCGAGCTCTCACCGCGCAACAACGTCAAAGGCCCAGGACTCGTCCTTGGAGGTGCACCCGCCGTATCTCCCTGCCCGCGCGTCCTCCTGCGTGAACGCCGTTGAACAGGTGTATCCATCGAAGTCGACGATCATCGCCTTCCCGTTGGTCCTCTGATCCTTGGGCGCCTTGTCGTACTGTTCCCAGAGTTGGACGATGCGCGCACACCCTATTTCCCCGGAGGTTCGAGAGCCTTCGATAAAGGCGCCCACGTCGCCGGATTGCGCCCGCCCGGGCAGTTGTCCCAGCGGACACCGTTCGGCCTCCCCGGGCGGTGGCCCGTCCGGGTCGGGCGCCGGCTCATGCTGCGCGAGGTCCGGGCAGTCGACCCCGACGGTCGCGACCTCTCCCGTCCAGTCTTCGATCGGGCGCCGGTCGTTCAGGCTGACGAACTCATCGGTGGACTCGTCGAACTCGTATCGCGTGGACGTCAGTTCGCCCGAGGACAATGCAAGGTATTCGAGGGGTGCGTCCGGGGCCCCTGTGCATCGATATGAGGGGTGCCCTGGGTCGAGGTAGTGCACCCAGGACTTTCCGCCCCCGTGCATGCCGAGCAGTGGCGGGTCCAGCGCGATCAACTCATCGGATGCAACACGGATGACTCGGAACTCATCAATGTTCGGCCCCTTGTCGGCCCACATCACCAGCTCGGGCCTGCCGTCACCCGTCATGTCGTACGCGCCGACGAACGCTGCATGCCGCCTGGCCGCCATCGATCCCACATCGGGCCCGATCGGTTGCGAGGCCGGATTGCCGGCATCGTAGGTCGCCGAGTAGGCGAGCGTTTCGCCATTGATCACCGTCAGCAAGTTGATGCTCGGTTCACCTCCGGTTGCGACGGCGATTGGTTCCAACGTTCCATCGAGGTCGAGATCTGCCCACGCCACCACGTCGCATCGGATCTGTGTGAGGAAGTCGTCGTTGCGACCCACGCACGGATCGACCGTCTCGCGCGGCTGCTCGGACGTGTTCACGCCATCGGACGACTGGTCTGGAGGCTCGCCCACCTCCACCGGCTGACCGTCGCTGCCCTCCCCGGTCTCTGACGGCCCGCTCATGCAGCCGGCCAGCGTCGTGAGCGCCACCGCACTGCCCGCAACCGCGCGACCCCATCGATTTTTCATGGGCATCATGTTCCCAGTCGTCCGATCCCCGTGGTGCCCCACCTTGCATCCGACATATCGCGCCAATGATCGCAGCCCTGTAGATAACTCCAGTTCATAGGCGTGGCGAGCGCGGCCGCGTTCTTCGCGGGGTGCACCGTATTCGCGGCGTCAGTCCGTCCGGTACGGCAGGTGATCGAGCACCCAGTCCCAGCTGATTCGCTCCTGTTCGAGCCGGACGCGGTCGCCGAAGCGGTCGGAGACGAGGTCGTCGTAAACCGCCGCCTCCGCCGGTGTGAGCGCCGACAGGGCGGCATTCGTGGGCGTGGCTTCGCTCCCCCACCGCTCGCGATGCTCCTGCAGGGTGACTGAGTCCATGAGGAACGAACCGCGTCCGGGGCAGGTGGGTCCGCAGCCGGTTCAGAATTGCGAAACCGTGGGTGTCCAGGTCGCCCCAGTAGTCGATCGCGGCGTCCTTCAGCATCGGCCACCTACCGAGTCGCGCGACGTCGAAGCCCCTGCCCCAGATGACCACGCCGTCGACGGGGACCGGGATCGTGAGGTAGGTGATCTCGTTTTCCACCACGACTGCCCTGGAGAATGTCGCGCCGAGCGCCTCGATCTCGTCGACCCGAACAGAGAGATCCCCCACCGGGACCGGCGCGACGCCGGGCGCACAGCGCATCCGTAGGTACCCCGGCTTGGTGCGCAGACCGAGATCAGCGTGGAAGGCGCCGGCCTTGCCAGAGACGCCGAGCAGGCGCGCGAGCACCGACCGTCGGTCCTCGACGAACTTGGTGTCCACCCCGGGTGCGTCGATCTGGCGCAGATAGCGGCCCGAACCGCGCGAGGCGTCGAGCCACCGGTACGCCGCCACCAGCGTGGGCCACTCCTGCGCGTACTTGAGGGCGGTCACCGGTGAGGCGAGGAGCCAGTCCCGGACGCGGTCGTCGGGAGCTGACGCCAGCATCCCCTCGAATGCCCGCACCTGGGCCCGGACGTCCAGCAGGGTCCACGCCTGGTCGAAACTGCTGATCACGGCGTGCGAGGGGACCTCGTTCCTCCCGAAAGCTCCTCACCGCGTGCCACGGCCCGGAGTAGGGTGCCGTCGGCCCAGCGCCTGCGGACCTTCTCCCGGACGGCGTCCGGGGTGGCCCAGGAACGTGCGGCAGCGGACATCAGGAGCGACCGCGCATCTCGTGGTACTCCTCGGTGTCTAGCACCACGAGCCGTGAGTACTTGCCCTCGACGTTGTCCACGTAGCCGATCGAGCGGACGTACGGCGCGATCACGTGCACCTTCTGCATGGGCGTCACGATCAGCAGCTGAATGCCCAGCTTGGCGAACAACTCCAGCGCGTAGCGGGAGGAGATGTCAGAGCCGCGGCCGAAGGCCTCGTCGATCACCGCGAAACGGAAGTCACGCGCCTTCTTGGCGCCCCACTCCAGGCCGAACTGATACGCCAGCGACGCGGCGAGGATCGTGTAGGCGAGCTTCTCCTTCTGGCCACCTGACTTCCCGTCGGAGTCGCGGTAGTGCTCCCACTCCTCGTCCGTCTCGCGGTCCCGCTCGGAGGCGGAGAAGGTGTACCAGTTGCGCACGTCGGTGACGTGCTCGCGCCACTTCCGGTCGGCGTCGCTGTAGCCCTCGCGGCCGCGGAGCCGCTCGAGGATGCCCTGCACCGCGCGGTAGCGCTGCTCGGAGTACTGGTCTCCCCCGCCGCTGAGGGCATCGTCGGTGACGGCCCGCAGCTCGGCGCGGAACTCCCGCACATGCTGGTTCACCGTGTTCTGCCGGTCCAAGCGGATGAAGCGGCCCGGGTTGAAGTCGATCGCCCCGAGCGCCTCGTTGATCTTCTCGATCTTCTGCTGGATCTCATCGGCCTTGCGCAGCAGCCAGTTGTGTAAGCCCGCCAGCTCGCGGATCGTGTTGGTGCGCAGCTGGTGCTCGAACTCGTCGACGAACCGCGGCAGGTCGTCGTTCGCCACCCGGGCATGGAAGCGCACGTACTCCGCGCGGGCCGCGACGGAGACGTCCATCTCCATGGTCTCCGCCGGCCAGCGACGACGGATCTCCGACATCGCCCGCTGCATGCTGGAGCTCTGCTCACCCAACTCGATGTTCGTCTTGTCGACCGCCGAACTCAGCTCGTCCGACAGCGCTTGCTCGTGCGAGTGGGTCGCGTCGGCGTCGGCGGCGGTCTCCGCGGTGGCGGCAGCGGGGGCAGTGGCGGCGCCGGAGGGCCCATCTGCACCCCATTCGGCGGCCTGGTGCCGCTCCCGCACCCGCGGGTAGACCTCGCGGGCCGCCGCGAGGTTGGCCTCGTCGAACTGCTCCACCACGCGCTTGTCGCGGGACATCGCCGCGGTCTCGTGCTCGATGGATCCGCGGCCCCGGCTGAGCTGGTCCGCGAGCTCGCTCGTGGTCTCGGCCAGCTCGGCGGTCCGGACATCCGCGCTGGCAAGCCGCTGGTTGATCTCCGCCAGCTCGGTGCTGCCCTCGATCAGGCGTAGCCGCTCGGCATCGGCAGCCTCGGCCCGATCCCGGGCCTGCTCCCAGTCGAGGTCCTTCCACGAGGACTGGTCGGCCAGGCGGGCCAGTGCGGTCTGCGAGCGGGTGGCGTCCTTCCGGGCGCTCTCAGTTGACTCCAGGCCGGCGGCGAGCTCGGCGACCGTCGCGATGAGCATGTCGCAGCGCTCCTGCAGCGCGGCGACCTTCTGCTCGTTCCGCCAGCCCAGCACCCAGCCGCGCGGATCACTGGCGGACCGGGAGTCGTCCTTGACGTGCCGGTCCCGGGACCGGACCTGCCCCTCACGGGTGACGGCGCGCTCGGCCGCGCGGAACTCCTCCATCGTGTCCGCGCAGCGGTGGTCAGCCCGTGCGTACAGCTCACGGTGGAGGTACCCGCGCAGAGGCGTGTCGGCGATGTCGACGGTGTCAGCCAGGAGCAGCCCCTCGACCTGCGGACGCTGCAGGGTGACCTGCCGGTCGGGCACCCGCTCGTACACCAGTCGCACGCCGACCTCGCGGCCGTCGGAGCGTCGGGCGGTCAGCCGGCGACCGTTGACCCACTCGGCCACGTCCGCGTAGTGCTGCTGCGGCACCAGCAGCGAGAGCGCGAAACCACGCAGCACCCGCTCGGCCGCGCCCCGCCACTCGGCGTGCTCCTCGCGCATGTCGAGTAGTTCGCCGGCAAACGGCAGCTCCGCCTGCTCGAACCCGAGTTCCCGGCACAGCCGCCCGCGCAGTTCCAACTGCTCGGCCGGCAGGTTGCTGCGCCGGCCCGCCAGGCTGTCCAGCTCCTCGCTCACCTCGCGGAGCTGCTTCTTCTGCTCGCCGTGCTCCAGCACCAACTCCTGATACCGGGCGGACAGCTCCGCGGAGTCGGCCTCGAGCCGGGTCCGGCGCTGCTCGACGTGGGCGGCCAGCGCCGCGAACTCCTCGGCGCCGGACACCACCTCCAGCCCGGCGTCGGACACGGCCGCGTCGAACCTCGACCTGCGGGCACGGCGCTCCTCGGCCTCCTCGCGGGCCTGGGCGGCCTCCTGCTCCAGCTCGCCGATGCGGTTGCCGCCGGCCTCGGCACGCGCGGTGAGCAGGCGGTCGCGTTCGGCCGAGAGCGCCCCTGACTCCTCCCGGGTCTGCGTCAACTGCGCGGTGAGCCTCTCGAGCTCCGCGCGGGTCTGCTCAATCGCGGAGCGCCGCAGATCGAGGCGCAGCTCGGCGAAGTACGGGCGCAGCGCGACCTGTTCCTCACGCAGCCGGTCGCGGCGCTCGAGGGCCACGTCGTACTTCTCCGCCGAGGCGACCAGCGGCTCCAGGACCTCGAGCTGCTCCCGGGCCCGCTGCACCGCATCGTAGGCGGTGGTGAGGTCCTCGAAGTGGCTGATGATCCCGTCGATCCGGCCCTTGGCGTTGGCCGGCTCCAGCATGTGGGTTCGGACGAACTCGTTGAGATCGCCCACCGACTTCATGGAGATGGTCTGGTGGAACAGCTCCATGGCCTGCTCGGACCGGATGCCCAGGGCCCGGCGCATGATCCGGCCGTAGGACGGGAAGTCCTTTTCCACCGTCGCGCCGCCCTCGCGCAAGCGTGCCAGCAGAGTGTTGAGGTCGGAGCCGAAGTCGGTGAAGTCCTCGGCGATCGACAGTGCCCGGTCGGCGGTGACGAAGCGCCGCCACGGCTGGCCGGCGCCGTCCTGTTGCTGGAAGACCTGGGCGAGCGTCACCTGCTCGTCGTAGCCCTCGTTGGCGAACACCCCGAGGATCACCGAGTACGAATTCCGGTCACGCAGCGCGACCGGCCGGACCGTTCCGGTGGCCTCGTTGCGCTCGGTCTTGTGGTAGCCCTCCACGTAGGAGCGCAGGGTGCGTTCCTTCTTGCCGGCGCCGGCGGCCTTGTTGTAGTCGATCCGGTGCGACGGCAGCAGCAGGGTGCTCACCGCGTCGACGAGCGTGGACTTGCCACTGCCGATGTCGCCGGTGACCAGCATCGTTTCGCCGCCGGCCTCGAGTCGCCACACCTGGTGGTCGAAGGTGCCCCAGTTGTAGACCTCGAGCCGCGCCAGCCGGAACCCGGGCCGGCCGGCGTTGCCCAGCTCCACGGGCGAGAACAGTCCCTCACTCATCGTCGGCACCGCCCTCGATGTCCGTGGTGGAGGTGGTCAGCCCCGGGGTCTCGGTGGTTACGGCGGCTCCCTCGGCAGCCGCATCGACCGCAGCGGCAGCCGACGTGCCTGCGCCCTCGACAGACAGGGCCGCCGCCTCGTACTCGGCGAGCTTGCCCGCGAAATCGCCCAACGTCTGCGCGTCGACGTACGCCTTGAGGATCCGCCGGACCTCCCACATGCCCTTCTCGTCCTTCAACTGCCGCAGGTAGCCCAGCGCGACCAGGCGGTTGATCGACGCCTCCACCTGCCGCGTCAGACGGGCCTCGTCGGTGCTGCGGGACAGGAACAGCTCCAGCATCTCCACGATCTGCTCGGTGGAGAGCACGAGCTTGCCCTGGTCTCCGGAGGACTCGAACTCGACCATCCGCTTGCGCAGCAGCACCGTGAGCAGGCTGTCGGCATACGTCAGGGCGTGCCGGCGGATGACGCGCGGCAGCGGGTCCTCCCCGTCGGGGGTGTCCTTGGTGCGCAGGTAGGCAAAACCCTCGTCCTCATTGATCACCACGTCCAGGCCCACCACCGCGAAGTGGTCGCGGAGCGCTCCGCGGTGCCGCTGCAGGTCGGCCCAGTCGTCGGACTCCTGGTAGACGACCCCCTGCATCAGGTGGATCGCGCTGGTGGCGATGGCGCGTTGGTCGGTGCTCATGTCCGTCTCACTTCCACGCGGGGCATCCGTGCCCTCATCGGCCGCTCGGATTCGTAGTACTCGATCACCGTCTCCCCCTCCGGGTCGGTGACCACCTCGATGTCGTCGTCGTCCAATGCGAGGTAGGTGATGAGCTCGGCCACCCCGTTCTCGACGGGGTACATCTCGACGATGTCCTCGAGCAGGGCGGTGCCGCGCGCGGGGATGAGGGCGCGCAGGTGCTCGGCCAGGCGGGCGGGGTCGACGATCACCTGCTCAGCCAGCAGCGAGGTGTCCACGTCCTCCTCCTCAGCCGGCGGCAGGAGACTGTCGACCTGCGCGGCGGGCCGGACACTGTGCAGGGGCCGCTCGGTGGCGAGGTTGATCTCCACGCCGGTCTCCTCGAACTCCAGCCCGAGCCCCGACGGCACCCCCGCGTCCCGCAGGCGCAGCGCGGTGGCCTCGATCTCGCGCACCAGATCCAGCACGCGGCGGTTCTCCAGCACGATCTTGTCGTCGGTGAAGCGCCGCAGCTGCCCGGAGATCCGCCGGACCGTCTCCTGCGTGCGCTCCGCGGCCTCGGCCCAACTGTGGTGCACGTGCCGCATCCGGCCGTCCACGCCCAGTTCCTCGATCGCCGCGATCCGCTCCAGCAGGTTCGACAGTTCCTCCTGGCTGGAGCTGGAGAGCAGCAGGTCGTAGAACGCCTGGAAGCTGCGGCCCTGGTCGGAGGAGTCGATGCGGCTGCGCCCGCCGAGCAGCTCGCCCAGCAGTTCGCCCTTGCTGCCGTCCCAGGTGGCGATCCTCTCGCGCGCCGAGCGGTCGAGCTCGCGGAAGTTCTCCTCCACCTCACGGAAGTCCGACAGCAGCTCGCGGGCGGTGGCGGCGAACTGTTGGTAGCGGTCGCGGACCGCGGTGCGGTCGAGCAGGCCGGACTCGGGGTCGTTGCGCAGCGCCTCGATCTCGTTCTCGATCTCCTGCTTGCGGCGTTCCAACTCGCGCAGCCGCCGTTCCGGGTCGGATTCGGTGCCCTGGTCGATCTGGCGCAGCAGGTCGATCGCGGTCTGCAGCCGCGATTCGGTATCGACGAACTCGCGGGACTGCAGGCTCTGCACCCACGCGTACGCCTTCTCCAGCGCCGGCGTGGCGTCGTAGTGGATCTCGTCCGAGCCCAGCGGGTAGAAGCGGCGCAGGTAGCCGTACTCGGGCGCCGCCCAGTCAGCGAGGTAGTCGGCCGCCGGACGCGGATACGGCGGGGCGTCCGGGGAGCCGGAGTTGAGGACGTACAGCTCGTCATCCAGCGCGTCGATGATCTGCCCCGCCGGGCTCGCACCACGGCTCTCGTCGACGAAGAACCGGCCCAGGAACGACAGCAGGAGTGGCGCCTGGTCCGCGCGCAGCATCCGCCACGCGGGATGGGTGTCGCGCAGCGTCTCGATCGCCGCGTAGTCCACTGGGGTCTCCTCGCGTTGGTGGGCCGGCTTCTGACCCGGACAAGTGTAGGAGCGCCGCCCCGCCTCACCTATCCGGCCCAACCCCGCCGCGCATGGATCCCTGGTGCCTGGCCGCACCCGCCGCGCCTACCGCCTCGAGATTTATGACGACGACGACAACATCACCCCACTCCCCCGGCCGATTTCACGCGGCGGGGTGGGGCTTCGCGCGTTGGCTCTACACGAGGCCTCCGATCACGAAGAACACGACGAAGGACACCCACAGCACCGGCGCCGCGAGAAACAGCCCGAGCGCCGTGAGGCGATACCCGCCCCGCAGCACGACCAGCGTCAGCAACGGCACCACTATCGGGACCCCGACCAACACGACCGGACCCAGACCATAGTCGTACAAGCCGAAGGCCTTGCTCCCGTAGGTCACCGCGGCGAGAATCTATCCCGCGATGAAGCCTGCGTATGCGCAGGCCCAGTGCACAACTGGGTCTCCTCTGGGTGGGCGGACGGTTCGTGACGGTGCTTCGGGCGCCGAGGGGACAGTCTAGGACTGCGGGTCAAGGACGGCGCGGTGGGGTGAGAGTAGACCCCTCTACGAGGCGCAGCACCAGGAGCGCCTGTCACGGGATCATCCGCACAGGGGGCCGATCTTTCGGTGAACTCGCGGCAGTGTCATCAGCGCGCGCCGAGCACGAGCCAGCCGCGGCGCCCGCGGCGAACTGCCATTCGTCCGGCCGGAATTTGCCCCTGTGCGGTCGCCGGCCCTCTCTTCTCTCCCGGCACTCAACCGATCAAACTCGCGCGCCGACGCCTTCCCGTAGAAGGCGATAAACCCCGGCTCGGGTCATCCCGTTTCCGCGCAGGACGCTCAGACACTTTCGGTTGGACGTTCTGTGGAGAATCTGAAACTATCCACTGCTCTTTCTGCGGGGTTCGCGCCGCCTTCTCATCCCGAGATTTGATCTTAAGTCGCCGAACCTTTTTGCTGGCTTTCGGGGCGGAAGCCGGGTAGGCCGTTCGTTTCTCCTGCCAGTCGCCCGACTCTTGTGTTTCTCGTTCCGATGTTCGATCGATCCATCGTTGGATATTCGCGATCTGCAGCGTCAGCAGCGAGATTTCCCTCTTCAGGCTTGACTCAACTGGATTCGCGTCGAGCTCGTACTGGCCGGACCTGTCGCGACCTAGCTGCTTCAGTCGCTCCTCCACTTCGGACAGTAACCCGATCAACAGGTCTAGTTCTTGGTCCGGCGTGAGCACCTGCTCCTTGTACGTGGCCATTCACTACCTCCAACGACGATGGATACAGCTTTCCAACTCTTCGCGAAGGGTTGGGGAAGTTGATGCGAAATCAAAGAGGATCGCCCCACCGGGAAGCCAGTGCCCGAGCACTTCCTCCTGTCTCGGCGAGCGTATCCGCCGGGGACCTGCCACGGGCTACGACGTCGGGAAGCTGTCTCCCAGAATGATCCGCCACAGGCGCTTAGCCTCCGCGTGATCCCCGACAGCTTCGGCATCTCGCGCCCTACTGGCTCGCTCCGACGCTGTCCTCAGTGCCTGAAGCGCGTCAGGGCGCGAGAGCCACGTCAGATATCCGGAGAGCGATCCGGACTGACCGCCGGGATCGGTGACGTCGATGTGGTTGGGCGCCCACTCGAAGAAGCTCGCCAGCCCACCCTGACGACTGGAACCAAGGGTCTTGAAGGCTGTCGCTGCGATGGTCTCGAGGTGATATGACCGGAATCGCTTTGAGTGGGCGTTGTTCCATTTCTTAAGCAGCCGCACCAACGGCGCCAAATTGTACCCGAGCTCGGCATTGCGCCCGGCGAACCAAGCGTTCGCAACAGTCGGCGCGGTGTAGATCCAGCCGCCGGTGCCGTCCGGCAGTCCGTAGCGGTCGTGGCCGTGTGAAAACACGGGGGCGATGTCAACGTGTCCGCCGTTCTGAAAGAAGACTCGGACGGCTTGGCCGCGCGTACCTACCTGTGCAGCCTCCAACCCGTCATATGCCCGACGGACGCGATAGATGAACGACTTGGAGTCCCAGCGATAGGCGTTCCAAGCGTTGTTTTCGTTCGAGAAGATCGCCAGGACATCAATGTCGTCCATTGGACGCACAATGGTGTTCTTCGCCGCGGAACCCATGAGTACAGCGCGCGAGAACGGGAGGTCGCTGGTCTTGGGGAACGCTTCATTGAGGTTCTCCACCACGCGATTCTTACGAGCCTCGATGATGGAGGTCTTCTGGTAGTCGGTGGCGGTGAGGTCTTGGAGGAACCGGGCCATCGCTTGACTCGTTGTCAGACTCACGAGCCGCCCCCCAGACTCTTGGCAGTATCCTTCATCTCTCGCTCGATCCCAGACCGAAGGATGCTGTACAGCCAGTCGGGTACCAGCGGGGAATCACGCCGAAGGGAGAAAAGCTGCGACTGCCATCCGAGCAGTTGCTCTCCACTGATCGGTGCTTGGCTGTTGGCATGGATTGCGTCCTGAATCTCGATCGTGAGCGCGCGCCGCTCCTTGCCTGCTGCTCGCACTCGCTGCCACTCGTCGGCTGCATCTAGCAGCGGCGGCAGGACCGGGAGCACAATCGCAAGCAAGAAATTCTCGAGCGTGAAGTCGGCAACCAGGCCGATAACGAACGCGGCGACGGCCCACACGGCAACCACGCCTGCCCACAGGTTCGCGCTCCGACGGAGGAGTTCCTGCGTGTAGGCGAGGTTTCCTCGCTGAGCAATAGCCACTGCGACCGGACCTGGGACGGCCTTGTTGATCGGATACCAGTCCCGCAGACGGTCGTCGGAGAACGCCTTCCGACGGGCGAGGCGCTTCCCCGTCAGGCGAGTGACTTCTTCTGGAAGCACTTGCGGATCACGAACCGCGATGGTCGGCATGCCAAATATTCGGGAATCGAACTGCTCCTGGACGGTCGCCGCACGGGTGGCATGGCTGCGTTCCAGAGGCCGGAAGACGAGTCGGTTGAGCACAAACCACGCGGCAGCGACCGATGCGCTCGTGGTGGCCAAGTCTGGCTTGACCGCAACGGTCAGTGGGGCCACAACAGCGACGACGCCAAGACCGACCCCGCGCACGTTCGCCCAGAACTTCGCCTTCGAGTAGAGGCGACGGACTGCCCGCAGCAGACGGAGTTGAGCTTCCTGATTTTGCGAATCGCTGATGTCTTTGGGCGTCGGAGGCGCATATGTCATCGCCAGCACCTACCTATTGAAGAGCAGCTTCAACTGCTCAATCGCTAACGACTCGTAGCCGTCGTTGGCAAAGTCCTTCGCCTTCAGTGCGCGAATGACCGCGGTGTCGAACTTGGACATGGCGTCGAGCCGATTCGACTCTGACGAGCACGAGCTGAAACGCGACCCCAGCCCAGTCGGATCGTTCATCGCGGCCAGGTTGGCATCGCGCATCTTCTTCAGCGTGAGATAGAGGTCCCAAAGCGGCGAATACGATGACTCACCGTCCATGTGCTTCGCCGTGCGCATCTCGAGGTAGCAGGACGACACGGGCACGTTCCGGCGGTACTTCCAGACCTTCACCTGCCGGGCGAGCTTTTTCACCGCACCGCCATGTTTCGTATTCACATCGGTGACGTACCTATTGTGATCCTTTGGATGAGTCAGCATCCATCCATCGGCAGGATTGGCAATCCAGTAGCCACTTGGAGCCGCGTAGCCCGGAACAACCTCCACGTCACCGTCTGAAAATTTGCACACTACCGCCGGGCGCCGGACGACAATCGTGGTGCCCGTGAAGCGTTCTTGGAGTTGTTCTTTTACTTTGCTGAACATTGTCCACGGAGAGCCCGGTCGAATACCTTCCAAGGAAACTAGGTAGTCCGCATCGCTATGTTGCCAAATTCCCGTACCGTGCCGAAGTGAGCCGATCTCAAACATTTCTCGTACACCAATATAGTAATCGAGCCTAGATTCAATTGCTGTCTTGTGACTCCTTGCTCCGTCAAACTGCACGGGAGAAGGAGTGTAGAGGGTGTTCAGCTCCTCGAGCCATTGCCGCGCCGTCGTCATGACCATGCCTCCGTGTTGAGCGGTGCCGCATTGAGCTGCTCTCGCCGGCTGCGCCAATCGGGCAAGTATTGATCCATAAATTTCGTAAACCGTTCTCCGTGGGTTCGCTCAAAGTAATGCGTCAACTCGTGGACAACGATGTATTCCAGGCAATTGGGGTGCTTCTTCGCGAGCTCAACGTTAAACCAGATGTGGCGAGTTTCGCGGTTGCACGATCCCCACTTAGTCTTCATACGTCGGATGGTCCACTTCGGCACCACGACGTCAAGCGTTTGTTCCCACTTTGCAATGAGTTCAGGAACCTCCTCGCGGAGCTGATCGCGGTACCACTTGTCGAGCAAGTCGCGACGCTTCTCGGCCGCTGTGCCGGGAGGCACGTAGTGCACCAACCGCTCGCCGTCGATCTCGAAGTGCGCACGACCGGGCCGCTCGACGACCTTGAGCCGGCGGCGAATACCCCACACGTAGTGAGACTCGCCGGTCACCATCTCGCGCTCGGACTGACGCTCGGCAGCACGCAGCTTGTCGCGCTGCCGCTTGATCCATGGCAGACGCTGAATCACGGCCAGGCGCACCTGGTCGTCATCGAGTCGGTTGGGTGCGGCCACGCGCACGCGACCCAGCGGCGGGTAGACGCCGATGTGCAGGTTCTTGATGTCCTTGTAGATGACGTCGATGTCGATGCCACGGACGGTGAGGTAAACGTTAGCGGTACTCATCACGCGCCTTCACCAGTTCAAATAATTCGTCGAGTCGGTCAAAGCTGTCAGGAAGCGTGCGGCTGATCGCCCGCTTGACGACCTTCTCCTTCATCGGGTTGCCGACCCAGTCGTATGGCTTGCTCGTCAGGATCGCGGTGTCCACCTGGATCGGCGTTGTCGGATCAGGCCAGCCGAAGTCAATCAGGGCGCGTCGTGCGCCGTTGTCCGCCCAGTCCGGATACGTCGTGTCCGACTCTTTGGCACCGAGCTGCTTCGCGGCATCGAGGAGCTTGGCCAGGTATTGCTGGTAGTCGATGGCTTGTTGGCGGCGCTGTTCAATGATGGCGTCGAGCAGTTCGCTCATCTTGTCGTAGTACTTTGGGTTCAGCGCGTGCTCGTCGATGATCACCTTGCGCATGTTGTTGGTGATCGTCTCGGCGACCGCCTCTGGGTCCTTCTTGATCCCTGCAGGCAGCTTGTCGATCGCCCCAGCACCGAGCTTCAAGATTAGGTCGATCAGTCCCGTGTCTTCGAAGTTCGAGACGACTTCGGACGCCCCGGCCTGGATGTAAGTGTCGAGCAGGAACCGCATGCCCGCCTCATACTGCTTGAAGTCAACGTCCTCACCCGCTCCAAGCTTCACTTCGGCGCGCACGTCAACGTAGTGTGCGATCTCCTTCTTTATCGCCTCTGCGTCGGCTTGGCTGTAACCGGCCTCGGCCATGTCGTTGGCGAGGTTGGCGTAAGCACGGGTGACGGCCGCAACCGCCTTGTACAGCTCGACGCGCTTCGGCTCGTTAGCCTTGAGTTGTTCAGCGTTGCCCTGCTCCAGAGCGCAGAAGTATTGCTGGTACTGCAGCGTGTTCTTCGGTGGCGCAACGGGTTCGACGAGAGCGCGGATGCGTTCGAAAGCTTCGTCGAGGTTCTCTCGGGCCTTCTCGATGCGATCGGACAGCAGCCCTTCGATGTCCTTCTTCTCGTAGCCATCCAGCGCACCTGAGGTGTAATCGTCGACTGCATTTTCGATCGAGTTGAAGAGATCCTGGTAATCGACGATATAGCCGTAGTCTTTGTCGTCGCCATCGAGGCGGTTGACGCGACAGATAGCCTGGAACAGGCCGTGGTCGCGCATTGACTTGTCGATGTAGAGGTAGGTGGCGCTCGGCGCATCGAAGCCGGTCAATAGCTTGTCGACGACGATCAGCAGTCGCATCTGGCCGGGGTTCTCGATGAACTGGCGCTTGACAGCTTGCTCGAACTCCTCGAGCTTGTTCACGGCAGTGTCTTCGGGCTCGTCGAAGTAGTCGGCCAGCATCCTGCGGTAGATGTCGTACTGGCGGATCTTCTCGGTCTTGCCCGCGCCGGAGTCTTCCTTGGCAATGGCGCTGGCGTTTGGGGTGTAGCTGGTGACGATTGCGCACTTGCCCTTGAAGCCGGCCGCGCTGAACATCTCGTAGAACTTGCAGGCCTGATAGATACTGGAGCCGACGAGCATGGCGTTCCCGCGCCTGTCCATCAGACGGGGCTTGGTCTCCATATCGAGCAAGATGTCGTTGACGATCTGCTTAGCGCGCGGCTCGGAGGAGACAACCTTCTGCATGGTGCCCCAGCGCTTCTTGAGTTCGGCCTTGCTGAGGTCGGTCATGCCCTTGGTTTTGACTTCGAACCACTTGTCGACCTGCGCGGGACTGGTCAGTTCCTGGTCTATGCTGCGGGCTTCATACTGCAGGTCCAGGACCACACCGTCAGCCACGGCTTCATCGAACTTGTAGGTGTGGATGAACGAGCCGAATGTCTCGATACTGGTGGCCTTGTCCGCCTTGAGCAGAGGGGTGCCAGTGAAACCGATGAACATCGCCTCGGGCAGCAGCGCCTTCATGGCGGTGTGCATCTTGCCGGACTGGGTGCGGTGGGCTTCGTCGACGAAGACGAAAATGTTGCCCTTGGCCTTGAAGTCCTTCGGGATGGTGGCGTGCAGTTCTTTGATGAAGTCGGCGGTCGTCTCGTCGTCTTCACCGTCGCTGTCAGCGGCGCGAAACTTGTGGACGAGAGAGCAGATCAGCCACTGCTCGCTGGCGTTGAGCGAGCCAATGAGATCGGCACCGCTCTTGGTGCGGTAGATCTGCTCGTTGACCCCGTTGAAGACCTTCTCAATCTGGTCGTCGAGTTCGGTGCGGTCGGTGATCAGCAGTACCCGACCGTCGGGCTGGTTCTCGCGAATCCACTTGGCCAGCCACACCATTGTCAGAGACTTACCCGAGCCTTGGGTGTGCCAGATGATGCCACCCTCGCGCTTCGCGATGCGGTCCTGGGCGGCTTTGACGCCGAAGTACTGGTTGTGACGTGGGCTCTTCTTGACGCCTGCGTCGAAGACGACGAAGTTATGGATCAGTTCAAGCAGACGCGGCTTACTGCACATCTGCAGCAGCGCCCGGTCGAGCGGGTCGGCGACGTCAGAGGGTTCCTTCCACTCCAGCCAGTACTTCTCCGGGGTGTCGATAACGCCGTAACGCAGGCCTTCGACATCGTTGCCGGCGAAGACGAACTGGACCGTCGAGAAAAAGGAGCGGATAAACTCGGGCCTCTGGTTGCCAATGGTCTGCCGGATGCCTTCAGAGACAGCGACATTGGAACGCTTGAGTTCCAGCGTGACGAGCGCCAAGCCGTTGACATAGAGCACCACATCAGGGCGTTTAGTGTGCTGGCCAGCGACAGTGACTTCCTCGACGACGACGAAGTGATTGGCCTCGGGATTCGTCCAGTCGATCAGCCAGACGGTCTCGGTCTGCTCGCCGACGCCAGGGCGGACCTTAACGCCGTAGCGCAGCAACCCGTAGACGTCGCGGTTGGCCTCGTACAGGTCACGGCCGGCGCCGACCGACACGGCTTTGCCGAGCTGGTCGAGGGTGCGGTTAATAAGGTAGTCGTCGTAACCGCGCGCTTTAAGATTCTGCGTCAGAAGCTCCGTCTCAACGTTCCCGTTGTGCTTGCGGTGCTCCCAGTTACCGAGGTACTCGTAACCAAGCTGGTCGTAAAACAACGCGACGACGCGGTCTTGGGCCTTGCGCTCGATCTGTCCGACATCACTCATGTGGCATCCCCCACGGGCAGCCGAGCGCGGCCGGTGAGGAGTTGCTGCATCATACCGGCTTTGATTGCGCGCGCTTTTACGAGACGAGACCTCAGCAGATTGACATTCCAGTCCAAATCACCCAGCACATTCATAATTGCACGTTGTTCATCCAAAGGCGGTAGCTTTACGCGCTTAGAAAGACTGGACCCGACTTGGACAAACGGCTGGCCACTGCCGCCCTTAATCCAGAAAGCCTCGTCATTAAAGTACAGCATTGCGAAACTCGCATCCAGCCGATTTGAACGAGGAAGTAGAATGTGCGTGTTTGCTATGGCCGACCAACGACCGGTAGCCAGAAATGCTCGGCCGCAACGAGAACCCACAGCGGAGATGACCACGCCATCTCCCTCTACGTCCCATGTCGGAAGCCACACATCTTGACCTGAAGCACTGAACCCAGGATATTGCGCTTTGACGTTCCTCCGAGGAGAAAGTCGGCCTTTTATCTGACTGTTACCCGGTTGTGGAGTGACCACGTCTGACCAAGTAACCTCCTCCCAAGAAGAGGAGAATCCGGGCAGGCGAGCACCGCCGGTTAGCAGCTGCTGCGTCATGCCTCGCTTGATCGCCTGCTTCTTGGCGATGAGGCGTTCGAGGGCGGCAATCAAGTCGTCGATGTCCCACAATGCGGCAGCGATGCGCTCCTGTTCCCCCAAATCAACAGGAATGCAGACATGTAATGACTTTACAATGTCCGTATTCACGTTCATCTGCGATCCAGACTGACCAGATTCGCGCAGCATCCCCTCGGACGCCTTCAGCAAGTAGAGCAGAAAACGCTGATCTACCTTCAGGTTCTCCAAAGCGACGAAACCGTCATGAATGCAGGTCGGCACGCCCGTGATTACCGGGATACCGACGGTGGCGGCGATGCTCATGATCAATGTGCCCGGAGCAAGATGGCGACTTCGCGCTATTCCATCAGGCGACAGAGCCTGAGTGGTGGTGAGTAGTGTCCGCCCGTTTGACCGGTTGACGTCGGCGATCCGAACCCAGCGAACGGCGCTGCTGGCGTCGAACCATCTCGATGATGCGATTGGCCGAGGAGAGGCGCCCCGCGAGACCGATGCCAATGCGCCGATCGTCGTCTCTTGCCATTCGGTAATAGCGCTCATCAGACCATTACCCCCATGGCGGCGAGATGACCGGCAACCTTAGCTTCGAGTCGATCAAGTTCGACATCGAGTTCGTCGACGGTCGCCGCGTAACGCTGACCGAGTTGCTGGATGCGCGCAACAAGGTCGAGTGTGAGTGCCTCGACTTCTCCGCCAACGCGACGCGCGACAGTCGCCCGCCACTTGACATCAAGCACGAGCGTCTTGATGTCTTCCTCGTTCAGGTCGCCGTACTTCTTGAGCGTGGCGAGATCCAGCCCACCCTGGGCGTCCTTGACTGCCTTCTTGGCGGCGGCTTCGTCGTTGTACAGCTTAATGGCGCGCTGTAGCGCCTCGATCTCGTCGTAATCGCCTCCATTCCTGATCGCTTTCAGTCGTGCGGCGACCAGCGCCTTAGAGATCTTGTCGTCGTCCATGGCGTCGGCAAGAAGTCCGTCATCCGCGGCATGTTCTTCGACGTATTCCTCGACGGCGCGGGTGGCTTCCTCCGCGGCTGCCGTGAGTTCGTCGATCTTGGCCTGATCGGCGGCGAAATAGCACGCCACGATTAACGCCGGCGGAATAAGGTCCGTCTTGTACTTGGTGGCGCTGCGACCAGAACCGACAACCAGGTCGGGGGTTTCAGAGAGCTTACGCTCCTTGTCCTCGATGGTCTTGCGGGGCTTGGCGGCGTTCAGCCAGCCGTCGGCCATGACCAGGTAGACATCGTCGTGCATTGTGTCGTGCCAGTACGTCATGAGCTGCTCGTAGACGTCGTACTCGTCGAGCAGTGGTATCGGCTTGAAGCGCGCCAACAGGTCGTCGCCGATGACCGCGATTAGCTCGTTCGGCTTGGCGTCGGCGGTGATTCCAGCAAGGATGTCGCGGTGCGCGGCGAACCAGTCCGCCACAATGCCCGTGGCTTCGTCGCGGAGCTTGTGGAATCCCGGTGCATCGAAGATTGCCTGCTGTACGGCACTGACGTCAATAGCCAGGTCGCTGTAGCCCGGGCGATTTGGTATGAAGATCTGGTTGCGCAGTTGTGGGAAGGCGTCCCAGTAGCTCTGAAGTGCGTCGAGGTCACGGTCGGGAATGCCGCCGTATAGGTGGGCGCTGAGGTCCTGCAAGTCCTCGGGTTCGGACGAGTCGATGTAGCGCGGGATGTTGAGGTTGTAGTCGTTCTTGGGGGCGGCGATCTCGCTCATCGGCACCATGCGCGAGTAGCGGTAGATCTCGATCTGCTTGTTGAAGGTGTCGACGATCTTGTGGAGGTCCTGGCTGCGTAGGCGGTTCTTGTTGCCGTCTTTCACGAAGCCCTTGGAGGCGTCGATCATAAAGACGCCGGTGCGAGCGTGGGCGTTCCCCTTGTCGAGGATCACGATGCAGGCCGGAATGCCGGTGCCGTAGAACAGGTTTGCCGGCAGTCCGATGACACCCTTGATAAAGCCTTGTTTGAGCAGGCGCGTGCGAATGGTGGCCTCGGCGTTGCCGCGAAACAGCACACCGTGCGGCAGGATGATCGCCGCCTTGCCGGTGCTCCTGAGCGAGGTGAGCGCGTGGAGTAGGAAGGCGTAGTCGCCGTTCTTCTCCGGCGGGCGGCCATACTCGAAGCGGCCATAGTCGTTCTCGAGGCCGTTGTTCCAGGACTTCACCGAGAACGGCGGGTTCATGACGACGTAATCGAAGGTCCGCAGGCGGTCCCCCTTGGTGAACTGCGGACTGGTGATGGTGTCGCCCTTCTCGATCTCGGCGATCTCGTTGCCATGCAGGATCATGTTCATCTTGGACAGCGCCCAGGTCGCATTGTCCTTCTCTTGGCCGTAGATCGTCATGCCGCGTGGTGCTTCGGCGGCAGCCTTGAGCAGCAGCGAACCGGAACCGCAGGCCGGGTCGTAGACGGTCTGATCCTGACGGGTATTCGGCCCGATGCCGACCACCCTGGCGAGGATGCGGGAGACTTCGGCCGGCGTGTAGAACTGCCCTTTGGACTTGCCGGACTCGGTGGCGAAGTGGCGCATCAGGTACTCGTAGGCGTCGCCGAGCAGGTCGTCGCCCTCTGCGCGCGAGCCTCGGAAGTCGAGGTCGTTGAAGATAGTGACCAGCCTTGAGAGGCGGTCCTGCATCTCCTTGCCCTTGCCGAGCTTTTCCTCGTCGTTGAAGTCGGCCTGGTCGATGACGTTGCGCAGGTCGTTGGCTTCGGCAAGGCGGGCGATGATCTTGTTGAAGCGGTCTCCGATTTCCTTGTCGCCCTTGGCGGCGAGCATATCGTCGAACGAACCGCCCGCAGGTACTTCGATCAGGCTGTTGGCGTCGATTTTGGCCTTGTCGGACACGTACTTCACGAACAACAGCGTCAGGATGTAGTCCTTGTACTGGCTGGCATCCATGCCGCCACGAAGCTGGTCGCAGCTCGCCCACAACGATGCGTACAAGTCCGACTTCTTTAAAGCCACTTTGCGCGATACCTATCTCCCAAGAGCGCCGCGCCAATCGCGCCGCTCGCACGATTCAGTCGAGTAAACATAGCTTGACATACGTTTACGACAAATGAAGATGACATGTGTGAAGGCTGCATTTGCGGTACCCCCAGTCGGACTCGAACCGACACTGAAACGGTTTTAAGCCGTCTGCCTCTGCCAATTGGGCTATGGGGGCTCTGCCCACACCGAGTGTGGGCCGGGGGCCCCGCCGCAGCGGGACCGGGTGAGCGCGCAGGGCGCCCGGGCCGGGGTCAGCCAGCCAGGCCAGACAACACCGACATCGCGATACCGTCCAGAATGTCCTTCTCACTCACCGTGACCTCAGTAATACCAGCACGATCAGCCACCGCATCACACAGGGCCGAGGCCACCAACGCCCCTCCCCCGATCACGTCCGCACGACCCGGATGCATCGGCCCCAGAGCGCGACGCTCGGAAACCGTCGAGGCGACCAGCCGGGCGCAGACCTCGCGCATCTGCTCCAGCGAGATCACAGAATTGTGCAGGGCAGCCGAGTCGTACTCGGCCATGCCCTGCGCCACCGCCGAGAGCGTGGTGAAGGTCCCCGCCACGCCCACGAAGCGCTTCGCCCGACCCAGCGGGAGCCCGGCGGCGGTGTCGAGGGCCTCGGAGATCACGGACCGTGCCTGCGAGACCTCCCCGCTGCTCGGCGGGTCCGAATGCAGCGTCCGCTCCGTGATGCGCACACAGCCGATGTCCAGGCTCTGGGCGCCGAGAAGGGTGAGCTCGTCGTCGTCAAACTCTCCCACCACGATCTCCGTCGACCCGCCGCCCAGGTCCGCCACCACGAACGGTCCTTCGCGCGGATCCAGATCCACGACGGCGCCCGCGAACGTCAACTGCGCCTCGGTCTGCCCCGAGATCACCTCGGCCGCGGCGCCCGGGAAATGCTCCCCCAGCACCTCGGCGGTCATGCCGAAGAAGTCATCCTTGTTCGCCGCGTCGCGGGTGGCGGAGGTGGCCACCATCCGGGCCGCCTGCACGCCGTGGGCGGCCATCGTCGCGGCGTAGTCGGTCAACGCGGTACGGCAGCGGGACAGGGCCCCCTCCGAGAGCCGGCCCGTCGCATCCACGCCCTCACCCAGCCGGATGATCCGCATCTCGCGGACCACATCCGTGAGCCCCGGCCGGCCCGGAACGCCCTCGGCCACGAGCAGGCGGATCGAGTTGGTGCCGCAGTCCACGGCCCCCACTCGCACGGTGCCGGGCTCGACGGGGGCGATCACTGCTGGTCCATCGCCAGGTAGTCGGGGATCCCCAGCTCCTCGGGCGTGGGCCAGTCGCCGGGCAGGGCGTTGCCGCGCAGCCCCGCCTCACACGCCAGCGCCACCGACTCATCCCCCAGCCACACCACGCCCGGCCCCTCCGCGAGCGCGTACGCCATGAGCACGTGCAGGCACTTGACCCGCTCCGGCATGCCACCGCCCGAGAAGTCGGTGCCCAGGTCCTCGATCGCGTTGCGCTTGGCCAGGAACCGCTCGTGCGCCTGCAGGTAGTTCGCCGCCAACTCCGGCTCGGTGGCCAGGCGGGCCTGCATGCCGCGCATGATCCCCGCCGACTCCTGCCGGCTCGCCTCGGCCGTGAGCCGCGGATCGGTCAGGTAGTACAGCGTGGGGAACGGCGTGCCGTCCTCGAGCCGCGGCGCCGTCGTGACCACACCGGGCCGCCCGTCCGGGCTGCGGTAGGACACCTCCAGCACGCCACGCGGCGGCCGGCCGAGCTGGGCGGCGATGGCGTCGAGATCGTCCTGGGAAACGCTTGGGTCAGCGCTCACGCTGGGGTCCTCCTGTGAGAAGTTACGGAGCCGGTTGGGCGCCGGGATCGGCCGCGCCGGGCTGGCCGGGGGCTTACGGGGCCGGTTCTTGCGGCGCCTGGTCTTGCGGGGCCTGGTCTTGCGGGGCCTGGGCGGGCACACCGTCCGGGTTCGGCATGACCGGGGTGGGCGGGGTGTCGGGCCCGCCGGGGATCGACGTGCCCTCGAGCAGCGACGTGCCCTCCGGCAGGCTCGCGGCATCGGGGTAGACGGGGTCGGGCGGCACGGAGATCGAGTCCCACAGGCGCGTCTGCCACGGCAGCGCCGCGATCTCCGCCGCCCGCTGCTCGGCCGCCGCCTCCTCCACCGGGTCGACCGTGCTCACGCGGTACGGAGTCTCCCCCGGCTTCACGGCGCCGAACCGAATACGGGCCTGCTGCTCGATGAACGCCGGGTCGGACAGCATCGCCTGCTCGGACTCCAGCTCAGCGATCGTCGCCTCCAGCGCCGCCCGCTCCTGCGCCACCGCGCGCTCGTCGCT
>NZ_JAALDM010000128.1 GCF_014144865.1 Dietzia aerolata | reverse complement strand
GCCGCCGTGGGCCGACCTGTGCGCCGCGCCCGGGGTGTTCTACATCGGTGGGCCCGTCAAACCCGACGCCGGCATCGCGTTGGCCGTGCTCTCGGCCGGGGTCGACGTCGCCGATGATCCCGGGCTGCAGCGGATCGAGGGACGGGTGCACGTGGTGGATTTGGACAGTGACCCCGAGCGGCTGCGGGGCCGGGTCGACGGGATGCGCGTGTTCGTCGGATACACCGGCTGGGCGCCCGGCCAGCTCCAAGGGGAACTCGACCGCGGCGACTGGTACGTCGCGCCGAGCCTGCCCAGCGACCTGCTCGCGCCCGCCCGCGAAGACGTGTGGGGAACCGTGCTCCGGCGCCAGGACATGCCGCTTCCGCTGTACGCGACCTACGTCGGCGAGGGCGAGCTGAACTAGGGCTGAGTTCCGCATTGTGGGATTAGATTTTTAGAATGTGGGAACCTGGCTAGTCTGGGGTCGTGGAGAACGAGGTGGACGCGCAGCGGGACGAGGTGACGGTCCGGAACTGGGTGATCCTCGCCGTCGCGACGTTCGTCGCCGCGTCGGGCTCCGCGTTCATCGTGGGCGTCGGCTTCCTACTCCCCTACTTCACGACCGGGATGGGACTGTCGCTGTCGCGGGCCGGCGTCCTGGTGGCGATGCCGTCGGTCGGCATGGCGCTGGCGCTCATCGCGTGGGGCTGGCTGGTCGACCGGACCGGCGAGAAACTGGTCCTGGTCTCGGGCTCGACGGCGGCCGCACTCGCGATCACTGCGCTGATGTTCACCGACTCGTTCGCGGCCATGGCGATATTCCTGCTGCTCGCCGGGGCGGCGACCGCGTCCGGAAACTCCGCCAGCGGGCGGCTGGTGGTGGGTTGGTTCCCTCCGCATCGGCGCGGATTGGCCATGGGCATCCGACAGATGTCGCAGCCGGTGGGCGCCGCGATTGCCGCAATGAGCCTCCCCCTGCTGGCGCAGGCCCACGGACTGGAGGCGGCGTTTGCCGTGCCCCTGGCGATGGCCGTCGTTTCGGCGGTGGCTGCCCTCGTCGTCGTCGTCGATCCTCCTCCCCCGGCCGCGCCGCGCGCGACCTCGGCGTCGGGAACCGCTCGGTCTCCGTATCGCGGGGCCGACTACCTGCAGCGCATCCACGGGGTGTCGGTGCTGCTGGTGCTGCCGCAGGGGATGCTGCAGTCGTTCCTGCTCGCGTGGCTGGTGCTGGGGCACGGGTGGTCGGCGGTGTCCGCGGGTGCGGTGGTG
>NZ_JAALDM010000127.1 GCF_014144865.1 Dietzia aerolata | reverse complement strand
GCAGCAGCGCCGGCTGCGGCAGCCGCCCCGGCCGCTGCATCGGCCGCCGCCACCCCGTCGCTCGGCAACTCCGGTGACGACGCCGGCTCCAACTCCGACTCCAGCCTCCGCGCCGCACGCGTGCTGGCCATGGCGCAGGAGATGGCCGACCGGCTCACCAGCGAGGCCAAGAAGGAGTCCGACGGGCTCATGTCCAAGGCCCGTGGCGAGTCCGACCGGCTGGTCGGCGGTGCCAAGGTCGAGTCCGAGAAGATGCTCGGCGACGCCCGCAAGGAAGCCGACCGCATCCTGGGTGAGGCCAAGAACAAGTCCGACGGGATCGTCAAGGACGCCCAGACCCGCTCCGAGCAGCAGGTCAAGGAGGCCCAGGCCAAGGCCGACGCCCTCCAGGCCGACGCCGAGCGCAAGCACACCGAGATCATGGCCACCATCAACCAACAGCGTGGCGTGCTCGAGGGCCGGATCGACCAGCTGCGGACCTTTGAGAAGGACTACCGCAGCCGCCTGACCAGCTACCTCGAGAACCAGCTGTCCGAGCTCGGCAAGGCGGGCTCCGCCGCCCCCGCGACGCCGGGCGATGTGACCGGCTCCTCCGACAAGGACGTCAAGAAGGACGGCGGCCACCGCGCCGAGTGACGCCACTGACATGACGCTCGACCCCCGACCCCCACGAGGGTGCGGGGGTCGACGTATATTCGGGGGTGAGGTTGACACCGTTCGCCGCGGTGCCGCCCCACGCCACTGACCTGCAGACCCAGCACAGCACCAGGAGGCACCGATGCTCGTCGCCGCACTCTGCCTGACGATCCTCGGCTTCGCGTTCCTCGTCGCCGCGGTCGCCAGTGGACAGATCGTGTGGGCATGGGCATGTATCGGCGTCGGCGCGGTAGGCCTGCTCCTGCTACTGGTCGACCTCATCCGCGGCCACGGCACGCGTGACGACGAGCCCGCCACCGGTGAGGCCACTTCTGACGAGGCTTCAGCCGCCGCGAACCGGGGCAGGGACGGTAAGCCGGACGAGGCGGACGCCTCCTCCGACAGGTAGGATCAGGAACTGTCCGGCCACGAGCCGGATGCGCAGTGAACCGGCCATCACCGGGGAGCGCTCGGAAGAACAGCCAGCCCGGTTGCGGACAGGCCTAGTAGACCCGAACGGGAGAGCCCGTGACAGCTCAACCCACGAGTGGACGCCGACGTCGTCGTCGTCAAACGGGGTGGTACCGCGGACGGGTGCGCTTCTCGCACCCGGAACGTCCCCGAGCGCAGGCCTGACGGCCCCACGGGTACCGACTCGTGCGGGCCCCGTACGCGAGGAGTCCCGCCCCACATGAGCACCGAATCCGCGACCCCAGACGCCGAGGGCACCGCCGTAGCGGTCACCGGGAGCGCGTACCCCATCCTCGACCTCACCGGCGGCACCACGGCCCAGACACCGTCCTTCCCCGCGCTCGAGGAGACCGTGCTCGCCCGGTGGGACGAGCGGGACACCTTCCGCGAGTCCATCCGAAACCGCGCCGACGCCGACGAGTACGTCTTCTACGACGGGCCGCCCTTCGCCAACGGCCTGCCGCACTACGGTCACCTGCTCACCGGCTACGTCAAGGACGTGGTGCCGCGGTACCGCACGATGCGTGGCTTCAAGGTCGACCGCCGCTTCGGCTGGGACTGCCACGGCCTACCCGCCGAGCTGGAGGCGGAGAAGCAGCTCGGTATCACCGAGAAATCCCAGATCCTCGACATGGGCCTGGCCGAGTTCAACGCCGCCTGCGAAAAATCCGTGCTGCGGTACACCGACGAGTGGGAGGAATACGTCCACCGTCAGGCCCGCTGGGTGGATTTCGAGAACGACTACAAGACCCTTGACATCGACTTCACCGAGTCCGTGCTGTGGGCGTTCAAGCAGCTGTACGACAAGGGCCTGATCTACAAGGGCTTCCGCGTGTTGCCGTACTCCTGGTACGAGCAGACCCCCCTGTCCAACCAGGAGACCCGCCTGGACGACGCCTACAAGATGCGCCAGGACCCGGCCGTCACCGTCGGCCTACCGCTGGAGGCGCCCCAGGACAGCCCGCTGTACGGGGCCGAGGCGCTCGTGTGGACCACCACGCCGTGGACCCTGCCGTCCAACCTCGCCGCCGCCGTGCACCCCGAGATCGACTACCAGGTGGTGCGCGCCAACTCCGGCGAGCTCGCGGGGCGCACCTTTGTCGTGGCCGAGGCGCGCCGCGGCGTCTACGCCGCCGAGTTCGGTGAGGACGCCGAGGTCGTGGCCACCCTCAAGGGCACTGAGCTGGTGGGGCTGCCCTACACGCCGCCGTTCGACTTCTTCGCGGGTCACGCCAATGCGCACGTCGTGCTGTCGGCGGACTACGTCACCACCGAGTCCGGTACCGGCATCGTGCACCTCGCGCCCGCCTTCGGTGAGGAGGACAAGGACGCCTGCGACGCGGCCGACATCGAGCTGGTGATCCCCGTCGGACCGGACGGCAAGTTCACCTCCGAGGTGCCGCCGTACGCCGGGCAGCTCGTCTTTGACGCCAACACGCCCATCTCGCGGGACCTGCGCGCCGCCGGCAAGCTGGTCCGGCACGAGACGATCGAGCACTCCTACCCGCACTCGTGGCGCTCCGGGCAGCCGCTCATCTACATGGCGCTGCCCGCCTGGTTCGTGCGGGTCACCGAGTTCCGGGACCGGATGGTCGAACTCAACCGTGAGCAGATCCGCTGGATGCCCGAGCACGTGCGCGACGGGCAGTTCGGCAAGTGGCTCGAGGGCGCCCGAGACTGGAACATCAACCGCAATCGCTACTGGGGCGCGCCCATCCCGGTGTGGGAGTCTGACGATCCGGCCTACCCGCGTGTGGACGTCTACGGCTCCCTGGATGAGTTGGAGCGGGACTTCGGCGTGCGGCCCACCGACTTGCACCGTCCGTACATCGACGAGCTGACCCGCCCGAACCCGGACGATCCCACCGGCAAGTCCACGATGCGCCGTGTGGCGGACGTCTTCGACTGCTGGTTCGAGTCCGGTTCCATGCCGTTCGCGCAGGTCCACTACCCGTTCGAGAACAAGGACTGGTTCGACACCCATTTCCCGGGCGACTTCATCGTCGAGTACAACGGCCAGACCCGCGGCTGGTTCTACACGATGCACGTCCTGGCCACGGCCCTGTTCGATCGTCCCGCGTTCCGGCACGTCGCCGCGCACGGCATCGTGCTGGGCAACGACGGGCTCAAGATGAGCAAGTCCAAGGGCAACTACCCGGACGTCAACGAGGTGTTCTCCCGCGACGGCTCGGACGCCATGCGCTGGTTCCTCATGAGCTCGCCGATCCTGCGCGGCGGCAACCTCGTGGTGACCGAGCAGGGGATCCGCGAGGGCGTGCGCCAGGCCATGCTGCCGCTGTGGAACTCCTACAGCTTCTTCCAGCTGTACGCCGCCGAGCGCGCCACCTGGCGAACCGACTCCCAGCACGTTCTGGACCGGTACATCCTGTCGCGCCTGGCCTCGACGCGGGACGCGATGACCGAGGCCCTGGACGTCACCGACATCGCCGCCGCCTGCGACGAGCTGCGCCTGTTCGCCGACGCCCTGACCAACTGGTACGTCCGCCGCTCGCGCTCACGCTTCTGGGCCGGCGAGGCCAGCGGCCAGGACTCCCGCGACGCCTTCGACACCCTCTACACGGTGCTCGAAACCACCATGCGGCTGGCCGCCCCGCTGCTGCCGCTGATGTCCGAGGTGATCTGGACCGGCCTGACCGGCGAGGAGTCGGTGCATCTGGTGGACTGGCCGGACGCCGATTCGCTGCCGCGTGATCCGGGGCTGGTCGAGGCGATGGAGGCTGTGCGGGCCGTGTGTTCGACCGCCTCGTCGGTGCGAAAGGCCAAGCAACTGCGTGTGCGCCTGCCGCTCAACTCGCTCACCGTCGCCATGCCGGACGCCGAGCGTCTTGAGCCGTTCGTGGGCATCATCGCCGACGAGGTCAACGTCAAGAACGTCCGCCTCACCAGTGATGTCGCCTCGCACGGCCGGATGGAGTTGGCGGTCAACGCCCGCGCCGCCGGACCGCGACTGGGCAAGGACGTTCAGGTCTGCATCAAGGCCTCCAAGACTGGCGACTGGTCCGAGGTCGACGGCGTGGTGACCGCCGGTGGCATCCAGTTGGAGGAGGGCGAGTACGAGCACCGACTCGTCGCCGCCGACCCCGAGTCCACGGCCGCGCTGCCCGGCGGTGCGGGACTGGTGGTCCTGGACCTAACCGTGACCGAAGAGCTCGAGGCGGAAGGCTGGGCTAAGGACCGCATCCGCGAGCTGCAGGAGGCGCGCCGCTCGGCGGGCCTGGACATCACCGACCGTATTCGCGTGCGAATGGAGGTCCCGGCCGAGCGCCGCGAGTGGGCCGACCGGCACGCGCAGCTCATCGCCGGCGAGGTCCTGGCCACCGATTTTGAGGTGGTGGACGCGCTCGAGGCGACGGACGGCGATCCGATCGAGCTCGCCGAGGGCGTCAGGATGACGCTGGCGCGGAACTGACCGGGGCCCCTCGTGGGTGCCGGGCAGGACCGGTGGGTCCTGCACGTGGACATGGACGCGTTCTTCGCGTCCTGTGAGCAGCTGACCCGGCCGACCCTGCGGGGTCGGCCGGTGCTGGTCGGCGGTACCGGTGGTCGTGGCGTGGTGGCGGGCGCCTCGTATGAGGCCCGCGCCTTCGGTGCCAGGTCCGCGATGCCCGCGCATCAGGCCCGCCGACTGGTGGGGCCGTCGGCCGTGTTCGTGCCGCCGCGGATGGCCGTCTATCGCGCGCTGAGCCACCGCGTGTTCGAGGTGTTCGCCGAGCACGCCCCGGTGGTCGAGCAGGTGTCGGTGGACGAGGCGTTCCTCGAGCCTCCGGAGCTGCGGGGCGCCGATGTCGAGCGCACGCGCGCCTGGGCGCAGGACCTACGAACCGCGATTCGCGAGGCCACGGGGCTCCCGGCGTCGGTGGGGGCCGGGGCCGGCAAACAGTACGCGAAAATCGCGTCCGACCTGGCGAAACCTGACGGCATCGTGGTGGTCGCCCGCCGCGACCACGCCGAGGTGTTGGAGCCGTTGCCGGTCCGGAGCCTGTGGGGCGTGGGGCCGGTGGCGGGGGAGAGGTTGGCGCAATTCGGTATCGCCACGATCGGAGACCTCGCGGCGATGGACGACGACGACGTCGTGCACGCCCTCGGCCGGACGGTGGGCCCGGCGATCGCCCGCATCGCGCGCGGGTATGACGATCGCCCCGTCCACGAGCGGGCGGAGGCCAAGCAGATCAGCGCCGAGAGCACGTTCTCCGCGGACCTCACCACGGCCGGTCAGGTGTTGGCCGCGGTGCGTGGATCGGCCGAGGCCGCGCACCGGCGGCTACTCGCCGATGGCCGGGCGGCCCGCACGGTGACGGTCAAACTCAAGCGCTCCGACTTCACCTCGATCACCCGCTCATACACGTTGCCGCAGGGCACCACGTCGCTCGAGACGATCGTCTCGGTCGCCCGGTCACTGGCCCCGGATCCCGTCGACTTCGGCGCGATCCGCCTTCTCGGCGTGGGATTGTCGGGTTTGACGGAGATCCATCAGGACGCGCTGTTCGAGCAGGAGTTCGTGCCCGACCCCCGTGCGGTCGGAGGGGCTGCCGGGGTCGACGACGACGATGACGACCTGCCCGACATCGTGGGCGTGGGCACCACCGTGACAGCGGACTCGGCGGAGCCCTCCGATGTGCACCCAGGTGACGATCCCGAGGCGGCGCCCGTAATCGGCTCGTGGCGGCAGACCGAGCGTGAGCGTTTCAGGCCGGGGGCCGATGTGCGGCATCCGGAGTTCGGGCACGGCTGGGTTCAGGGTGCCGGCCACGGGCGGGTGTCGGTGAGATTCGAGACCGCCGCGACCGGCCCGGGGCGGATGCGTACGTTCGCCGAGGACGACCCGGCCCTCGAACCCGCGGACCCCGTGGACTCACTCGGCTGGTGAGCGGACCTCGTCAGTTGTAGAGGTGGAATCGGGACCAGCGTTGCCGCACGACGTTCGCCGAGGCCATGCGCGCCTCGGAGACCTCGGCCTCTCCGGCCTCTCCGGCCGATGTGGCCGCGTCCGCCGTCGCGGAGTCGTCGGCCACGCTGAGCAGCGCGGCGAGCAGGACCCGGGCCTGGCCGGATCGGAGGTAGCCGACGTTGAGGACGCCACGCGTGGCCAGCTCGGCGCCTCCACCACGGCCGCCGTAGGTCGCCGTCGCCTCTCCACGCGGGACGCGGGTTCCGGCCACCACCACGATGTCGGGCCGCTCGGTTGCGAGCTCCGCAACCGCATCGCCAACGAGTGGGGGAAGGTTTCCCGACCCGGTCCCCTCCAGCACGAGTCCGCGCGCACCGGCATCGACGCAGGCACGCAGCGCGGTGGCGTCGGAACCGGGCGAGCAGGCCAGCACATCGACGCGCACCTCCGAGAAGCGGGCACGCCCACCCAGGACCGGGCGCTCCATCCCGGGTGGCAGCTGCTCTACCGGTTGCTCGGGGGAGTTGCGGGCGAAGGCGACGGGGTCGGTGGTGTGCCATTTGCGCACCCCCCGGGCTTGGAGGATCGCGCGACCGAGCACCACCAGAACGCCGAGGTCGCGGGAGACCGGGTCGGCGGCCAGCAGTACGGCGTCCAGCAGATTGGCGGGTCCGTCGGCCTCGGGATGATCGGCTGCGAGCTGGGCGCCGGTGAGGGCGACGGGCCGGGGATCGTCGTGGTGGAGGTCCAACGCGATCGCCGATTCCTCGAGGGTGTCGGTGCCGTGGGTGATCACGACGCCACTCACCTCGGGGTCGTCGAAAATGTCGGCCACGGCGGCGACCATCGTGTCCCATTCGGCGGGTCCGAAGGTCGAGGAGTCACCGTCGAGGATCTGGCGTGCCGAGACGCGGATCTCGCCGGGCAGCACCGCTCGGAGACCGTCGAGCATCGCGGTGGTGGCGGCCTCGGAGCCGCCCGCGAGGACTGCACCGTCGGGGGTCGTCGAGGCCGTGATCGTGCCTCCCGTGGTGCATATCACGATATGAGGGGTATCTGTGCTGGTCTCGGCGCTGTTCACCCGGTCCACAGTGGTGGTCTGGCGGCCCGGCGTCAACCACCCCGGCCGTCAGGGATGGAACAATGACGCATTCGAGTTCGTTGGGCCGGTGACGCGGTCTGCGGACCGCGCCGGGCCCGGAACGTTTGCCCGATACCGCACATTCGACGAAAGGACCACGCGTGAGTCTTCGACGGACTATCGCTGCAGTCTCTCTGTCCGCCTTCGCCCTGGGCGGTCTGGCCGCCTGTGGTGGTGATGACGACAACGGTGGCCGGGAGACGGCGCCCGCGCCCACCACCACCTCGCAGCAGGCATCGGCGATCCCCACCGCGGAGGATCTGACGGCGCTTCTGGAGCAGGCCTCCGACCCGGCCGTGCCGGTCGAGGAGAAGGTCAATCTCGTCGAGGGCGGCGCCGAGGCTCCCGAGATCTTCGACCAGATCGCCGCGCTCAAGGCCGAGCAGGGCGCCACCGTGCAGATCACGGGCGTCGCCGAGGGCGACGTCCCGGGCACGCTCATCGCCAACGCTGTGATCAATCAGCCCGGACAGGAGCCGATCAACGTCCAGGCCCAGTTCATCAACCAGGGCGGAAACTGGATGCTGCAGAAGGCTTTCGCCTGCGCGCTGATCACCAACGCCGGCCTCGAGCCGCCGGCCACCTGCGCCGGAGTCTGATCAGCAGTCGCTGATCAGCCAGCGCTGATCAGTCAGCGTTGCTGAACTCCAGGACCGAGTCCTCGTCGTAGGTCGTGCGTTTCCCCGTGTCGGGGTCGACGTAGACGGCCTGCGTCGAGGACTCCGTCTTTCCGTCCACGGGTAGCGCCGCGCGCAGGTCGACCGTCAGTTCACCGGTGCCGGTGATCTCGTAGTTCTCCACATCGAGGGTCACCCCCGGGCCGCCGTCGGGGGCCGGGGCGGTCAGGGTGTCCTCGGTGTCCGGCGCGCTCGTGGCGAAGCGGACTGTCGCCACGTCGCCGTCGAGTTCGACCAGTTCGTAGGTGACGACACGGGTCGGGGCCACGGCGTCATCGATCTGATGTGTGGCCGTCCATCGGGCGCCCTCGCCTATTTCGTCCGTCGGGAACACCACGGTGACGTCCGTGATGGCATTGGCGGCGATCTCCACCGCCGCACGGGCGGCGTCGGTGGCACTGACCGGGGCGGCCAGACCCAGTTCACGCACGATGCCATCGGGTCCGCGGGTCCACGTCACGGTGAAGCCGGGGGCCGTGGAGAACTGGGCGGCGCGCAGCTCGTCGGCGGAGGTGAACTCCTGAACCGTGACCGAGGCACGTTGTGCCCCGTCGACATCCGGCTCTGATCGCCCCTCGAGTGTGAGGGTCTGGGCCGGGGTCTCATCGACCCTTGCCTGGCTTCCCGGCACCTCGGTCCGCGCGGAGCCCGACTGGGTCACCTCCACCGTCGCCGACTCGCGGGAGGGCCCGTAGGTCAGGACGCGGCGCTCATCGGCGCCGGCGTCGAGCAGTTCGATCTCGGGAGCCAGACCCGGATCAACGGCGACCTCGGCCTCCAGTGATTGGTCCTGGTCGGCGCCGGCAGCTGCTCCCGCCGAACTGCCCGCACCCGCCGCGGGGTCCTGGGATTCCGAATCGCCGCAGGCCGCGACCCCGACGAGGAGTGCGGCGGCGACGGCGGGCGCCAGAAGACGACGGCCGCGGCGGACGGCTCGCGGGCGGGCGGGGGCACTGATCGATCGCGGTTCCACGGCATCGAGCCTAGAGGGTGTCCCACCCGCGTCCTCCGGCTCGTCGGCGTCATCAGTGATACTGGGTGGCATGACGGACACCAACGAGACGCGGCCGGACGCGTCGGGGCACACTCCAGGGGCCTCGCCCGGCACGAAGCCCGCGAGTGAGGCGTCGCGCTACTTCGCGGCGGGCCCGACGGTGATGCTGGTGATCGGCCTGGTGGTCGTCGTCCTCGACCAGATCACCAAGATCGCGGCTGTCGCCCTGATCGAGCCGGGCCGCCCGATCGAGCTCATCGGCGAGACCGTCCGACTGGTGCTGATCCGTAATCCCGGCGCGGCGTTCTCGATGGGGACCTCGGTCACGGCGCTGCTGTCCATCGTGGCGGTTATCGTGGTGGTTGGCCTGATCTGGTTCTCCCGCAAGGTGCACTCCCGCTGGTGGGCGTGGGGGCTGGGTCTGATCCTGGGCGGCGCCGCCGGGAACCTGGTGGACCGCCTGTTCCGCGACCCCGGGGTCCTGCGCGGCCATGTGGTGGACTTCATGTCCGTGGGCTGGTGGCCCGTATTCAACGTCGCCGACTCCTGCCTTGTCGCGGGGGTGATCGTGATCGCCGTCGCAGTCCTGCGCAACCTCGATTACGACGGCACGATGGTGACCGGCCAGAAGAAGGCCCCCGAGCCCGCGTCGGATGACAGGCCCGCCGATGGGTGAGGTCCGCACCTTCCCCGTCCCCGACGGTCTCGACGGCATGCGCGTCGATGCCGGCGTGTCCCGCCTGCTCGGCATCTCGCGGACCGCGGTCGCCGACCTCGCCGCCGAGGGCAAGGTCCTGCTCGACGGTCACACGGTCGGCAAGTCGGACAAGCTCACGGGGATGAGCTGGATCGAGGTCGAGATGCCCGAACCGCGTGCCGAGCCCGCGATCGTGGCCGAGCCGGTCGAGGGTATGGAAGTCATCTATTCGGATGCCGACATCGTCGTCGTCGACAAGCCCGTGGGAGTGGCCGCGCACGCCTCGGTCGGCTGGACCGGCCCCACGGTGATCGGCGGCCTCGCCGCCGCCGGGTACCGCATCTCCACGTCCGGACCGCCGGAGCGCAAGGGGATCGTGCACCGCCTGGACGTGGGAACCTCGGGCCTGATGGTGGTGGCGGCGTCCGAGCGCGCCTACACCCTGCTCAAACGCGCCTTCCGTGAGCGGACGGTCGACAAGACCTACCACGCTCTGGTCCAGGGCCACCCCGATCCGCTGTCGGGGACGATCGACGCGCCTATCGGGCGGCACACGTCGTCGGACTGGCGGTTCGCCGTGACCTCCGACGGCAAACACTCGATCACGCACTACGACACCCTCGAAGCGCACCAGGCCGCAACACTTGTAGAGGTCAAGCTCGAGACGGGCCGCACGCACCAGATCCGCGTGCATTTCTCGGCGCTGCACCATCCGTGCGCGGGCGACCCGACCTACGGCGGCGACCCGGTCCTGGCCAAGCGCCTCGGGCTCGAACGGCAGTGGCTGCACGCGGTCGGGCTCGGGTTCGAGCACCCGGGCACCGGCGCGCGCGTCGACTTCACCAGCACGTACCCGGACGACCTCCAGCACGCGCTGGACGTGTTGCGCTCGGCGTGAGCGAGCAGGCGCGGCCCTCCCTCGCGGCGCGGGTGGCGAAGGTCGCCGGTCTGGGGGTGGTGATCGTGCTGGCGTTGGTGACGATCCTCACCGCCCTGCGCACCGAACTGCCGCGCAGCCCGGGCGTGATGTCCGACGCGCTGGGCCCCGACGCCGGTGAGCCGGTGGCGGCGTACCTGCAGCGGGCCGCCGCGACACTCGACGCGGGTGGGCCCGCCGGAGGAGGCGGTGGGGGACGAGATCACAACCGGGGCGACGACGACAACACCGTCCACCCCGACCTGCCCACCGGGCCGCAGAGCC
>NZ_JAALDM010000126.1 GCF_014144865.1 Dietzia aerolata | reverse complement strand
CCGGGTGGCCAGCACCATCGCGGCGTCGGAGGTCGGATCCCCGGGCGCCGCGAGCACCCGGACGGACGGCAGCTGCCGGGAGGGCACGGCAGGCGGCACGGTGGCGTGGGCAGCGGCCCGGGCGGAACGGGCGGAACGGGAACCAGCGGGGATGTCAGACAACTCGGGGACCACTTTCCGGGCATATGAGTCGGCGCACCCGCCACGAGGGTCGGATGCGCCGGCAACGGTTGACGTGCGATTACGAGGTGGCCTGCGTCAGCTCCACACTCAGCGACTTCGCCTCATCCGGGGTCAGCTCGACGACGAGCCGCCCGCCGCCCTCCAGCGGGACGCGCATGACGATCCCACGGCCCTCCTTGGCCGCCTCGATCGGTCCGTCACCCGTCCTGGGCTTCATAGCCGCCATCAGGTAGATTCCCTTCGTCCTAGTCCATGGGGTGACGACGCCATGACGCGCCCTCCCCACGATCGGTACTACTAGTGGATGGACACGATTCTAGCGTGTTCCGCGCTACCCGGATGCCGGAGCCGGTCGACCGTACAGTTCCGGCGAGGGATTGCCGCCGGATGTGTCCTCCCCGAGACGGGAACGCAGGTCATCGATCTCCTGAGCGGCCTGCTCGAGGGCCCAGTCGACCTCCGCCATCCGATAGCCGCGCGCACCCATCCCGAACCGGACCGACCGGAGATCCTCGCCGGTGAGCGGGCCCTCCGGTAGCGAGGTGACGGTGTGGCCCTTGGCGACGGCCGGGAGCACTTCGGCGCGGCCGAACAGCACCAGCGACAGCGCGAACAGGGCGGCGGCGATCACGAGGGTGACCACGACGTAGACGATCACGGTGAGCATGGTCGGTCCCCTCCTTCGCAGGGCTGCCGCGATGCTCGGGCGAGCCCCTGTGCTGCCGATTCTGGCATACTCGCTCAAGCCAGCCCGCGCACCGTACGAGCCGGCTGACGCGTGCCCATGATCGAGGCCACCATCTCGACGGTCCGCAGGGTGCCGGGCACGTCGTGGGTGCGGAAGACGCGCGCCCCGGCGAGTGCGGCGACCGCCGTGGCCGCCAGGGTGCCCTCCCCACGTCCGTCGACGTCCGCGTCGAGGGTCTCGCCGATGAAGTCCTTGTTACTCAGCGCCATCAGGACCGGATGCCCCAGCGCGACGATCTCATCCAGACGTCGCAGCAGTTCGAGCCCGTGGAAGGTGTTCTTGCCGAAGTCATGGGTGGGGTCGATGAGTACCCCGTCGGCCGGCACACCGGCGGCCAGCGCTCGCTGCGCGGCCGCGGTGAGCTCATCCACCACGTCCTGCACCACGTCCTCGTATCCCACGCGGAACGGGCGGGTGCGCGGCACGGCCCCGCCGGTGTGCGAGCACACGAACCCGGCCCCGGCCTCGCCGGCCGCGTCCAGCACGCCGGGATCATGACCGGCCCAGGTGTCGTTGACCAGGTCGGATCCGGCTGACAGCGCCCGGCGGGCGACCTCACCGCGCCACGTGTCAATCGAGATGAGCACGTCGGGATGTCGGCGACGCACCGCCTCGACGAACGGCACGACCCTACGGGTCTCCTCGTCCGCATCGACGCTCTCCCCCGGTCCCGCTTTGACTCCACCGATGTCGAGGATGTCCGCGCCGGCGGCCACCACCTCGTCGACACGGCGCATCGCGGCCGTGTCGGTGAACGTGGCACCGCGGTCGTAGAAGGAGTCCGGTGTCCTGTTGACGATCGCCATCACCAGTGGACGCTCTGCCGGGACGGGCCGACCGCACAGGGTCGGCATCGGCGCCGGGACCTCGCGTGTCACCGGCGTCCTCCACAGGCGTCGAGCGCAGCGTCGAGGTCGTCGCGCACGACGAGGCAGTCGAACGCCTCCTTGTGCACCAGTCCCTGCTCGGCCAGGTCGTGGACCCAGTCCAGGAGCGGGGTGTAGAAGCCGATCGGGTCGTAGAGAACGACCGGCTTGTAGTGGAATCCGAGGGAGGCCGAGGTCCACATCTCGAACATCTCCTCCATCGTGCCGATCCCGCCGGGGAGGGTGAGAAACGCGTCGGAGCGCTCCTCCATCTCCCGCTTGCGTTCCCGCATGGAGGTGACGACGACGAGCTCGTGCGCCGAGGTGTCGGCCACCTCGCGGACCCGCAGTCCCTCGGGGATCACACCAACGGTGTGGGCCCCACCGGAGCGGGCCGCCTCGGCGAGCGCCCCCATCATCGAGACGTTGCCGCCACCGGAGACGAGGGTCCAGCCACGGCGGGCGATCGCCTCTCCGACATCGGTCGCGATCTGCAGGAGCTTCGGGTCATAGGACGACGACGCGCAGTAGACGCAGACTCGTCTGCCCGGCACCGGTGACATCAGCGCTCGACCCCCCGATGCTCTTCGCCGTACAGGTCTTCGCGCTCCTCCGCGGTCAGCGCCGCGCGCTGGTGGGCATCCCGGATGTACTCGACGGTTTCGGTCACCGAGTCGGTGACGAGGAACAGCTCCGCATCCGGGGCGGAGATCATGCCGTGCTCGACCAGCGTGCCGCGGATCCAGTCCACCAGTGGTGTCCAGAAGTCGACGCCCAGCAGCACGATCGGGAAGCGGGTGATCTTGTCGGTCTGGACGAGCGTGATGGCCTCGAAGAACTCGTCCAGGGTGCCGAAGCCGCCGGGAGTACAGACGAAGGCCTGCGTGTACTTGACGAACATCGTCTTGCGGACGAAGAAGTATCGGAAATGCAGGCCGAGGTCCACCCACCGATTCAGCCCCTGCTCCATGGGCAGCTCGATGCCCAGTCCGACGGACTGACCGTTCGCCTCCCACGCCCCCTTGTTGGCGGCTTCCATCTGGCCGGGCCCGCCACCGGTGACCACCGCGTACCCTGCGTCGGTCAGGGCCTTGCCCAGTTCCACGGCCTGCTCGTAGACGGGGTCGCCCGGGCGGGTCCGGGCCGAGCCGAACACGCTGACCGCGTCCGGCAGCTCGGCCAAAGCGCCGAAACCGTTGACGAACTCACTCTGGATCCGCAGCACCCGCCACGGGTCGGTGTGCAGCCAGTCAGTGTCCTGGTTCTTGTCCAGCAGACGCTGATCGGTGGTCGAGCGCTCTCCGCCATTCTCACGGCGGACGAGCACGGGACCGCGCAGGTGCACGGGATCATTGGGTGCCATGGGCCGGATTCTCCTTTGAGGGTTGTGGGGCACGCACCACACCGTGGCGGGTGGGCGAGCCGATTATCAGTGTGCCGCTGTGAGGTAACCGCGAAGCGTGTCCGCCACCTCGGTGATCTGGACCGCCGGGCAGTGTTCGTCACGTTTATGAGCCAGTCCCGGGTCGCCGGGACCGAGGTTGACCGCAGGGATCCCGAGTGCCGCGAACCGTGACACGTCGGTCCATCCGTACTTGGCTCGAACCCTGCCCCCGGCCGCGGTCACCAGGTCAGCCGCTGCCGGAGCCGATAGCCCGGGCAGTGCTCCGGGTGACAAGTCCGTGAGCTCCCAGGACAATCCCGGTTCGTTCGGCGGTTGCTGCCCGTCCGGAACCCGGGTGACTCCGGTGAGGCCGAGTGCGTCCAGTGCGTGGGCGAGGGCGGCGTCCGTGTCTCGATCAGGGGCACTTCGGAAGTTCACGTCGATCCATGCCTCGTCGGGCACCGTGTTTCCTGCCACGCCCGCCGACATCCGCACGGCCTGGAGGCCCTCCCGGTACACGCACCCGTCGATGTACACCGATCGCGGTTCGTATGCCGCCAGGGCCGCCAGTATCGGCGCCAGCCGGTGGACGGCGTTGTCGCCCAGCCAGCTGCGCGCCGAGTGGGCCCGTACGCCGCGGGTATGGACGCGGATGCGCAGCGTGCCCTGGCAGCCGGCCTCGATGAGCCCGCCCGTCGGCTCACCCAGAATCGCCACGTTCCCAGTGAGCCAGTCCGGGTGGGTGCGTTCGAGGAATCCGAGACCGTTGGCCGTGGCCTCGATCTCTTCGCAGTCGTACAGCACCAGGCTCAGGTCGTGAGCCAGGTCCGGCGAGTCGGCCAGCGTGGCGAACAGGTGGAGGAACACCGCATCGCCGGATTTCATGTCGACCGTGCCGCACCCGTGCAGCACCATGTCCGCGCCCTCGCCGGTCACGTGGCCGGGCACATTGTCCGCGACGGGGACGGTGTCCAGGTGCCCTGCCAGGACGACACGGGTCGGCAGGCCCCGGGTGGTGCGCGCCATGACCCTGTTTCCGTCCCGAGTGATCTCCACGTTGCCGCGCGCCGGTCCGGTGAATCCCGCCGCGGTGGCGACCAGTGCCGCGTGGACGATGCCGGCGATCTGTTCCTCGTGCCGCGACGGGCTGGGGATGTCTACGAGTGCGCGCGTGAGGTCGATCGGGTCAGCGGTCAGATCGAGAACGACGGTCACGGCGTCCACTTTAGATGTCTGTCGCCCGTGTTCGCCGAAGGCGGCGACTAGCATCGACACCATGAGCGCACAGGGAGCCGTGGCCACGGGAATCGCCACGCTGACGTCAGATCACACCGTCCTCGACGTGTGGTACCCCGATCCCGCGTTGGGGTCCGCTGCTGCGAGCGGCCACCGCGCGCTCTCCGGTGACGAGGTCCCGGCTGAGCTCGCCCCCCTGACCGGACCTGACGCCGATCGCGGTGTCGAGCGCGTCGCGGTCCGCGTCGAGATCGCCGACCTGACCGAACCGCCTGCCGACGCCTACGACGCCTACCTTCGCCTCCACCTCATCAGCCGCCGCCTGATCAAGCCCCATTTCGCCAATATGGAGGGGCTCTTCGGCACCCTCAGCAACGTCGTGTGGACCAATTTCGGTCCGTGCGCCGTACCCGGCTTCGAACTTGTCCGCGCCCGGCTCCGGGCCCGGGGCGCCGTGACCGTGTACGGGGTCGACAAGTTCCCGCGGATGGTGGACTACGTGGTGCCGTCCGGGGTGCGGATCGCCGACGCCGACCGCGTGCGACTGGGCGCCTACCTGGCCGAGGGCACGACCGTCATGCACGAGGGGTTCGTCAACTTCAACGCCGGCACGCTCGGTGCCTCGATGGTCGAAGGCCGCATCTCAGCTGGCGTGGTGGTGGGCGCGGACTCCGATGTCGGCGGTGGCGCCTCGATCATGGGCACGCTGTCCGGCGGGGGCAAGGAGACCATTTCGATCGGCGAGCGCTGCCTGCTCGGCGCGAACTCCGGCGTCGGCATCTCACTCGGCGACGACTGCGTGGTCGAGGCCGGGCTCTACGTCACCGCGGGGACGAAGATCGAGATCCGTGCCGGGGCCTGGGCGGACAATGAGCCGGTCAAGGCCGGTCAGCTGTCCGGCCGGGACAACCTGCTGTTCCGTCGCAACTCCATCACTGGTGCCGTCGAGGCGGTGCCGTGGAAGCGCGAGGGCGTCGAGCTCAACTCCGACCTGCACGCCAACAACTGACGGTCCGCACGACAGCCCGGCGCCGGGCACTGAGCACCATCGGCAAGAGGGTTCTGCACACGTTTCGCGAGAATGGCGTGTGCGGAACCCTCTGCTCGTTGCCGGAGCTGTGCAGGTGGGGGCAGGCGGGATGGGTGGGACGGGCGAGACGGGCGGGGATGCAGCGGCGGGGGCGCGGCCGACCGCATGCGGCGCGTCGAAGAGACGACGACCGCGGTCAGGACAGGCGGCGTACGGCCTCGTCGATAGTCGCGTCCGTGGCCGTGAGCGCGATGCGCACGTGCTGCGAGCCGCGCGGGCCGTAGAACTCGCCCGGGGCCACGAGGACGCCACGCTCGGCGAACCAGTCCGCGGTGTCCCGGCACGGCTCGTCGCGAGTCGCCCACAAGTACAGCCCGGCCTCGGAGTTGTCGATCCGGAATCCGGCCGCCTCGACCGCCGGCCGCAACAGGTCGCGGCGGGCCCGGTAGCGCTCGCGCTGATCGGCCTCGTGGGCGTCGTCGGTCAGGGCCGCGACCATGGCCGACTGGACCGGCAGCGGCATCATCAGACCGGAGTGCTTACGCACCTCGAGCAACTCCGCCACCAGGGCGGGATCGCCGGCGACGAAGCCCGCGCGGTACGAGGCCAGGTTGGAGGTTTTGGACAGCGAGTGCAGGGCCAGAAGCCCCGTGTGGTCGCCGTCAGATACCCGCGGATCGAGGATCGACGGGGCTTCGCCCTCCCAGACCAGTCCCAGGTAGCACTCGTCCGCGGCGACGATGACTCCCCGGTCGCGAGCCCAGCCCACGACCTTGCGCAGGTGCTCGAGGCCGAGGACCTTGCCCGTCGGGTTGGAGGGCGAGTTGAGGTACAGCAGATGCGGGGTCGACGGGCCGAGCTGCGTGAGCGAGTCGGCGCGGATGACGGTGCACCCGGCGAGCAGTGCGCCGACCTCGTAGGTCGGGTACGCGATCTCCGGGATGACGACCCGGTGCCCCTGCCCCAGCCCGAGGTGCGTGGGCAGGGCAGCGATGAGTTCCTTGGTCCCGATCGCCGGCAGGACCGCATCCGCGGTGAGTCCGGTGACGCCGTAGCGACGGGCCAGCGAATCGACGATGGCGGCACGCAGCGCCGGGGTGCCCGCGGTGGTGGGATACCCGGGAAAGGCCGAGTCCGCCGCGAGCGCATCCCGGATCACGGGTGCGACGGGATCGACGGGCGTGCCGACCGTGAGGTCGACAAGCCCGTCGGGGTGCGCAGCGGCCCGGGTGCGGGCCTGCGCGATGGTGTCCCAGGGGAACACGGGCAGAACCTGCCCGGGCGGGCGTCGCTCCGGGCGCGGTGCCACCTGAGTCACTCCTGATTCATCGGGGGGAGCGCCTTGACGAACGGCACGTCGTAATCGACCTTGCCGACCTTGGCGGCACCGCCCGGCGAGCCCAGCTCCACGAAGAAATCCGCGTTGGCCGCGTTGTACTCGGTCCACTCGTCCGGGACGTCATCCTCGTAGAAGATGGCCTCAACGGGACAGACCGGCTCACAGGCACCGCAGTCAACGCACTCGTCGGGGTGGATGTAGAGCATCCGGCCGCCCTCATAAATACAGTCGACCGGGCACTCCTCGACGCACGACTTGTCCATCACGTCGACGCACGGCTCTGCGATCGTGTAGGTCACGACAGCCACCTTCCTCGTAGCGGTTTGTCTGAATGGTATGCCACAGGTGTGACCAGCACTACGACTAAGGATCACCTAACATGATGTTCATCACGTTAAACGAGGAGGTCCTGTCCGGCCACCCGCGGCGCGGGACCGTACAATGTGTCGCGGCGCAGCACCGGCCGCCCGATTCCCGTGGCGATCTCCTCGATCTCCTCCGGCGACTTGGCCGACCCGTTCTCCGCGCCCGCCATCCGGGAGATGGTCTCCTCCATCAGGGTTCCGCCCAGGTCGTTCGCGCCTGACTGCAGCATCGTGCGGGTGCCGGCGACGCCGAGCTTGACCCAGCTGGTCTGCACGTTGTCGATCGCCCCGTGCAGCATGATCCGGGCCAGCGCGTGGACGGCGACGTTTTCCTCGCGCGTGGGGCCGGGCCGGGACGCGCCCGCCAGGTACAGCGGGGCGCTGCGGTGCACGAACGGCAGCGGGACGAACTCGGTGAATCCGCCGGTGCGCTCCTGGATCCCGCGCAGGGTCCGCAGGTGCGCCACCCAGTGCGCCGGGGTGTCCACGTGGCCGTACATCATGGTCGAGCTCGACCGGAGCCCCACCTCGTGCGCCGTGGTGACGATGTCGATCCACTCGGCCGCGGGCAGTTTGCCCTTGGTGAGAACCCAGCGCACCTCGTCGTCGAGGATCTCCGCGGCGGTGCCCGGGATCGTGTCGAGCCCGGCGGCGTGCAGCTCGGTCAGCCATTCGCGCACGTCGGCCCCGGCGCGGGAGGCACCGTTGGAGATCTCCATGGGACTGAACGCGTGGACATGCATCGACGGCACCCGCGCCTTGACCGCGCGCACCAGGTCCGCGTAGCCGGAGACGGGAAGGTCGGGGTCGATCCCGCCCTGCATGCACACCTCGGTCGCCCCGGACACATAAGCCTCGTACGCCCGGTCGGCCACCTCGGACGCGGACAACGAGAACGCGTCCGCGTCGCCCTTGCGCTGCGCGAAGGCGCAGAATCGGCAGCCGGTGTAGCAGATGTTGGTGAAGTTGATGTTCCGGTTGACCACGTAGGTGACGGTCGGACCGACCACGTCGGCGCGGATCCGGTCGGCCAACCCCGCGACCGCGGCCAGGCCGTCGCCGGTGGCGGTCGCCAGCGTGAGGTACTGGTCGTCGGTGAGGCCGGCCGGGTCGGACTCGGCCGCCCGCAGCGCGGCGAGAACCTCGGAGTCCGCGCGCTCCGG
>NZ_JAALDM010000012.1 GCF_014144865.1 Dietzia aerolata | reverse complement strand
TGTTCAGGAAGCACTTCGGTCTATTTTCGCCCGGCAATCCTCAGATCCCCGTGAACTACCGGGGTTAACTGGCCCTTCCCGATTGCCCCACCACTTGGCCGCGCACAGGATCGAGCTTGACTGGCTTGGCGAGGCTGGTGGTTGTCAGCACAATGGCAGCATCCCCAAGCCGATGATCACCACGTCACGCGAAAGCCACTCCTCGCGGGCCCGCCGGAGACAGCATCGAGCCATTACCACGCGCCCCGCTCTCCCACTCCTGCGGGCCGCGCACCCCGTCCCGGCGCTCGCGGTCACCATGCTCGCCGTGCTGCTCGCGGCGAGCATGGGCGTGGGCACCCGCACCTCGGTGACGCTGTTAGTCGCTGTGTTCAGCGGTCAGCTCGTCGTGGGATGGACCAACGACCTGGTCGACAGCGAGCGGGATCGTCGCGTCGGCCGCGGCGACAAACCCCTCGCGACCGGGCAGATCGCGGTCGGGCTGGTGCGCTCGGCGATCGGTGCCGCGAGCGTGGTCTGTGTTCTCACGTCGCTTCTGTGCGGACCCGCGGCCGGCCTCCTGCACCTCGTCGCCGTCGGCGCCGCCCTGGCCTACAACGCGGGCCTCAAGTCCACCGCGTTCTCCTGGCTCCCGTACTCGCTGGCCTTCGGCGCTCTCCCTGCCGTGGTGGGCCTGGCCCGTGACTCGGCCGCTCTGCCACCGTGGTGGATGGTCGCCGTCGGCGCGCTCCTGGGCTTCGCCGCGCACCTGCTCAACGCCATGCCGGACCTCGCCGACGACGCGGCGACCGGAGTCCTGGGGCTCCCCCACCGGCTCGCACCCACCACCGTCCCGCCACTGGCGGCGCTGCCCCTCGTCGCCGCCACCGTCGTCGCCGTCTTCGGCAGCCGCACTCCCCCGACAGCCAGTCAGTTCGTCCTGTTGGCCGTGGTGCTGGCGCTGGCGGTCGCCGCGACCCGCACGACGGGAAAGACGCCGTTCTACGCGGCGATCGCCATCGCGGGAGTCAACGTCGTCATGCTCCTGATCGGATGACGCAGCGCAGCCGCGGCGCTACCCGCCGGCTTTGACCTCGATCAGTTCCCACTGCCTCACCGGACCGGGGGCGTGGGCCCGGCACATCGTGAATATCGGTTCGGAGTAGGTCTCGCGCAGCCACACCTCGACCGGGCCGTGCAGGCCTTCGAGCATCACCTCGACATGCTCGTCCCGTTCCACGACGCGAACTGGGGCGAAGGCGTCGATGCGGTCGTCGGGCACCACCGCGCGGGCATGGTGCTGGGCGCTCTGCACGGCCGCCGAATGACTACTGCGTCCGCGCAGGTACCGCTCGTCGACGCGGCCCTCGGTGTAGAGGGTGACGATGTCGGCCGGGTCCTCCGCCTGGTCGACGCGGCCGTAGAAGAGTCCGTGCGACAGGATGAGCATCGTCGCGGCGAAGCGGTCGCCACCCAGGTGCGAGCACTCCCAGGTCGCCTCCGGATACCGCTCGGCGATCCGCGCCGCGGCGCTGCGCCCCCGCACGGCGCAGCACTGATCGTGCTTGCCGTGCGCGCATACGGCGACCAGCGGCTCCGCTGACAGAGTGCCGGCGGAGCCGTCGAGGGGGATCTCGGCGTACCCGACCGGGCCGTCGACCTCGCCCCACCGCAGCGACTCGTGCCCGGGCCGGGCGTCGGCGAGCGCCCACCGCCAGCGTGGTTCCTCTGGATGACGACGACGACCCGCCCTCCGGATCGCGGCAACGCGGACGTCGGCCTCCTGGGCACGCCCGGCGATTTCCCGGCCCAGCTCGGGCGTGGTGGCGGGTCGGGTACTAGGTCATGGGTGGTCCAGCCGGCAGGTGCAGTTGCCCTCGTCGTCGCCGCCCTACCGCTCACCTCCCCACCTGCACCTTTCCCGCCCAGCGGAATCGATTGGTGACGCGCACCACACCCGCGCCACAGTGTCCTCATCCCCACCCGGGCGCGCGAGCGGCGCTCCCCCGCGGTGACACCCCGGCGCGCCGGGACCACCTCTCGAAAGGACACTCCATGGGCGACATCCGTGCCCTCGGCTACCTCACCATCGACACCACCGACCTCGACCGCTGGCGCACCCTCGCCCACGACGTGCTGGACCTGGGTGTGGGCGCCGGAGGCGACGGCGACACCCTCCACCTGCGCCTCGACGAGCGCGCCCGCCGCATCACCCTGCACCGCGCGGAGAAGGACAACCTCGCCGCCGTGGGCTGGGAGGTGCGCGACGAGATCGCCCTGGACCGCGTCCGGGCCACCCTCACCGAGCACGGCATCGCCTTCCGCGACCCCACCCACGACGAGGCGCAGGCAAGCAAGGTCGACGGCGCGATCACCCTGAGGACCCCTGCGGCCAGCGCCTGGGGATATTCCACGGCGCCGAGCTGGACCACTCCAAGGTCTCCACCAAGTACCGCACCGAGCTCGTCACCGACAAACTGGGCCTGGGCCACCTCGTGGTCCCCACCACCGACGACGACGCCACCATCGGCTTCTACCGCGACGTGCTGGGCTTCCACACCCGCGGCGCGTTCCCGTTCCCCCGATGCCCGGCATGCCGCCGCTGCGCATCCAGTTCATGGGCGCCAACCAGCGCCACCCACAGCTTCGCCGTGATGCCCGCCCCGCACATGGGCCCGGGGATCGTGCACATCATGCTCGAGGCGGCCAAAATGGACATGGTCGCCCAGGCAATGGAGCGCACCACCGAACACGGGTTTGGTATCTCCTCCACCCTCGGCCGCCACACCAACGACAAGATGGTGTCCTACTACCTGCGCGCGCCCGGCGGCTGGGACATCGAGTACGGCTACGACGGGCTGATGGTGGACGAGGACCAGTACCTGCCGCAGAACATCACCGCCGACAGCTACTGGGGCCACGACTGGTCCGACAGCGAGCCCCTGGCCTGCACCATCCCGCTCGAAGAGCCCGTCGCCGAGGCCGTGGCCGACTCGCTGTCCGAGCCGGTGGTCGACACCGCCGCGGCGCCCGCCTGACCCGGCGGGCCAAGGCCCTACGCCGCACGGTCCGCTCGACCGGGCGGCGGTATCGACCCGATGCGGCGGCGGGGCCTGGTCGTCGTCCCGATTTTCTACGACCCGGTCCGCGACTGCGGCCGATCCACGATCGACCGTGAGCTCCAGGTCAGGTGCCGACGATCGCCTGCGTGTAGCGCTCCACCAGCACGGTGAACATCGCCGCGCGGCGGGCGAGGGCAGCAGCGACATCGTCCTCGATCAGACACTGCACCAGCGTTCCGTCATGTGCCGCGGTCAGGCTCGGCCCCAGAGCCGCGTGGTCCGTCACCTCGAGCCCGACCTGGGCGAGCAACCGGTCGAGCAACGGCATGAGGGTCGCGAGGATCGCCTTCTCCCGCGCGAGCAGCACTCGCTTCAGAGAGGGGGTGCGCAGTGCATGGGCGGTGAACTCCGCGTTGACCCGGAACCACTGATCGTCAACCGGAACCACCGCCAGCACGCACGCCACCACGTCATCCAGCGACCTGACCGGAAGCGGCTCGCCCGTATCGAGCAACGCCCCGACATCCGCCAGCATCTGCGACGACCGCTGCTCCCACATCGCCAGGAACAACTCTTCCAGCGAGGTGAAGTTGGAGTAGAAGGCGCCCCTGGTGAAGCCGGCCCGGCCACACACCTGCTCGACGCTGGTGCTGCCGAAGCCCCGCTCGGCGAACACCTCGAGCGCCGCGTCGAGCAGCCGCTGCCGAGTCTCAGGCCGCCGTCGCTTCACCGTTCCGCTCATTGTTCCGAGCTTACCGGGGTTGCATACATCACCGTATTGGATACAGTGGCGCATCGAATACACAGTTGTATCGAATGGGTCGCCCAGCGTCAGGAGCACCGCATGACCTCACTGCCAATCCCACTACGGACCGCCGGTGCGGCGGTGGCGGCGGTCCTGCTCGCCGGCCTCCTCGCCATCGTCCCCGGTGCCCAGGGTCGGGCGTCCGCCTCTGCCGGGCCTACCGGTCCACCCCTGTCGGTGCCGCAGCAGACCCTCGACGACGCCGTGCGCTGCACCCCGGACGTCCACCCGGGGTCCGGAAAGAAGGTCGTGGTACTGGTCGGCGGTGTGGGCTTCGACCCCGCCGACGCCTGGGGCTGGGGGTACTCGCGCGCGTTGGTCCGCGACGGCTACGGGGTGTGCGAGGTCACCGTCCTCGACCACGGCCGCGGCGACGCCACGATCGGCGCCGAGTACGTGGTCAACGCGATCCGCCACGCGCGGGCCCGGTCCGGGCAGGAGGTCAGCATCGTGGCCCACAGCGCGGGGCCGGTGTTGGCCCTCTGGGCGCTGCGCTTCTGGCCCGACGTCGCGGCCTCGGTCGATGACATGATCTCGCTCGCGGGCCCGATCCACGGCGCGCAGCCGGTCAACCTCATCTGTTCCGTCGGCTTCTGTCCGGTCCTGGCCCATCAGCTCTCCATGGGGTCGCGGTTCACCGCCGCTCTCAACCGCGAACCGATCTCCCCGTCGGTGTCGGTGACGTCGATCTTCACCCTCTTCGACGAGGGTATCCAGCCCGCCCGCGAGGTCAGCAGCTACCCGGGCGCCGCGAACATCGCCCTGCAGGACCACTGCCCGGGCCGCCTGGTCGAGCACGTCGGGCTCATGTACGACGCCGCGACCTACCGGCTGGCGCTCGACGCACTGTCCCACCCCGGGCCGGCGGTACCCGCCCGGACCCCGAACCTGTGCGAGGGGATCACCCTGCCCGGATTCGACATCGCCACCTTCGCCCCGTCGTTCGCGCAGGGGGCAATCAAGTACCTGGGGATCCTCGGGCAGCCGTCACTGCCGGCCGAGCCGGCCCTGCCCCGATACGCCGAACAGGGATGAGGCACACCTCCATGACCACAGGCAACAACGGACCGATGACACAGACGATGAACGCAGACGTGATCGTGGTCGGGGCCGGACTCGCCGGCCTGGTGGCCACCGCCGAACTGGCCGACGCGGGCAAACGGGTGCTGCTGCTCGATCAGGAACCCGAGCAGAACCTGGGCGGACAGGCGTTCTGGTCCCTGGGCGGGCTGTTCCTCGTCGACACCCCCGAGCAGCGACGGATGGGGATCAAGGACTCCGCCGAACTGGCGTGGCAGGACTGGCTCGGCAGCGCGACCTTCGACCGGGGGATCGACGACCCGGCGGGGCAGGACTACTGGGGATACCAGTGGGCGCGCGCCTACGTGGACTTCGCCGCGGGCGAGAAGAGGTCGTGGCTCCACGCCCAGGGCGTGCGGTGGGTTCCGATCGTCGGGTGGGCCGAACGCGGGGGATATCTCGCCGAGGGCCACGGCAACTCGGTGCCACGGTTCCACCTGACCTGGGGGACGGGGCCCGGCGTCCTCGCCCCCTTTGAACGTCGGGTACGGGACGCGGCGGACCGGGGACTGGTCCGCTTCGGGTTCCGACACCGCGTCGACGAACTCACCGTCACAGGCGGGGTCGTCGACGGGGTCAGAGGCGCAGTACTCGAGCCCAGCGCCGCGCCACGGGGCGCGGCGAGCAGCCGCGCCGAGGTCGCCGAGTTCGAACTGCGCGCGTCAGCGGTCCTCGTCACCGCCGGCGGCATCGGCGGAAACCACGACCTGGTGCGCGAGAACTGGCCCGCCCGACTCGGCACCGCGCCGGACAAAATGATCTCCGGGGTCCCCGAGCACGTCGACGGCCGGATGCTGGCCATCACCGAGCGCGCGGGGGCCCGTCTGGTCAACAAGGACCGGATGTGGCACTACACAGAAGGCGTCACCAACTGGAACCCCATCTGGAAGGACCACGGGATCCGCATCATCCCCGGACCGTCGTCGATGTGGTTCGACGCCCGGGGACAGCGCTTTCCCGTCCCCAACTTCCCGGGATTCGACACCCTCGGAACTCTCAAGGCCATCCAGGACAGCGGCTACGACTACTCCTGGTTCGTCCTCACCCAGAAGATCATCGAGAAGGAGTTCGCCCTGTCGGGGTCGGAGCAGAACCCCGACATCACCGGAAAAGACCTCAAGCTGCTGTTGGGACGGGTCCTCCCGGGAGCCGGCGAACCGGTCGAGGCGTTCAAGGAACACGGTGAGGACTTTGTGGTGGCCGACACCCTGCCCGAACTGGTGGCCGGCATGAACCGTGTGACAGGTGCGGACCTCATCGACCTGGCCGACCTGGAACGTCAGATCGTCGCGCGCGACCGCGAGATCGACAACCCGTTCACCAAGGACCTGCAGATCTCCGCCATCCACAACTCCCGGCGCTCCCGGGGTGAACGACTCGCCCGCACCGCATCGCCGCACAAGATCCTCGACGAACGCTCCGGTCCCCTCATCGCGGTACGGTTGAACATCATCACGCGCAAGACCCTCGGCGGCATCCAGACCGACCTTGACGGTCGGGTCCGCAGCGCCGACGGTGCTGCGGTGCCGGGACTGTGGGCCGCCGGCGAGATCACCGGCTTCGGAGGAGGCGGCGTGCACGGTTACCGATCGCTCGAGGGCACGTTCCTGGGCGGCTGCATCTTCAGCGGCCGGCAGGCAGGCCGCGACCTCGCCCGGGAGGTGTGAGGATGCAGCTCAGATGGGGCCGACCCGACCTGGCCGCGTACCAGACACAGCCCGCCACGCCGCCGGCCTCGCCGACCTCACCGCTGACGGTCTCCTTCCTCGGCGTGACCACCCTGTTGTTTGACGACGGGGACTCGGCCGTCATGACCGACGGGTTCTTCACCCGGCCGTCCCTCGCCCGGACGCTCCTCACATCCCTGCGGAGCGACCCGACACGCGTGGAGTACGCCCTGCGCAGGGCAGGGGTGGGCACTCTCGACGCGGTGGTCTGCGGGCATTCCCACTATGACCACGCCCTCGACTCGGCCGCGGTCGCACAGCGCACCGGTGCGGCGCTCGTCGGCGGTGAGTCGACCGCGCAGCTCGGGCGTGGAGCCCAGCTGCCCCCGGGTCGCATCGTCACGGCCGCACCGGGCGATGCGCTGACGTTCGGCGCCTTCACCCTGACCTTCATCGAGTCCGAACACTCGCACCCCGACCGCATCCGAGGGGTGATCGATCACGCGATCGCCCAGCCCGCTCCGGCGCGTGCGTACAAGTGCGGAGAGACGTGGTCGATCCTGGTCGAGCACGAGAAGTCCGGGCATTCCGCGCTCGTCCACAGCAGCGCCGGCTTCCGGCCCGGGATGCTCGACGGGCGCCGCGCCGATGTCGTGTACCTGGCCGTCGGGCAGCTCGGTCACCAACCCCGGGACTTCATCGAACAGTACTGGGCCGAGACCGTGACCGCAGTGGGGGCGCGTGCGGTAATCCTCACCCACTGGGACGACTTCTTCAGGCCGCTGACCAAGCCCCTGCGAGCACTCCCCTACGCGGTCGACGACCTCGACGCCGCGATGCGCGTCCTGACGGCGTGCGCTGAGCGGGACGGAGTCCATCTGGGGCTGCCCGCGCTGTGGAGTCGAACCGACCCGTGGGCCGCCAGATAGGACGCGACCACTCGCCCCGATAAACCACGGGCCCGACAACGCGAAAGCCGCCGCCCGGTCTGTTCAACCAGGCGGCGGCTTCTCTGTGTGCGCGGCTGCGGGCCCTCGTCGTCGTTCCCCGACGAGCACACCCCGCAATCGACTACTTGACCAGCAACTCCGCGATCTGAATGGTGTTGAGCGCCGCACCCTTACGCAGGTTGTCGCCCGACACGACCAGGCTGAGCCCCTTGTTGCCCTCAGCCGACTGATCCTGGCGGATACGACCCACCAGCGAGTCGTCGGCGCCCGCGGCCTCCAGCGGGGTCGGCACGTCCACGACCTTCACACCGGCCGCCTTGCCCAGCACCTCGCGGGCCCGGTCCGGCGTGATGTCCTTGTCGAACTCCGCCGTGATGGTCAGCGTGTGGCCCGTGTAGACGGGCACCCGTACGCAGGTTCCGGCCACGCGCAGCTCGGGAATGCCGAGGATCTTGCGCGACTCGTTGCGCAGCTTCTGCTCCTCGTCCGTCTCCTCGGACCCGTCGTCCACGATCGCGCCCGCCATGGGCAGCACGTTGAACGCGATCGGTGCCACGTACGGACCCGTCTCGCCCACCTGCAGCGCGCTGCCGTCGTGCACCAGCTCGTGCCCGGCCGCCACATTGTTGGTGACCTGGTCGTTCAGCGTGTCCACGCCGGCCAGACCCGAACCCGACACCGCCTGGTACGTCGACACGACCAGCCGCTTGAGGCCCGCCGCGTCGTGCAGCGCCTTGAGCACCGGCATCGCGGCCATGGTGGTGCAGTTCGGATTAGCGATGATCCCCTTGGGCGGATTCTGCGCCGCCTCGGGGTTCACCTCGGAGACGACGAGGGGAACGTCCGGATCCTTGCGCCACGCGCTGGAATTGTCGACGACGACGGCGCCCGCCGCCGCGAACCTGGGCGCCTGCTCCTTGGACATCGTGCCGCCGGCCGAGAAGAGGGCGATGTCGATGCCCTTGAGCTCCTCATCGGTGGTGGCCGCGGTGTCCTCCACCACGATGTCCTCACCCCGGAACTCCAGCGTGGTGCCGGCCGAGCGGGCGGAAGCGAAGAACCGGACCTTGTCGGCCGGGAAGTCCCGCTCCTCGAGCAGGGCGCGCATGACGCGACCCACCTGGCCCGTGGCTCCGACTACGGCGACAGTGGTCATCTGCGAGGTCAACTCCTGAAAGTCTTCATGTCCCGGCAAGTCGCGGACGGGTTCTCCGCCCTGCGCCGACCGACCGGCGATCGCCCCATCCTACCGACACCGCGGCCCGCCGACAGCGGCGCGCGTCACAGCGCGTCACTGCACGGTCGACCTTGCGGGACTGCTTACCCGCCGAGGACCTCGGCGCACTCGACCCGGCCGTTCGGGTAGACGATCGCCACCGAGTCGCCCTCCTCGACGAACTCCGTGATCACCCGGCACTCGGTGAAGCCGGCCATGGCCCCCTCGGCGTCGCCGTCCATCGTCACGACCAGCGTGTCCCCCTCCCAGACCGCCTCCGCGTTGTCCGAGGAGAAGGTCTCGGTGATGGTCTCCGCTATCGACTCGCGCCCCAGGCCGAACACGTAGTCGCCCTCCCCCGCGTCGATGGCGGTGGCCGGACCGCCGCCGGCGGGCTCCTCGACCACCCTCACCGTGCCCTCCGGCTCGCCCGCCGCGGAATCCCCGGCATCCGAACCAGAACTGCAGGCCGCCAGGCCGAGGACGAGGCCGGTAGCGGCCGCGGTGATCATTCCGGCCCCGGTCAGAGAGGTACGCATGGCTACTCCTAGGTCGATGCCCGTCACCATAGCCAGGAAAAGCTGAAAATCTAAGAGTTCCCACATTTTTCGATCTATGGTGAGGCCACGTGCTCGTTCCAGGTATTCCGAAAGGGCGACGCCATGACCACGCCACCGACCGGCGCCGGACTGACCGACTCGGCCAACCACTGGAGCAGAGTCCTCGGGGTGTCACTGCGACCGTGGTCCGGTGACTCACCGCTGACGCTGCTGCTGCGCGGCGCCGTGCAGGTCGCGTTGAGCTGCTTCTTCCTCTGGCTGGCGTTTCGCCTCATGACCGACGACTCGCTCAGGGCGTACACCGCGGAGACGTCGTCGACACGCATGTTCGGCGTGCTGATCGCCGTCGCGGCGATCGTCATCGCGTTGATCGGTGTGGCGAGGATCTGCGTGGGACTGCTCGACTCACTGTCCACGCGCCAGGTCAGCGGAACCGTGGTGAGCGTCCGCGACCGGCAGACCCTGGACTTCCTGCCCCACTCGCTCCTGCAGCTCGTCTACCACCGGAATCCGCACAAGATCGAGACCCGGCGCCGCCGCACCGAGCTGGTGCTGGACACATCCACCGGCACGCGGCAGTGGACGGTCCGCAAGCGTCGCCTGGCCAGCGGCCTGCGCCCCGGCGCCACCGTGCAGCTCACCGTGACCCCGCTGGCCGGCCACGTCTCGAACATCACGGCGGCCCCCCGCAGCTGAGCACGCACGCCGGCTGGACTTGCGCGCTGTGCGTGGACCAGATCGGGCGCATACCTGGTACGCCGACGTACGTGATGGGCGCATAACCGCCAGAGGGACCAGGAGCCCTGAGTGCTGGCCCCTGGTCCGACTTGTGCGCCCGTCGCGTACATACCGTCCGGAGTTACGCGCCCCCTATGGACCACACAGGGCGCACAAGTCCGAGAGCACTCAGGTCAGCGGCCGGTGCCGGCGTAGACCTGTGCCTCCTCGTCGGTGCCGAGCTCGAACGCGTCGTGCAGCGCGCGGACGCAGTCGTTGAGCTCCTCCTCGCGGACCAGCGCCGAGATGCGGATCTCGGAGGTGGAGATGAGCTCGATGTTGATGCCAGCCTCGGAGATCGCCTCGCAGAACGTGGCGGTGACGCCGGGGTGCGACTTCATGCCGGCGCCGACGAGGGAGACCTTGCCGACGTTGTCGTCGTAGAGGACCTGGTCGATGCCGAGATCGTCCTTGGCCTTGGACAGGACCTCGGTGGCCTTGGCGCCCACCTCGAGCGGGCAGGTGAAGGTGATGTCGGTCTTGCCGGAGGACTTGGACACGTTCTGCAGGACCATGTCGATGTTTATCTCGGCGTCGGCGACCATGCGGAACACCTTGGCGGCGTAGCCCGGCTGGTCAGGGATGCCGACGACCGTGATCTTGGCCTCCGAGGCGTCGTGTGCGACTCCGGTCAGCAGTGCGTCTTCCACGGGGATGTCCTCCACATTGCCGGCAACGAGCGTGCCGGGATCGTTCGAATACGAAGAGCGGACGCGCAGCGGCACCTGGTGACGGCGAGCGAACTCGACACTGCGCAGGTTGAGGATCTTGGATCCGACGGCCGCCATCTCCTGCATCTCCTCGTACGAGATGGTGTCGAGCTTGCGGGCGTTGGGCACGATCCGGGGGTCGGCGGTGTAGATGCCGTCGACGTCCGAGTAGATCTCACACACGTCGGCGCCGAGCGAGGCCGCCATCGCGACGGCGGTCGTGTCGGAGCCGCCGCGGCCGAGAGTGGTGACGTCGCGCGTCTCACGCGAGACGCCCTGGAATCCGGCGACCAGCGCGATCTTGCCCTCGCCGAGCGCCTCCTGCACGCGACCCGGGGTGATGTCGATGATGCGGCTGTTGCCGTGCCGGGTGGTGGTGATGATTCCGGCCTGGGACCCGGTGAACGAGTAGGCCTCCATCCCGAACGAGCTGATGGCCATCGCGAGCAGTGCGTTGGAGATGCGCTCACCCGAGGTGAGGAGCATGTCCATCTCGCGCTGCGGCGGCGACGGACAGACCTGGTCGGCCAGGTCCAGCAATTCATCTGTGGTGTCACCCATTGCCGAGGCGACCACCACCACGTCGTTCCCGGCCTTCTTGGTCTCGACGATCCGCTCGGCCACCCGACGGATCCGTTCTGCGGACTCCACGGAGGAGCCGCCGTACTTCTGCACTACCAGTGCCACGCGGTCACACCCTTCCGGTGCTGATCGGCTTATTCCGGTCTTACCGGATTCTTCCGGTGATCCCAGATTCTTCCGGTCTTACTCGGCCTATCGCAGCCCCACTTTACGGGAGGTGTTTACTCGTCATCGATGACGGAAACCTGGGCGGCAGTTCTCCTGGCCCTCGCGTCCGCCCTCAGCCAGGCCCTCGGGACGGTGATGCGCCACCGCACGATGGACCGTGCGCAGGGCCGACTCGAGAGCAAGTTCGGCGTCCTGACCAGCCGTTACTGGTGGACCGGGATGACCATTAGCCTCGCAGGATTCGCCTTCCAGGGCCTGGCGCTCGCGTTCGGTTCACTGATACTCGTCCAGACGATCTCGGTCACCTCACTGATCTTCGCCCTGCCCCTCGGCGCGTGGATGAACCGCCGCCGGGTGTCCAAAACCGAACTGTTCTGGGGCCACGTCCTGACCGCGTGCGTGATGGTCATGGTGCTCTATGGCCGACCCACCGGGGGCGAGACCCATCCGCCGCTCTGGGAATGGGCACTGGCGTGTGTGGGTGGCGTTGTCGTCGTCGCCATCTTGCTCCGGATCGGCCGGCGACGGCACACCAGCGGCGGACGCGCGGTGCTGTTCGGCGTCGCGGGCGGCACGGCGTTCGCGTACGTGGCGTTGTTCACCAAGGGCGTGACGCAGCGGTGGCACGCCGGCGGCGCGTGGGAGGTGGCCACGACGGGCGAGGTGTACGCGCTGGTCGTGGCGGCCGTGGCGGCGTTGACGTTGCAGCAGATGTCGTTCGAGGCGGGCGCGGTGCACCAGGCGGTGCCGGCGTCGACCGTCACGACGCCCGTGATCTCGATGGTGCTCGGCGTGGTGGTGCTGGGCGAGCGGTTCGCCGTCGACGGGCTGCACCTGCTGGCGCTCGGGGCGACGCTGGCGGTGATGGCGGCGGCGACCGTGG
>NZ_JAALDM010000125.1 GCF_014144865.1 Dietzia aerolata | reverse complement strand
ACTACGCGCCGGCCAGGAGTAGGATCGTACTAACGTTCTAGTTAGTGCGGGTTGGGGGTGGGGAGTATGACGACGACGACACCGTCGATGCATGCTGTTCCCGATCGCACGGACATGGTCGGCCTCAAGGGGGTCAGTGAGGCTGCGCGGGCAGCTACATTGGCCTCTAACCTGGCCGGCGCCGCCCGACTGGAAGCGGCTCAGCGGATGGTGTTGGAGTTCGCTCTGCTCGAGGAGGATTCCGAGGAGGGTGCCGAAGAGGACGCTGTCGAGGGGCGCAAGGCCAAGCGGCCCGCGTACGCGCGGCTGGACCCCACGTCGAGGGCGCGTGATCATCTGGTGGCAGCCTGCCAGCTGACGGTGTGGCACGCCGGCCGCATGGTGACCGCCGCTGAGCAGATCCACACCAGGCTGTCCCACTTGTGCGAGGCGGTCTCGCGAGGCCTGATGCCGGAACAGATGGCGATCGACACGGCATGCCGGCTGGCGGAGGTTCCCGACTCGATCATTGAGATCGTCGAGCGGGAAGTAGTGGCCAGCCTCGTTGACGATCTCGAGGGTGGGGACCGCACGTCCCGGACCGCGCTGGACGAACTGGTCGAACAGTCGGTCGCCAAGCACGACAAGAAGACAGCGGAGGATGAGGCAGCCGCCGCCGCGAAGGAGCGAAAGATCCGCTTCAAGCGTTCCAGAAACGGCATGGCCTCACTGTGGGCGTCGCTGCCGGCCGAGGACGCCGAGCTGCTCCGCCGTCGAATCCAGGCCGAGGCGGATCTGGCCGCGGCCAACGGTGATGAGCGAACCATGGATCAGCTGCGCGCCGACGTGCTGACCTCGTTCGCGGTGTACCAGCCCACCCAGTCCGGCGCCGCGGGCTCAGCTGCAGCTTCCGGCCTTGCATCGGATGGCCCAGCTTCTGCCGGCTCCAACTTCGCCGGCTCGACCTCGTCTGGGCCGCAGGCGGGCGACGCCGCCGGCGACGCGACCGACGCCACTTCCGATGACGCGACCGACGACGACATCGAGCTCGGCGAGGTCGGGGTTGATCCCGATATGCCCCGCCCGACGCTGGGCAACGCCGCCGCCGGCGGCGAGTCGATCAAGATCAGCGTGATCGCCGCGGCCGCTCAGGGGCTGCCGAACCGGGTCGAGTTCGTTCGCGGCTCCTACAGCAGCTACGAGTGGCTCTGCCGCGAACTCCTCGAGTCTGAAGACGCCAAGGTGAGGTTCGAAATCATCGACCCCGCCCCGGGCGCGCTCGACGATCCGGACAGGGCGCTCAAGTACGTCATCCCGGCGAAGCTCGCCGAGCGAATCCGGCTGCGTGACGGAACCTGCCGTCACCCGGGCTGTCAGGTGGACGCCAGTAAGTGCGACGTGGATCATGTGATCGCGTTCAACAAGGACAACCCGGAAGAGGGCGGGCCCACCTATGAGTGGAATCTCGCCTGCCTGTGCCGAAAGCATCACCGGGAGAAGACCTTCGGGAAGTGCACCTACCGGACCGGGCCGCTGGGCGAGTTGATCATCGTCACCGAATCAGGTCACCGCCATCGCACCAGACCCAAGGGCCCACTGGCCCGCGCGCGAGACGGAATTCGGAAGGCACCCAGGATCTGGCATGACCCGCGGCAAATCACGATGTGCGAACACGGGGCCTACAACCTGCCTGCATAGACCGGTCGCGCCGTCCAGCTGACTCGCGCTTCAGCCTCCCGCCCGCCAGTCTCTCGTCCCGCGGTCTACGTCTAGCAGTCGCCGACGCCCACCCACTCCGACAGGCCGTCGGAGAACAGCTGCCGCTTCCAGATGGGCACCTCGTGCTTGAGCCGCTCGATGAGCTCCGAGCACGCCGCGAATGCCTCCGCCCGATGCGGCGCCACCGCGACAGCCACCACCGCGACCTCGCCCACCGGCAACACACCCGTCCGGTGCACGGCGCCCACCCGCACCTGCCCGGCCGGACCGCTGGCCTCAGTAGCCTCCGCGGCGATATCCACGCACAGGGCGGCCAGGATGTCCGCGGCCTTCGGATGCGCCGAGTACTCGATGTGGACGACGTCCGTGCGGTCCCCGTCGTGATCGCGGACGATCCCGTTGAACGTCACCATCGCGCCATCCGCGGTCGTCCACACCGCCCGCTCCACCTCGCGCGGATCGA
>NZ_JAALDM010000124.1 GCF_014144865.1 Dietzia aerolata | reverse complement strand
CGCGGCACTGGCCTCCGGGGCCGCCGCGCACGCCGCGGGGCCGGCGACACCGGCCCCGGCAGGCTTCCGCAACGTCGGGCACAGTGTGCAGCAGCGCACCTTCCGCCTCGGCGAGGACGAGCTCGAGGTGGCCTACACCCGGACCCGTTCCGGAGCCCGCCCCGCCGGCGACCTCGCGGAGACCGTCACCGTCGTGCAGGTGGACGCCGACTCGGCCGTCTTCGAGGTCAGGGGAGTGCGCCGCACCTTCACGGTCTCCCGCTACGAGGCCCCGGGCACCGACACCGTCGTCGAGGTGGACTCCCCACTCGGTCCGGTCTCGCTCACCGAGCCGCCCCGCTACACCGACCCCGCCGCCGAGGTCGCCGCAGGTTCGCTGCTGGCCCCCATGCCCGGAGCGGTCATCCGCGTCGCCGTGGCGGTGGGGGACGAGGTCACCGCTGGCCAGCCGCTGCTGTGGATGGAGGCCATGAAGATGGAACACACCATCTCCGCCGCTGTCGACGGGATCGTCTCCGAACTGCCCGTCGAGGTGGGGACCCAGGTCGAGTCGGGGGCCGTCCTCGTCGTCGTCGTCGACACCGACACCGACACCGACACCGCAACTGACGCCGAACAGGAGTGACAACGATGACCGACATCTCACAGATCCCCAACCCCGTGATCGACACCGAGGAGCAGCAGGCGCTGCGGAAGGTCGCCTTCGACCTCGGTTCCCGCTACGGCATGGAGTACATGCGGGAGAAGCACGACGCCGGTGAGACCACCGACGAGCTCTGGAAGGAAGCCGGCCAGCTCGGCCTGCTCGGCGTCAACCTCCCCGAGGAATACGGCGGCGGCGGCGCGGGCATGACCGAACTCTCCATCGTCGAGGAGGAGCTCTCGGCCGCCGGCGCCGGACTGCTCATGATGGTCGTCTCGCCCGCGATCAACGGCACCATCATCTCCCGCTTCGGCACCGAGGAACAGAAGAAGCAGTGGCTGCCCGGGATCGCCTCCGGCGAGCTCATCACCTCGTTCGCGATCACCGAACCCGACGCCGGCTCCAACTCGCACGCCATCACCACCACAGCCCGCCGCGACGGCTCCGACTTCGTGCTCAGCGGCCAGAAGACCTACATCTCCGGCGTCGACCAGGCCGACGCGATCCTCGTGGTGGCCCGGCTCGAGGGCTCGTCCAGCGGCCGCCTCGAACCCGCCCTGTTCATGGTGCCGACCGACGCCCCGGGCCTGCAGAAGACCCACATCCCCACCGAGGTCCGCACCCCGGAGCGGCAGTTCCAGCTGTACTTCGACGACATCCGGCTCCCCGCCGACGCCCTCATCGGCGACGGCGACACCGCGCTGCTCATGCTCTTCGCCGGCCTCAACCCCGAGCGGATCATGGCCTCCGGCATGGCCTGCGGCACCGCCCGCTTCGCCCTGGACCGCGCCACGAAGTACGCCAACGAGCGCTCCGTGTGGAAGACGCCCATCGGCGCCCACCAGGGCATCGCGCATCCTCTCGCGCAGTGCAAGATCGAGCTCGAGCTCGCGCGGCTCATGATGCGCAAGGCCGCGGCCCTCGTGGACGCCGGCCGTGACGACCTCGCCGGCGACGCCGCGAACATGGCCAAGTACGCCTCCGGCGAGGTCTCCGCGCGGTCCGTCGACCAGGCCATCCAGACCCTCGGCGGCAACGGGCTCTCGGTGGAGTACGGACTGGCCGGGTTGCTCGCCGCCTCGCGCCTGCCCCGCATCGCGCCGGTGAGCCGGGAGATGATCCTCAACTACGTGGCCCAGCACAATCTCGGGCTGCCCCGGAGCTACTGAGGTGTCGGGCATGACCGAACAGGCCCTTGTGCGGTACGAGAGCCGCGGCGGTGCCGCGCGCATCACGCTGGACTCCCCGCACAACCGCAACGCCATCTCGGGCGCACTCGTCGAGCAACTCCTCGCCGCGCTCGAGCGGGCCGCCGGGGACGACACCGCCCGTGTGGTGGTCCTCGGCCACACCGGCGGCACGTTCTGCGCCGGCGCCGACCTGTCGGAGGCCTCCGGCGACCGACGCGATCCCGCGGCCGCGGCAGC
>NZ_JAALDM010000123.1 GCF_014144865.1 Dietzia aerolata | reverse complement strand
CCGCGGCGTTGGCGACCAGGCCCTCGCGCTCGACCACCTCGAGCGTGGCCACCGCGGCCGCCGCCGCCACCGCGTTGCCGCCGTAGGTGCCGCCCTGCGAGCCGGGCCAGGCCTTGGCCATGATCTCCTCCGGCGCGGCGATCGCGGAGATGGGGAAGCCGGAGGCGATGCCCTTGGCGGTGATGATCACGTCCGGGACCAGCCCGTCGGTGTGCTGGTGTCCCCAGAACCGGCCGGTGCGCCCGACACCGGCCTGCACCTCGTCGAGCACCAGCAGCGCCCCGTGCGCGGTGGCGCGTTCGCGTAGTCCCTGCAGGTAGCGCTGCGGAACGGCCATGTAGCCGCCGTCGCCAAGCACCGGCTCGATCACGATCCCCGCCAACTCGCGCGGGTCGACGCGGGTGGCCAGCAGGAAGTCGAACTCGGCCAGCGCGTAGTCCACGGCCTCGTCCTCGGTCATCCCCAGCCGCAGTGCGTCGGGGTAGGGGGTCTGGGCGACGCCCGACATGAGCGGGCCGAACCCGGCGGCGAACCGCGTGCCGGCGGTGGTGAGGCTCGCGGCGGCGACGGTGCGGCCGTGGAACCCGCGCTGGACGGTGACGATGTACTGCCGGCCGGTGGCCATGCGCGCCAGGCGCACCGCGGCCTCGACGGCCTCCGAGCCGGAGTTGGCGTAGAACACCGAGTCGATGCCCGCCGGCAGGTGCTCGCCGAGCTTCGTGGTGAGCTCGAGCAGCGGCTGGTGCATGACGGTCGTGTACTGCGCGTGGATGATCTTGGCGCACTGCGCCTGCGCGGCCGCCACCACCTCCGGGTGGCAGTGGCCGGTGGAGGTGACGCCGATGCCGGTGGTGAAGTCGAGGTAGTCGCGGCCGTCGGTGCCGTGGATCCACGAGCCGGAGGCGTGGTCCACCACGACGGGCGTGGCCTGCTTGAGGACGGGGGACAGGTTCGCGCTCATGCGGCAAGTGTGTGACCGCAAGGCAAGATTGTCAACAATCCGACAACACTCTTTTTCTGCCGGGTTACGGTGGTCCCATGACGCGCCAGCCAGAGCCCCAGCGCCCGACCGGAACCGAGAGCGGGCACCGCCCGACCGTCGTGCTCCTCACCGCCGACGGGGTCCCCGAACCGAGCGACCTGGTTGCCGTGCGCGAGCTCGCCGACGTGCGGGTCGCCACCGCCGACACCCTCGCCGAGGCCCTCCCGGGCGCCGAGGTCCTGCTCGTCTGGGACATCTTCTCCGGCGCCCTGGCCGCCGCCTGGCACGCCGCCGACTCCCTGCGCTGGATCCACGTGGCCGCCGCCGGCGTCGACAAGCTCCTGTTCGACGAGCTGCGCGCCTCCGACGTGCTGGTCACCAACGCCCGCGGCGTCTTCGACGGCCCCATCGCCGAGTACGTGCTGGCCTGCGTCATGGCCCACGACAAACGCCTGCACGAGACCGAGGCACTCCAGCGCGCCGGGCAGTGGCGTCACCGCGAGACCACGCGGGTGGCCGGCCGCCGCGCCCTGATCGTCGGAACAGGCGGGATCGGGCGGGCCACCGCGCGACTGTTACGCGCCGTGGGGCTCGACGTCTGTGGAGCCGGACGACGACGACGAGACCACGACCCTGATTTCGGTCACGTCGTGGAGTCCGCGCACCTGGCCCACCATCTTCCTGGCATCGACCACCTGGTGATGGTCGCGCCCCTGACCGAAGACACCCGGGGGATGCTCGGTGCGCAGGAGCTGGCGGCACTTGCCGATGGTGCCCATGTGATCAACGTCGGTCGCGGCGAGCTCATCGATCAGCCGTCATTGACCGTGGAGTTGGAATCCGGCCGACTCTCGGCGCACCTCGACGTCGTCGTCGTCGAACCTCTTCCCGAGGGCGACCCGCTCTGGACGGTGCCTGGCGCGCACATCAGTCCCCACATGTCCGGCGACGTGGTGGGGTGGCGCGACACCCTCTCCGCACAGTTCCTCGCCCACTTGCGGACGTGGCTCGGCGGCGGCGAACCCGCGCCGGCGGTGGATAAAGGTCGAGGATACGTGAGTGGGTGACCGGTTGTCCGGGGTCGAGGGGGCTTCTACGGTCGGGCTGAGAGGCGCATGAGAATCACGCGCCACCAACCGAGAGGAGAACAATGCCCCTGGCCGTCGATGACTACGTCACCCGCGTGAGCGGTGCCCCGGTGATCGTCGACCGACCGGACCCCGTGGTGTGGTCCGACCTGGACGATCCCGAGGTCCGCGACTTTGCCGAGCGCGGCTACATCCAGCGCGACCGTGCGCTCGACGATGACCGGATCGATGCCTGCCTCGAGGAGCTGCGCCGGATCGGCGAGGACCCGGCCATGGCCGACGACCCGCGCATCATCCGCGAATCCGGCAGCGAGGCCGTTCGCTCCATCTTCGACGTGCACCTGCTCAGCGACGTGGTGTGGGAGGCCGTCGAGCGCTCCGGCGCCCTCGACCTGGCCCGCGAGATCCTCGGCTCCGAGGTGTACGTGCACCAGAGCCGGCTCAACTACAAACCCGGATTCGCCGGCGGGGCCTTCTACTGGCACTCGGACTTCGAGACCTGGCACGCCGAGGACGGCATGCCCCGGCCGCGCGCCTGCAGTGCCTCGATCGCGCTCACCCCCAACCGCACCTACAACGGGCCGCTCATGATCATGCCGGGCACCCAGAAGTACTTCGTGCAGTGCGCGGGCGAGACGCCGGAGGACTACTACAAGGAGTCGCTCGTGACGACCGCGCCGAAGGTCGGGGTGCCGTCCGAGGAACACATCACCGAGCTGTACCGCTCGCACGGGCTCGACGTGCTGACCGGCCCGGCGGGGTCCATGACGATGTTCGACTGCAACGCGCTGCACGCCTCCGGCGGGAACATCACGCCCATGCCGCGGGCCAACGTGTTCATCGTGTTCAACAGTGTCGAGAACGCGCTGACCGAGCCGTACGCGGGCACTCCGCGGCGGCCGGACTTCCTCGCGCGGCGGCACTAGCTGGCGCGGGGCGCGGGCCGGCCGGGGTCAGGCTGCCGGGGTGAGCCCGAGGTGGGCCGCGCCTTCGGCGACCGCATCGACGAACGCCTGCAGCGGGCGGCGCCGGGTGTCGCGCTCCCGGAACGCAATGGACACAGTGCGGGTCGGTGCCTCGACGAGCGGGAGGATGTCGACGCCCTCGGGTGTGGGGACGAGGCCGAGGTCGGAGGCGACGGTCACGCCCAGCCCGGCGGCCACCAACGCGAGCGCCGTCGACTGCTCGCCGGCCTCGTGCTTCACCTCCGGATCGAAGCCGGCCTCACGGCAGGCGATCCGGACCGCGCGTCCGAAATGGGACCGCGGATGGGCGATCACCCAGGGCGCGCCCGCGAGGTCCGGCAGCGATACCTCATCGGCGCGGATCGATCCCGTCGGGACGACTGCGTGCAAGGACTCGACCGCGATCGGGACACGGACGAGATCGGGAACCCGGGCCATCGGATAGCTCGAGTAGTCCAGCACGAACGACAGGTCCAGCGATCCATCGCGGACCGCGCCGGTGGTGTCCTCGGGTGCGAGCTCCCGGGTTCGGACGCTGATCTCCGGGTGGTCGCGGCCCAGGATGGTGAGTCCGGCAGGCAGTAGCGCCGTGGCCACTGACGCCCACACGCCGGCCGTCAATGTGGTGGCGCCGCCCGAGCGCGCCGACTCCATCGCGTGCCCCGCGTCCTCGACCGCCGCGAGGATCGTGCGCGCGTGCCCGGCGAGCAGGAGCCCGGCCTCGGTGAGCACCAGGCCGCGGCCCCTCCGCTCGAACAACGGCGTCCCGGCCTCCCGTTCAAGGAGCGCCAGTTGCTGGGACACTGCCGACACGGTGTAGTCGAGGGCCGTCGCGACGGCCGTGACCGTGCCACGTCGCTCCAACTCGTGGAGCAACCGCAAGCGGTGCAGTGACGGCTCCATGGCGTCAGCGTAAGGAGGGCGGCGGGGATCGTGCAGGAAAACTGAACGGTGGACTCCACCAATCCTCGCTGGACCGGCCGCAAAATGCCTCTCATCCTGGGAGTACGTCACCGGATCGTCCGGTCGACGACACCGCCCCGACGGGCGGATGCCACAGCGAGGAGGCGAGCATCATGACGTCGATCGAGATTCCCGGCAAGGCAAGCAACCCCGGGGTAGGCCCGGCTACGACGGGTGCCGCCCTCCAGCCGGCGGACGCACCCGCGCCAGCGCCGGCGACGGTGGCCCCGGGCCGGGCGCACCGCGAGCCGTACCTGCGGCTGCATTGGGAGGACTCACTCACTGGTGCCCGCGGATACCTGGTGGTGGACACCCTCGTCGGGGGACTGGCGACCGGCGGCACCCGCATGCGGGCCGGCTGCACCCTGCGTGAGGTCGAGGACCTGGCCCGCGGCATGACCCGCAAGACCGCGGCATTCGACCTGCCCGTCGGAGGCGCGAAGGGCGGCATCGATTTCGATCCCAAGGATCCTCGCGCCGTGGATGTCCTGACCCGTTTCTGCGAGGCCATGCACCCGTTCCTCGACCGGCACTGGGTGACTGCCGAGGATCTGGGAGTGACGCAGCAGCTCATCGACGAGGTGTTCGCCCGGCTGGGGATGCGCCAGTCGTATCACGCGGCGATCGAGCGGTCATCGAACTGCGTCGCGACCACCGACCGCATCTATCGGGGCCTGTGCTCGGAGGTGCCCGGCGGACTGCTGGGCGATGTGATCGGCGGGTACGGAGTCGCGCAGGCGTGCCTGGCCGCCGCGAGCGTGCGTGACCTGGACATCGAACGGACCAGCGTCGCCATCCAGGGCGTGGGCACCATGGGCGGCGGCGCCGCCTGGTACCTGCACGAAGCCGGAATGCGGGTGGTGGCGCTGGCCGATGCCGCCGGCACCCTCTACGACCCGGCCGGGCTCGATGTGCCCGCGCTGCTGGAGACCCGCGACCGCTATGGCGAGATCGACCGCGACGCCGTTCCCGCCCGCGTGCAGCGACTGGACCGCGACGCGATCCTCGGCATGGACGTCGACATCCTGGTTCCCGCCGCGGTCTCGTACGCGATCACCGCCGAGAACTGCTCGCAGGTGACGGCCCCGGTGATCGTCGAGGCAGCCAACGCCGCCACTACCGCTGATGCCGAGCTCGATCTCACCGCTCGCGGGATCGTCGTGGTGCCGGACTTCGTGGCGAACGCTGGCGCCGTGGCGTGGGCGTGGTGGCTCATCCTCGGCGAGGTCGACGAGCGGGCCGAGACCTCGTTCCTGCGGCTCGGCCGGGCGATGACGACCAAGGTCTCCGAGCTCCTGACCGACTGGAGTCCGTCAGACGGTCCGCTCCGGTGGTCGGCTGATGTCTCCGACGTGGTGCGGGACGTCCCGACTGTCGTGGTTCCCTGACTGCTCGCGGGCCCTGGCCAAGGACACAGGCCAGGGCCCAGCTGTCGCGACCCGGGCAACCGCGTCAGCCCAGGGTCGTGTCCGCCGATCCGGGGACTGCCGTGTCCTCGGTGGCCGGGACAGGAGCCGGGGCCGTGTCCGGGGCCAGTATTTCTGGCGCGCCGGGATTGTCGGATGTGGCGGGGGCGACGGGGTAAAGCGCTGCATGAACGCCTCGCTCCCACGGTAACCAGACCTCCGAGCGGCGCATCGTCCGACGCAGGTCGCGGGAAGGTCCGTCGAACAGGACTCTTCCCTCCTCGCTGCCGAATAGCTGCCTGACCTCGGGATGCGAGTGGGCAGCGGCGATGACGTTGAACAGCGTGTCCTCATCGACGCTGAAATTGAAAAGCGCGATGGGGAGGGGAGCGCCCGGCAGACGTCGGGGTTCGCCGGTGAACATGGGTTCGGCGACAGAGGCCTGGTCTGTGATGGTGAGCCCGATACCGTCGTTGTGCCCAATTCCTTTTCCGTGGTGCAAGTGTGTCTCGACGATGGAGTTCCATGGGATCTCTGCCCTGGTCTCGCCGATGTGGACGTACAGGTCGTGTGGCGAAAACTCCAGGGCATGTCCTACCCGGGTGACGAGAAGCTGTCTGATCAGCATGGCGAGTACGAAAACAAGAAATAACGAGACCGTCACGACATTGCCGCGCCTGTCCTGCGGGATCACTCCATGACGCATTCCGACGAGCAATCCGATGAACAGCATGACGAATCCGAGCATCGCCACGGACACGAAGACAAAGCTCTGCATTCCCCCCGCGCTGCGAACAACGGTGACCCCGTTGGAGATGCTGACGGTATTCATCGCCGGGGGGAGAATTTGGGACTGGAAGATCAGACTCGCGGCCATACCCGATCCGAACAATCCCGTGCCTGCCCAGATCAGGACCACAGCGTTGTGAGAATCCCATTGCGCTGCAGCGAGAACAGCACCGGTGAAACCGATGATGGCGATGAGTGAGGCGACGACACAGCCGACAAGTGCCGGGCCACTGCCGACCCGGTAGAAGTGCCGGCGCCACTCAAGTGACGTGACCTGCACTGCGTCGTCAGGCCCTGCGTTGCTCACCATTCGAAATCCTTCTTTGCGTTTGCGCGCAATTCTTCGGCGTAGCTCCGCGGGAATGTCGAGGTAGCGAGGACTGCGACGAATGTCGTGGCGCCGGTGGGTGCATTAGAGCGCGGGGTCGGCGGACTCGGTTGGCTCGGTGGGCTGCGCCAGCGCCGCTGGCTCGGTGGGATCGGTGGCGACTCGGCTGAGCGCTTTGTGGACTTCCTGCTCCCACGGCATCCAGACCTCGGTGAGGGCCATCGCATGCCGTAGGTGGCGGGGCGGGCCATCGAACAGGCATCGTCCCTCCTCGGTGCCGAAGAGCTGCCTGACCACGGGATGAAGATGCGCCGCGACGAAGACGTTGTACAACGTGTCCTCGTCGACATTGAAGAAGTGCAGTGCCAACGGGACGGGGTCTGACGGCGATCGACGCTTTATGCCGCGAACTAACTCCTGATCGGTGATGACCAACCCGATCCCGTCGTTGTGCCCGAAACCATTTCCGTAGTGCGTGTTGAGTTCGACGATGGAGTCCCAGGGGATTTCAGCCGTTAACTCACCGATGTTGGCGTACACGCCGAGCGGCGAGAACTCCAGGTGGAACCCCATCGGGCGGAAAGTGAGGAGAAAGAGCGTCGAACCGAGCAGAAAGATGAGAATAAACGACACCGAGTAGACGTTGCCTCGTCTGTCCTGCGGAATGATGCCCTGCTGCATGCCGACGAGAAGCCCGATCACCACTGTGGCAAGCCCAAGTAGGGCTACGAACAGGAACGCAAAACCGAGCGATCCGCGAGTGCTACTTACCTCGGTGATCCCATCGGCGACGCGGACGACGTTTTTCGCCGGGGGGATCACCTCGGATTGGATGACGAGATTGGCGGCGGCTCCGGCCCCCAGCGCTCCCACGCCCACCCAGATGAGGATCACAGAGTTGTGGGAATTCCACGTCGTCGCGGCGCGCAGCGCAAGGAATAATCCGAAGACGCCGAGCATCGTGAAACCGACACAGGCGATCAGCGCCCGCCTGGTGTTGTCAGTGAACATGCGGCGGCGCCATTCGACTGAGATCGGCCCCTCCGCATCAGGATCCCAGCGGTACTTGATCACCAGTACCCCTCCTTTCCATCAGCGCGCTTTTCGTTGACGTAGTCCCGCAGGACTGTTGTGCTCGCGACGCCTCCAATCAAGCCGCCGACGAACCCGGCTGCGGTTCCCCACCCGGGCACGACACTTCCGGCGGTCGCGCCGGCGACGGCAGCGGAGCCTGCCGCGGCGGCGATGCCGCCGCCCTCGATGGCGAGGGTTTCAACCACGCTTTCCTGTTCCGGACTGGTTGCTAATCCGATGCCGAGGTTCAGAACGTTGCCGAAGATCGGGAACCCGCGGAGGACCGTGCTCGAGGCGTCGAGAGCCATAGCGGCGGTTTTTGTGGCCCCGGTACTGGTCGAAACTGTGGTGGTAGCGGCCAGCGTCCTGGGATCGATCGAGGCCTTGTCGGGGTCGTACGGGTAGAACACGTACGGCTTCTCACCGGAAATATCACAGAGGACGTTGGCGGCCTCGAGGTCCAGCGCCTTCAGCTCATCCAAGGTCGGCATGATCCGATCCTGGAACCTTGTGGCCGTAGCGGCGCCCTCCTCGTGGGCCTGGATGACCTCCGGGTCGGTGGGCTCCCCGATGATCAATGGTGGCCGAACCGTGCCATCGTCCTCCACCCGGCACAGGGCCTCGATCGCCGCGGCCCTGTCTTTCAATAGTTTGCGGCGGAGATCGGGCGCGGTGGCGCAGAACGTGTCGAGGGCCGCAATCAGGCGCTCGAGCTTCTGACCGATGTCCCTGACTTTCCGGACCAGGGCGTCGCAGCTGTCCGTCGACACCGACACCGTGTAGCACTCGAACCCGCCGAGAGTGGAAGCGACCTTCTGCTCGATCTCGGCTGCCGACTCCTCGAACACCGGCTGATCGGCACGGAGGTTATCCAGTTGCGCGGCGACAGTCGCGAAATCCCACGCCGAGACCGCAGAGATGGTCAGCGTCATCGTGGCGGCTCCATGACGCACATGGCCGCTGCGTTGTCCTGGTCAGCGTTCTGGATGATTTCCGCGCCCTCGTTCAGCGCCCTGACCTCGGAATTGATATGGGTGACGACCTGCTCCTGGATGTTCAGGATGTCGAGTGAGACCCCGTTATGGGAGGCGTCGATCAGGGACCCGCGCAGCGCCTGAGCGAGGGTGGTCAAGGCACCCGCCGGGGTCCGGCCGTCAAGGATCTGATCCTTCGCGACAAGAGTCCCGGCAAGAGCGCGCAGGTTCTCCGGGTGAACGTCGGTGATGTCAGCCATGGGCCCCCCGATGGTGATGAGTGCTCGTCACCACGTACGACGGCCCGCGACGGCCACCTGGTTCCACGGATGCTCGAAATGGCCGAAAGATTGCTTTCCGGAACTGGCCAGAGCCCCTGGACGAGAGCCCGGGGTGCTGCCGGGCGGGCTAGGGGGTGACGGCGTCGTCGTCGTGCTCCGGGGCGTCTCCCGCGGCGGCGGTGGTTCCTGACTCGGCGGGACCGTGGCCGTTCTCGCCCTCGCCGTTGCCGTTGCCGATCGCCGTGTGCAGGCGCGCGCGGCGCGGCGAATCGTCCGTGCCGAGCAGCAGATCGATGGTCAGGGCCAGCCGCTGGCTGACATCCGCGGCCGACGAGCGGCGGGTGAGCCACGCGACGAGGTTGGACATCCACACGTCCGACACGACACGCGCGATGGACAACTGCACCTCGTCCGGCGTGCCCTGGGCCATGGCGCGGGCGATGATCCGGTCCATATAGAAGCCCACCTCCTCGACCTCGTTGGCCACGGACGCGTCGGCGAACATGAACGCGCGCGTCATGGCCTCGGTGAGGTTAGGCTGGCTCTGCATGGCCTTGGTGATCATCTCCACCACGACCTTCATCCGCTCCTGCGCCGTGTCCCCGGGCGGGGCGCTGCGCTCGGTGCGCTGGTCCAGGCGGCGGAACTCGCGGGCCAGCGCCGAGACGAGCAGGTGCACCTTGGAGGGGAAATAACGGTAGAGGGTACCCACCGCGACCTCGGCCTTCTCCGCGACCGCGCGCATCTGCACGGCCTCGTAACCGCCCTTTGCCGCGAGGGCGAGAGTCGCATCGAGAATGCGGCGACGCCGCTCGCGCTGCGACGACGAGGTGGGCTCCTCGGTGCGGATGGCCTGGGCGGGTGCGCCACCACCGATGGCGTCGGCGGCGGTCGAGCTTCTGGTCATGGGCGAACCTTCTGCGCTGGGTGGGTCTGGGACCCGGTTGTGCGGATCGGGCCGTGCTGATGCATTCTAGAACACGTTTCCTAGAACAGGTTCTATTATGTGGGGGAGGGCACGATCACAGGTGGTCGTGCTGCTAGCGAACCCCGTTGTGCCGAGGAGTCATACGTGAGCATTGCCACCACCCCGGATCAGACCGAGATTCAGAGTTCGATCAAGGCCTGGGCCAAGTCCGCCGATCCCGTGACCACGGTACGCGCCCAGGAAACTGACCCTGACGCCTGGAAGGCCCTGTGGCCGCAGCTCGCCGAACTGGGACTGTTCGGCGTGGCGATCGCCGAAGAGCACGGCGGCGCCGGCGCGGAGATCGTGGACCTGGCCTGCATGCTCGAGACCGCCGCCGCACGCATGGCGCCCGGCCCGGTCCTGTCGACCGCCGTGGCCGGCGTGCTGGTGTCCAAGGCCGGCGGCGACGTGGCCGCCGCGCTGGGGGAGAGGCTCGCCGAGGG
>NZ_JAALDM010000122.1 GCF_014144865.1 Dietzia aerolata | reverse complement strand
GTGGTGGCCGCCGCGCAGGCGCTGAGCAGCTGAGGGCTGGACAGCCGGCCGCACGCCACCTTCCACCGGCCACTACTGCTCCACAGCGCCCCGGCCCCGCAGCACCACGCCGAGTGAGATCGCCGCGACCACCGCGGCGACCGCCGCGAGCAGGTGATACGCCGGGATGAGCCCGATCTGCTCCGCGACCAGCGCCGCCAGCACCGCCGGGAGCCCGAGCGAGGTGTAGGCCACCAGGTACAGCGCCGCGAACACCTGCCCGCGCAACTCGCCGGGCGCGCTCCGGGCGACCAGCGTGGTCCCGATGAGGAACAGCAGGCCCATCCCCAGCCCCGCGAGGGCGGCGGCGGCGAGGAAACCGGGCACCGACCGAGTCTCGAGGGACACCGACGCCACGACGAGCCCCGGCAGCATGAGCAACACACCGACGGTCATCCCGCGCCGCCAGTCGTCAGGACCGAACCGAAGGTTCCACACCAGCTGCGCCACGCCGGCGGCGGCCTGGAGCGAGGCCACCACGAGTCCGGTGACGATGTAGTCCGACCGCCCCAGGAGGTCGCGCGAGATCGCACCGCCGAGCCCGAGGAAGACGCCGCCGACCGACCACGACACCGCGACGCACACCGCGGCCAGGGCGAACGCCCCGCGCATACTCGCAGGCACCGTCGGGGGCCGCACGCGCAGCGCCTCCCGGACGGTGGACCCGCCTCCCGATGTCTCGGGGACCAGCGCCAGAACCGCGCCGAAGAGCGCGACCGTCGCCGTCCCGATGATGGCGAAAGGAAAAACCAGGGGCGACGACGACAACGTGGCCACCAGCCCGGCGAGGAGAACGCCACCGGCGATGCCGAAATTCGTGGTGGAGCTGTTGGTCAGCGCGCCGACCCGGGCATCGCGGCGCGGATGGAGCTCGATCAGGGCCGCGGCCGCCGGCCCGGTGATGAGGCCGACCGAGATGCCCTGCAAGATGCGCGCGGCGATGAGCGATCCCACATTGGGCGCCAGGGCGAGCATGCCCACGCTGACGGTGAGCAGCGCCAGGCCGGCCAGGATGACGGGCCGGCGGCCGACCGCATCGGACAGGCGGCCGAGGAAAAGCAGCGGGATGAGGACGGCGATGCAGTACACCGCGTAGACGATCGTGATGGTCGTGCCGCTGGTGCCCCAGAGTTCCTGGTAATCCACATACAGGGGCGTCGGGGTGGCACTGGACATCAGCGCGACCAGGACCACCGCGGCGATCACGATGAACGGCGTCCATGAGCCGGGCCGAGTCTTCATGACGACCGACGCTACCCGCGAATTGTCCGGTGCCCGGGACGGGTGTGGGACGCCCTCCCCCACCGGGTTCGGCCGCGCTGCTCTCTCAGGCCGGGCCAGAATGCGCACTCGCGTCATCTCCGCGAGCAGTTACTACTTCTGTGGAGCCTAGGGGATTCGAACCCCTGACATCTGCCTTGCAAAGGCAGCGCTCTACCAACTGAGCTAAGGCCCCGTGCGTCGTCCGCTAGGCCGACGCGCACCTCCAAGCATAAACGCCGGACCCGGCACTGCGGATCCGGCGTCTGCCTGTCGGAGTGGGCCTAGGAGGACTTGAACCTCCGACCTCCAAATTATCAGTTTGGCGCTCTAACCACCTGAGCTATAGGCCCTCGTACCGATGGATTAATCTACCCGACACCCGTTCGCAATCCCAAATCGACCGCTGACCTGCGCGGTTTCAACCGAATTGCGAGGCGGCACGTCCGGCGGCGCGTCGCCACCGGATCCGGCGATCAGTTCCGTCGGTCGCTGAGCGTCACCTGGACGCCGCCGCCCGTCAGACCGGCCGCGAGGTTGTAGATGAACACCGCGAGCGTCGCCAGGATCGACAGCAGCAGCACGTTGAGCAGGCCGACTCCACCGCTGTAGAGGAAGATCGTCGACGGCCCGATCACGGACGCCGACTCATCCCCCGCGACGCCGGACAGCAGCCCGCCGAGCCGGTCCCAGACGCCCATGCCGGACAGCAGCAGATACGTCACGCCGATCGCGACCATCCACACCAGGTAGAGCGCGAACATCACGCCCAGCACCGTGGTGAACGCCGACCAGGGATCGATGCGGCGCAGCACGAGGGTCGACTCGAGCGGCCCGCGCCGCTGAGTGGGCGAGACGATCGGGGCGGCCCGGCCGGCGGCGCCTCCGGAGTGCGCCGTGGAGACCCCTCCAGAGGAGCCCTCGGCGCGGTGCTGCGACGCGGCGGGGAACGCGGTGGTCGCCGTCTCACCCGCGGTGGAACCGTCGGTGGCCGACGTGCTCGCCGCGGTGCCCGACGTGGAGCTGTCGGTGTCCGCGCCGGAGGGAGTCGAGGAACTATATGACGACGACGACAACCCCGAGTCCGTCGACCCCGCCTGTGAGGCCTGCCCGGTGGTGCCATATCCGGGCGCCGGGGCGGAACCCTTCGGTGTGGGTCCTCCGGCGGCCGGATCGGTCGGCTCGGTCATGGCTTACGCCTCCTCGACGGACTCGGCCTCGGACCGGTCCTCTTCGTCGGGCTCGTCCGCGTTGCGGGCGATCGCCAGCAGCGCATCGTTCTCGGCCAGGTTCATCAGGCGCACGCCCTTGGTCTGGCGTCCCGCCTTGCGGACCTGCTTGGCGAACGTGCGGATCACGCCACCGCTGGAGGTGATGGCGTACAGCTCGTCCTGCAGTTCCACGATCGTCGCACCCACGAGCTTGCCGCGCTTGGGGTCGAACATGAGCGTGAGGACGCCCTTGCCGCCGCGGCCCTGTGCGGTGTACTCGCTCAGTGCGGTGCGCTTGGAGTAGCCGCGCTCGGTGGCCACGAGCAGGAAGTACTTCTCCTGGTCCGAGGTGTCGGCGCGCACGACGGACATGCTCAGCAGTGCGTCCCCGTCGTTGAACCGCATGCCCATGACGCCCGAGGTGGCGCGTCCCATCGGGCGCAGCGTGTCGTCGTTGGCGTGGAAGCGGATCGACTGGCCCTTCTCGGAGACCAGCAGCAGGTCGTCGTCCGGTCCGGCGAGCGCGGCGCCCACCAGCTCGTCCCCGTCGCGCAGGTTGACGGCGATGAGACCGCCCGAGCGCGGGGAGTCGTAATCCTCGAGCTTCGACTTCTTGACCAGGCCGTTGCGGGTGGCCAGGACCAGGTAGGGCGCGTCCTGGTAGCCCTTGATCCGGATGACGCCGGCGATCCGCTCCTCCGGCTGGAATGCCAGGAGGTTGGCCACGTGCTGGCCGCGTGCGGTGCGGTTGGCCTCGGGCAGCTCGTACGCCTTGATCCGGTAGACGCGGCCCTTGGTGGTGAAGAACAGCAGCCAGTCGTGCGTGGAGGAGACGAAGAAGTGACGCACGATGTCGTCCTGTTTCAACTCTGCGCCGCGCACTCCCTTGCCGCCGCGCTTCTGGGCGCGATAGAGGTCGGTTCGGGTCCGCTTGGCGTAGCCGGTCTCGGTGATGGTGACCACCACGTCCTCGCGGGCGATGAGGTCCTCATCGCGCACGTCGCCGTCGGCGGGGATGATGACCGTGCGACGGTCGTCGCCGTACTTCTCGACGATCTCGCGGAGCTCGTCGCCGACGATCGAGCGCTGACGCTCGGGGCGGGCGAGGATGTCCTTGTAGTCCGCGATCTCGAGCTCGATCGCGGCGAGCTGGTCGATGATCTTCTGCCGTTCGAGCGCCGCGAGGCGACGGAGCTGCATGTCGAGGATCGCCTGTGCCTGGTCATCGTCGATGTCCAGGAGGTCCTTGAGGCCCTGGCGCGCGATGTCGACGGTCTCCGACCGGCGGATGAGGGCGATGACCTCGTCCAGCGCGTCGAGTGCCTTGACCAGTCCGCGCAGGATGTGGGCCCGCTTCTCGGCCTCGTCCAGCAGGTACTGGGTGCGACGGACGATCACTTCGATCTGGTGCGTCACGTACAGGCGGACCAGCTGGTCGATCGGCAGGGTGCGCGGGACGCCGTCGACGATCGACAGCATGTTGGCGCCGAACGACGTCTGCAGCTGCGAGTGCTTGTAGAGGTTGTTCAGGACCACCTTCGCGACCGCGTCACGCTTGAGCGTGATGACGATGCGCAGGCCGACGCGGTCCGAGGACTCGTCGTCGATCTTGGAGATTCCGGCGATCTTGCCGTCGCGCAGCTGCTCGGCGATCGACAGGATCATGTTGTCCGGGTTGACCTCGTAGGGCAGTTCCGTGATGACGATGACCGTCCGGTTGCCCTCCTCCTCGATGGAGGTCTTGCCGCGCATGCGGATCGAGCCGCGACCGGTGCGGTAGGCGTCCTTGATGCCTTGGTCGCCCACGATGAAGCCGGCGGTCGGGAAGTCCGGCCCCTTGATGCGCTCCATGCACGCCTCAAGGGATTCCTCGTCAGTCGCCTCGGGATTGTCGAGCATCCAGTAGACGGCCTCGGCGACCTCCCGCAGGTTGTGCGGGGGCATCTTGGTGGCCATGCCCACGGCGATGCCGCTCGAGCCGTTGATCAGCAGGTTCGGTACGCGCGACGGGAGAACGACCGGCTCGGAGGTCTTGCCGTCGTAGTTCGGCTGGAAGTCGACCGTGTTCTTCTCGATGTCCCGCACCATCTCCATGGCGAGCGGGGTCATCTTGCACTCGGTGTAACGCATGGCGGCCGCGCCGTCGTTGCCGCGGGAACCGAAGTTGCCCTGGCCGTCGACCATCGGATACCGCATCGCCCACGGCTGCGCGAGGCGCACCAGGGTGTCGTAAATCGCCGAGTCGCCGTGCGGGTGGTAGTTACCCATGGTGTCGGCGACAGGCTTGGCCGACTTCACGTAACTGCGGTCCGGCCGGTAGCCGTTATCCCACATCGCGTAGAGGATGCGGCGGTGCACGGGCTTGAGCCCGTCCCGCACGTCCGGCAACGCTCGCCCGACGATGACGCTCATCGAGTAGTCGATGTAGCTTCTCTGCATCTCGGCCTGGATGTCGACCGGCTCGATCCGGTCGTGTCCCCCGGCGTCAGGCGGCAACGTCGTATCCGTCATGGGCTCCTCTTCTGTCCGGCTCGGAAAGCAGTGATCAGCGCACTACTTCCGACCACGACAGTCTATAGGTCCTGCGGAAACTGCTGGTACTGGCACGCGGCTTGTCCTCTATATCCTCGTCCGGATCCGGCCTGGCTGATCCGACGTGGCACTCCTGCGCCCCACCAAGCCCGCGCCCACGCAACACGGCCTTCGCCTCAGCTACCGACACCCCAGCCGGCCGGGTCGGCGTAGACGAACGTGCCCGGTCCACCGCCGGGCTGCAACGACCCACTGACGTTGGGGAGATTCGACGCCAGCCTGACGAGCTTGTGGTGCGCTCCCTCACGGTCCTCCTGGAAACACTCCAACAGGACCCCGTGGAATGCGGTGCACTGCACCGGCGTCGTCAGCCCGAACGGCGAGACCAGCCGGTTCGTTGCCACGGCCGGGTTCCAGAACACCGGGTTCTCCGGGGTGATGAAATCCGTGACCGGCCAGGGACCCGTGGCCGGGTTGTGCGCAGGCACCTCAGTGACGGGTGATCCCGCGGACAACGTTCCCACCGAGCCCACGCTGCCAATGACGACATCCGAGACCTGGGCCTGCGCCTGCGCGGGAGTGAACGCCGCCCCTCCCGCGCCGAAAGTCAGCGCGAGCACCGCTGTGGTGGCCGCGCGCATGAGCCGACGCGTCACCGGGCGGCAGAGATGCATGTCATCCATAGATGAACCCTAGGCCCGTTGGCCGCCGAGCCGGGTGGATATCGACCAGGGGTTGACACCATTGGCATATCGTTTATCGTTGTTATCGTTCTTCGATACCAACGATGATCGATAAGGAGTGACAATGTCGACCAACGACAAGTCTTCCAACAACCGCCCGGCCACAGGCGGCACAACTACCGGTGCGCCCGCTGCAGACAAGGATCGCCGCGCGATCTACAACTGGGTATTAGCGATCGCTGTTCTCGTGGGCATCTGGGTGATCGCACCCATGATCAGCACCTTTATCGCCCTGGCCACCAGCGGTCGGGTGTCGCTCACGATGTCGCGACCGGATGAGGTGACGGGCCCGGAGGGCGTCGAGATCACGGGTCTGGCGGCCGACATCCCGGTGGAGGCTCTCGGCGACTCCGCGAAGATGACGCTCACCATCGGAACCATCATGCAGTTCGTCGTCGTATTGATCATGGTGATCATCGTCGACCTCGTCCTGCGCCGGCTCCGCCCCGGACGGACCCTGACCAACCGCACCAAGGTCAGCGCCATGGCCGCCGTCATCATCGCCGGCATCGTCGGCCTGATCGCCACGAACATCGTCACCTCCGCCGGCGTCCACGCCTGCCAGGCGATCTACGAGTCGTGCTCGGATGGCCGAACCTGGGACAACCCCATGACCACCGCGTTCCCGCTGGTCGGACTCGGCCTGGCCCTGGTCATGGCTCTCGCCCGCAGCGAGTTCGTCGCCCGCACCGACTCCGAGGGGCTGATCTGATGTCCGACGGCGATCTCGCGGTGCACTGCCACCTCGACCGCCTGCTCGACGAGCGCGGAATAACCCTGTCCGCGCTCGCCGAGCGCGTCGGCATCACCGTCGTCAACCTCTCGGTCCTCAAGAACGACCGGGCCAAGGCGATTCGATTCTCCACACTCATGGCACTGTGTCGCGAACTGGACTGCACACCGGGAGACCTGTTCTCCGTCGGTCCCGCGGCCTCACCGAAGTAGGTGGCCAGTAAGAAGTACACCGAGCGTGAACGACAACAGTCGCGAAACCTCAGCGGGTTTCGCGACTGTTGTCGTCCGGACGGCGTCGAACCGGATGCGCCTGGTTATCAGACGTCCAGGAAGCGCACGTCGCGGGCGTTGCGGGTGATGAAGCTGCGGCGGGCGTCGACGTCCTCGCCCATGAGGATCGAGAACAACTCGTCGGCCGCGGCCGCGTCGTCGAGCGTGACCTGGCGGAGCGTACGGACCGTCGGATCCATGGTGGTCTCCCACAGCTCCTTGGGGTTCATCTCGCCGAGACCCTTGTAGCGCTGGATGCCGTCATCGACGTTGATCTTGCGCTTGTTCTCCAGGCCTATCTTGAGCAGTTCGTCGCGCTCACGGTCCGAGTACGCGAAGTCCGGCTCGCCCTTGCCCCACTTGAGCTTGTACAGCGGCGGCTGGGCCAGGTAGACGTACCCGTTCTCGACCAGCGGCTTCATGAACCGGAAGATCAGCGTCAGCAGCAGGGTCGAGATGTGCTGGCCGTCCACGTCGGCGTCGGCCATGAGCACGATCTTGTGATAGCGCAGCTTGTCGATGTCGAATTCCTCGTGGATGCCGGTGCCCAGGGCCGTGATGATGGCCTGGACCTCGGCGTTCTTGAGGACCTTGTCGATCCGCGACTTCTCGACGTTGATGATCTTTCCGCGCAGCGGCAGGATCGCCTGGAACATCGAGTCGCGGCCCGACTTGGCCGAGCCGCCGGCGGAGTCGCCCTCCACGATGTACAGCTCGGACTTGGACGGATCCTTGGAGCGGCAGTCCGCGAGCTTGCCGGGCAGGCCGCCGATGTCCGTGGCGGACTTGCGGCGCACCATCTCGCGGGCCTTGCGCGCGGCCACCCGGGCCTGGCTGGAGGCGATGGCCTTGTTGACGATCGTCTTGGCCTCGGCCGGATTGGCCTCGAACCAGTGCCCCACGTGATCGGACACCTGGCGCTGGACGAATCCCTTGACCTCGGTGTTGCCGAGCTTGGTCTTGGTCTGGCCCTCGAACTGCGGATCGCCGATCTTGGCGGAGATCACCGCGGCGAGGCCCTCACGGATGTCATCACCGGTGAGGTTGGGGTCCTTCTCCTTGAGCAGCTTCTTCTCGCGCGCGTACTTGTTGACCAGGGAGGTCAGCGCCGCACGGAAGCCCTCCTCGTGGGTGCCGCCCTCATGGGTGTTGATGGTGTTGGCGAAGGTGTGGACGGACTCCGAGTAGCCGGAGTTCCACTGCATCGCGACCTCGACCTCGTGGCCGGTTCCCTTGCCCTCGAAGTAGAGGATCGTCGGGTGGATCGCGGTCTTGGACTTGTTGATCGCGGTGACGTAGTCCTTCAGACCGTCCGGGTAGTGGAAGGTGCGCTTGCGCTCGCGCCCCTTGGCCGACCCGGCCGGGGCCTCGGCCTTCTCGCCGGAATCGGCATCGGCTGCCGCGTCATCGGCGCCCTCGGTGAACGCCTTCTCGGCGTCAACCGCGCCGTCGACATCCGAGCCCTCGTCCGAGCCCGGGCCGCCGTCGTGGCCACCCTCACTGTCCGCGATCGCATCGAGCTCAGCGGCCTGCTCGGCCACCGCGCGCCGGTCGATCAGCGTGATGGTCAGACCCTTGTTGAGGAACGCCATCTCCTGCAGACGGCGGGCCACCACATCGAAGTCGTACTCCGTCGATTCGAAGATCGTCGGGTCAGCCCAGAACCGGACGCGCGTGCCGGTGCCCTCGGCGGGGCCGGAGTCGACCAGCTCGGCCGGGACCGCCATGTCGAAGTCCTGCAGCCACAGGCGACCATCGCGCTTGATCTGCACCTCGACGCGGGTCGACAGTGCGTTGACCACGGAGATGCCGACGCCGTGCAGACCACCGGAGACCGCGTACGAGTCCGAGTCGAACTTGCCGCCCGCGTGCAGCTGGGTCATGACCACCTGGACGGTCGGCATGCCCTGCTCGTGCATCTCGACGGGAATACCGCGGCCGTCATCGATGACCTCGATGCCGCCGTCCTCGAGCAGCGTGACCTGCACGCCCGTGGCGTGCCCGGCCATGGCCTCATCGATCGAGTTGTCCACGACCTCCCAGATCAGGTGGTGCAGACCCCGCGGGCCGGTGGAGCCGATGTACATGCCCGGACGCATCCGGACGGCCTCGAGCCCCTCGAGGACGGTGATCGATGATGCACCGTAATCCTTGGAGCCGTTGCTGTCGGAAGTGCTCTTGGCGTCCGCCACGTGCGAACTCCTCGCGTCTCGTCGGGTCTGGGACCTGGCCAGTCTACCTGCGGGAACCACAAGACGGACTCCTGGCACGCCCAGTCCGTTCGTTCGCGGTTTATCCGTACGTGTCCCGTGGCCCCCGCCCCGACACGTGTAGCGGCCCCTTTCGCCAGCTCGGCTTCTCCGGGCCCTCGATCTTCAGCCGCCGCACGTTGCCGGGGCCGAGCGCCGCCGCGATCTTGCGCAGGATGTCCGCGGACATCAACCGCAGCTGCGTCGCCCACGCCGTGCTCGAGGCCCGCACGTAGAGAATCCCCTCCTCCAATCGCTCGGGCGTCGCGTGCGCCGAG
>NZ_JAALDM010000121.1 GCF_014144865.1 Dietzia aerolata | reverse complement strand
CGCCGGCGGACCCCGCAGCCCCTGCAGCCCCCACCAGGGCATGGCGGAGCGCGGCGGCGTCCAGCCCGGGCGGGGTCACGGTTGCGGCGTCTGCGTGCACGCTCACCAGGGTAGGTCGCCGCTACGACATCGCGCCGCGACGCCCTGCTCGGCGGGCCTTCTGGCAGCGTTTCCGGCGACCCTGCGCGGCGGGTGCGGGGACCACCGTCGGGGGATGTATGCCGGGTCACGTCGCCACGGAGCGGGTCGACTCGTTAGAGTCTTGCAACATGACGACTGCCTCAGAACCGGACGTGAGCGCCGACGTCCCCACGGACGCCGCGACCCCCGACATCCACACCACCGCCGGGAAGCTGTCCGAGCTGCGGCGCCGCCTCGACGAGGCCCGTGCCCCGATGGGACAGGCCGCGATCGACAGGACCCACGACAAGGGCCTGATGACGGCCCGCGAGCGGATCGAGAATCTTCTCGACGACGGCTCCTTCGTGGAGATCGACGCGCTGGCCCGCCACCGCGCCACCACGTTCGGCCTCGCCGAGCGCCGCCCGCTGGGCGATGGCGTCATCACCGGCTACGGCACCATCGACGGTCGCGCCGTCTGCATCTTCTCCCAGGACGCCACCGTCTTCGGCGGCTCGCTCGGCGAGGTCTACGGCGAGAAGATCGTCAAGGTCATGGACCTGGCGCTCAAGACCGGCCGCCCGATGATCGGCATCAACCACGGTGCCGGCGCCCGCATCCAGGAGGGCGTCGTCTCGCTCGGCCTGTACGGCGAGATCTTCCACCGCAACGTCCTGTCCTCCGGCGTCATCCCCCAGATCTCCCTGATCATGGGCCCGTCCGCCGGTGGCCACGTCTACTCCCCCGCCCTGACCGACTTCACCGTGATGGTCGACAAGACCTCGCAGATGTTCGTCACCGGCCCCGACGTCATCAAGACGGTCACCGGTGAGGAGGTCACCCAGGAGGAACTGGGCGGCGCCAACACCCACATGACCAAGTCCGGCGTCTCCCACTACACCGGCGCCGACGAGCAGGATGCCCTCGACTACGTCAAGGACCTGCTCTCCTACCTGCCGAGCAACAACCGGGCCGAGGCCCCGCGCTTCCCGTACCCGGTCGCCGAGGGCGCCATCGAGGACAACCTCACCCCCGAGGACCTCGAGCTCGACACGATCATCCCGGACTCCTCGAACAGCCCGTACGACATGCATTCGGTCATCGAGCACATCGTCGACGACGCCGAGTTCCTCGAGGTCCAGGCCCAGTACGCGATGAACATCGTCGTCGGCTTCGGCCGCGTCGAGGGCCGGAGCGTCGGCATCGTCGCCAACCAGCCCACCCAGTTCGCGGGCTGCCTCGACATCAAGGCCTCCGAGAAGGCCGCGCGGTTCGTCCGCACCTGCGACGCCTTCAACGTCCCGATCATCACCCTCGTCGACGTCCCGGGCTTCCTGCCGGGCACCGACCAGGAGTTCAACGGCATCATCCGCCGCGGCGCGAAGCTGCTCTACGCCTACGGCGAGGCGACGGTCGGCAAGGTCACCGTCATCACCCGCAAGGCCTACGGCGGCGCGTACGACGTCATGGGCTCCAAGCACATGGGTGCCGACATCAACCTCGCGTGGCCCACCGCCGAGATCGCCGTCATGGGCGCCTCCGGTGCCGTCGGGTTCGTCTACCGCCCGCAACTCAAGGAGGCCGCGGCCAACGGTGAGGACGTCGACGCACTGCGCCTGAAGCTGCAGGCCGAGTACGAGGACACCCTCGTCAACCCGTACGTCGCCGCCGAGCGCGGGTACGTCGACGCGGTCATCCCGCCGTCGCACACCCGCCTCCAGGTGGCCCAGGCGCTGCGCCTGCTCGACCGCAAGGTCGTCGAGGTGCCCGCCAAGAAGCACGGGAACATTCCGCTATGAGCCTCGGAGCACAGGACAGCGCCCAGGCCAGCGAATCCGTCGACGACAAAGCCGGAAAGCCGGCGAGGCCGTTCTTCGAGGTCGTCGGGGGCAACCCCTCGGCGGTCGAGGTGGGCATCCTCGCCGCGGTCTTCGCGACCGCCGAGGGCAACGCCGCCCACGCCGGTGAGCACGACACCGGCATCAAGAACGACTGGGGCTCCTACGAGGACCGCCTCCGCCCGCCGTTCGGCTACAACCCGAGCTCGTTCCTGAACCGCCGCCAGTACTGACCGCACTGGTCGCACTGGCCGCGTCAGCGACACCGACGCCCCCGACGACCCCGGACTCCCGCCTCAGGGAGCCGGGGTCGTCGCTGTTGGGCCGGGCTGGTCGGGCCGGACGTAGGCTGGAGGGTCACCCGTTCCCCGAGGAGCAGCGATGAGCACGCCGGACACCACCACCCCCCGCGACCCCGCCAACGAGGACCGCGAGCACGGCCGCAGAGCCGGCACCGACGAGGGTGTCGCCTCGCACCACACCGACGTCATCGGCCGGGTGGAGCCCAGGGAGAAGCGCCCGGGTGCGTCGATCGTGCACGAGGACGAGACCACGAAGATCGTCGCGTTCGAGTTCGGCGAAGGCCAGGAGCTGCCCGACCACGCCGCGTTCCACCCCGTGCTCATCCAGATCCTGCGCGGCAGCGTCGACTTCGGCCTGCCCGACCGCACGATTCAGCTGGGGCCCGGCGAGATCCTGCACCTGACGCCCCAGCTGCGGCACTGGGTGCGCGCGCTCGAGCCCACCACGCTGACCGTCACCATGCTGCTGCCACGGGAGTGAGGCGCGGGAGTGAGGCCCGCGCGGTGCTGACCCCCTGCCGCATGTCGGAGCCGCTCGCTACCCTGAGCCCATGATCTCCTTCGTGCTGGCCTCCGCCTCCCCGTCCCGACTGCGGATCCTCGAACAGGCCGGCGTCGACCCCATCGTCCGGCCCTCCCGCGTCGACGAGGACGCGGTCCAGGCGGCGCTGCCGGCGGGCACCCCGCACGTGCGGGTCGTCGAGGAGCTGGCCCGCGCGAAAGCGCAGGACGTACTCGACCGGGAGGGCGCGCAGCTCGCCGCCGAGGCCCGCGCCGCCGGGGCGAACACGCTCATCGTGGTGGGCTGCGACTCGATGCTCCTGGTCGACGGCCAACTCGAGGGCAAGCCGCACACCTACGAACGAGCCATGGAACGCTGGCAGAAAATGCGCGGCCGCCACGGAGTTCTGCTGACAGGCCACGCCATGCTGGTCGCCGATCTCCCCGCCGAGGACCCGGTCCGCCCCTCAACCGCCACAAACAGCAGTGGAGCTGATGCCGGGGTGTCGGGAGGGGAGGACGACGACGTCGTCGTCGTCAAATATTCCGGAGCGGACACCTCCGACACGACCGTCCATTTCGGCTACCCCTCGGACGAGGACCTGGACGTGTACCTCCGCACCGGCGAGCCGCTCGAATGCGCCGGGGCGTTCACCATCGAATCGCTCGGCGGCTGGTTCATCGACCGCATCGACGGCGATCCCTCGAGCGTGATCGGCCTCAGTCTTCCCCTGCTGCGGCGGCTGCTTCATGACGCCGGGATGCACGCCTACCAGTTGTGGCGCCCAGAACTTCGCGCCTAGAAAAATCGGTGCGCCATGACCCGCCTCACACGCCCTCGCAGGTCAGGGCGATAACAGGTTCGTGGCCCCTCCCCCCGCGCCCTCACCCGCCGACCCCAACGACACACATGAGGGAGGCCTCTCATTAGACTGCGAAAGATATCGGTGGGCCCAACGGGGACACCGACGTTTCAGACGTCCATCACCAGGAGGCCCTGAGTGCCCAGTCATGCCAGCTCTCATATCACGAAGGTCCTCGTCGCCAACCGCGGCGAGATCGCCGTCCGCGTGATCCGCGCGGCGAAGGATGCCGGCCTGGCCAGCGTTGCCGTGTACGCCGAGCCCGACGCCGACGCCCTGTTCGTCAAGCTGGCGGATGAGGCATTCGCCCTCGGCGGCACCACGTCCGCCGAGTCCTACCTCGTCTTCGACAAGATCCTCGACGCCGCCGCCAAGTCCGGCGCCGACGCCATCCACCCCGGCTACGGCTTCCTGTCGGAGAACGCCGACTTCGCGCAGGCCGTCATCGACGCCGGCCTGATCTGGATCGGGCCTCCGCCGCAGGCCATCCGCGACCTGGGCGACAAGGTGACCGCCCGCCACATCGCCGAGCGCGCCGAGGCCCCCATGGCCGCCGGCACCAAGGACCCGGTCAAGGACGCCGACGAGGTCGTCGCCTTCGCCGAGAAGTACGGCCTGCCGATCGCCATCAAGGCCGCCTTCGGTGGCGGCGGACGCGGCATGAAGGTCGCGCACAAGATGGAGGAGGTCGCCGAGCTCTTCGAGTCGGCCACCCGTGAGGCCGTGGCCGCGTTCGGTCGCGGCGAGTGCTTCGTCGAGCAGTACCTCGACAAGGCCCGCCACGTCGAGGCGCAGGTCCTCGCCGACCAGCACGGCAACGTGATCGTCGCCGGCACCCGTGACTGCACCCTGCAGCGCCGCTTCCAGAAGCTCGTCGAGGAGGCCCCCGCGCCGTTCCTCACCGACGACCAGCGCAGCCGCATCCACGAGTCCGCCAAGCGGATCTGCAAGGAGGCCGGCTACTACGGCGCCGGCACCGTCGAGTACATGGTCCAGGGCGACACCATCTCGTTCCTCGAGGTCAACACCCGTCTCCAGGTTGAGCACCCCGTCACCGAGGAGACCGCCAAGGTCGACCTCGTGCTGCAGCAGTTCAAGATCGCCGAGGGCGAGGTGCTCGAGTTCACCGAGGACCCCAAGCCGCAGGGCCACGCCTTCGAGTTCCGCATCAACGGCGAGGACGCCGGCCGCGGCTTCCTGCCCGCCCCCGGCACCATCACCACCTACAAGGAGCCCAACGGCCCCGGCGTCCGCATGGACTCCGGCGTCGAGGAGGGCGACACCATCGGTGGCCAGTTCGACTCCATGCTCGCCAAGCTGATCGTGTGGGGCGAGGACCGCGACCAGGCGCTCGCCCGCTCCGCCCGCGCCCTGGCCGAGTACAAGGTCGAGGGCATGGCCACGGTCATCCCGTTCCACTCGCACATCGTCACCAACCCGGCGTTCGTCGGCGACGACAACGGCTTCGACGTCTACACCAAGTGGATCGAGGAGGAGTGGGACAACCCGATCGAGCCCTGGACCGCCACCGGTGCCCCGGCTGACGACGACGAGCCCGTCGAGCGCAAGAAGGTCGTCGTCGAGGTGGACGGCCGTCGCGTCGAGGTCTCGCTGCCCGGCGACCTCGCCTTCGGTGGCTCGCACAACGGCGGCACCGTCCGCCGCAAGGCCAAGGCCCGCACCCGCGGTGGCGCTGCCGGTGCCGCTGCTTCCGGCGATGCCGTGTCGGCGCCCATGCAGGGAACCGTCGTCAAGGTGGCCGTCGAGGAGGGCCAGGAGGTCAAGTCCGGCGACCTCGTTGCCGTGCTCGAGGCCATGAAGATGGAGAACCCGGTCACCGCGCACAAGGACGGCGTCATCACCGACCTCGCCGTGGACGCCGGCGCCGCCGTGACCCAGGGTGCGGTGCTCTGCGAGATCAAGTAATCGTGTGATCTGCTGATCTCGGGATCCGGTGATCTCGTGATCTGCTGGATCTCGTGATCTGCCGATTCACTGACGTGCGTGAGGCGCGACTGGCTCTGAGCCGGTCGCGCCTCTCGCGTATTTCGGGCTTGGGGCTTTGGGCTTCTGGCCGCTGGGGGCCCTGGGGCTGCCTTGGGGCTGCCTTGGGGCTGCCTTGGGCAACGGTATTCGCTGGGGCAACCGACGGAACCTGTCCATCAGGATCTGACTTGCCTATCGGAATCCGACTTGCCCATCAGCTTTCGTCCTGCCTATCCGATGCCGACTTGCCTACGGGGCCCCATGTGTCGATCGTGATCGCGTACGCAACTTGAGATCCGATGGGCAAATCGTTGCCCGGCAACACGAGTGTCTCCCCGACGAACACACCGTAGAGTTCGAGGCATGGACTCATTCAAAGTCCTCGTGGGAGTGGCTGCGATCGCATTGCTGTCAGGCTGCAGCGATACGGGCTCCGGCACCGAGCCATCGCCTTCGCCAGGGCCATCAGCATCGCCAGAACCGCAGGAAACCGTGCCGGGCCTGACCGAACCGACCTGCCTGGCCGCCAATCTGCTCAGCTTCTCCCAACTACCGCAGAGCACACCGAACGCACCCGACCCGATGCCGATCCCAGCCGGGTTCGAGCCGACTCGCGTAGTGACCTGTGACGGAGATTGGGACGCTGGCGTCGTCAACCACACCGTGACCTGGGTCGAGGAGCATCGCACCGGCAATCTGGAGGCGGTCCTCGCTGGCTACGCGCTTCCGTCTGAACCCCGAGATCAGCAGACCTGCACCGTGGATCAGAGGGCACCACCGATCGTCTGGCTGGTCGACGACTCGAACATGGGGATGCGTGCCCCAGAGTTACCGACCGGCGAGTGTGGGGCCTACAAGTGGGATGCGATCACCGCGATCCACGACCTGCCGGTCACCGAGCGAATCGTCCACCAGATCCCCGTGGCTCCGGAAGTCGAGGCACGCTGGGAGCAGTGACTCGCCGGGCATAGGAAATAGTCTGCGATCATACGGCGACGGACTTCACCGGAGGACCTTCCCCACGATGCCCCGTCTGACCTGCAGAATTCACCCATGCCCGGAAAAACCTGGAACACGTGGAACCGCCTTCCCGACCGGCCCGTCGTACCTGGTGTGGGGAAACGAAGAGCCATAGGCGCCGCGCTGGCCGCGGTGGGTGTCGTGCTGTCCGGGTGTGGGACGGCGGACGGTGATGATACGACGACGACAACACCGACGACTTCCGTCGCCGAGCAGTCGGACAGTCCCTGGGACCTGCCTCTTGAGCAGCGGCCCGCGCTGTTCGACCCGTGCGCCGAGATTCCAGTTGAAGCCATAGAGCAAGGGCTCGGTGGACCCGTGACGCCAGTTCCGGAGTACACGAGCCACAAACCAGGCGAACTTATGTCCTGCGGATGGCGGTCCGAGGACGCAGACCTCTCCGTACTTTCGACGTGGAAGACACGAGAAGAGTATCTCGCTGATCGCTCATTCGACGTCGCCAATCCTCAGCAAGAGCTCGCAGGCCGTGAAGGTATGAGACTTCTCGATGCGATCGGTGATCCCGAAGAGTCATGCCTGCAACTGTTCTTTACCGAACGAGGCACTACTTGGATTCAGATCAACTTGAACGGCTTATTGAACGAATTCAATAGCCAGCGAGTACAGAATGCCTGCCAAGTCTTTGAGCAAATAAGCCTCCCGATTGTGGCTTACATCCCGAAAGGCGATTTCCAATGAGTGTTGTGCTTGCGCCTGGTTCCGCAGATGCGTGTTCAAAGGCATGCGAAAACTTCGCACTCACAATCGCCACTTATACCCGCGCCGACACACTGGCTGAGCAGATGGCTGATGCCGGATCATTCCCGACTGCTCAGCAATTGGGAACCGTATATAGCCTCTTCGCCGGCGAAGACTTACAAACACTTCTCGATGGATACATCGACCAAGCAAAAGCAATGGGCCTGCTATTCGCTGCCGCTGGCGGGCTGATTAGCGCGCAAGATGAGGCCGTCGCCGCCGCGCTGTCGAAAGCAGCCGCCGAGCCGGCCGGGCTGCAGAGCGTGGGCCTGATTCACGGCAGCGCCTCCGACCTGATCAACACCGATGAGAAGTGCGTGATGGGCGGGTACGGCAGGGTCGGGCCGGAGGACGTGTCGTCGTCGCCGCTGGAACGCATCGCCAGCTGCGCCGAGGCCCTACAGCCCCAGCAGTACATGGACATCCAGACCAAAGCCGCCACGGTCGCCGACGGACTCAGCAATGCAGCGCACACACTCCAGGGCGAACTCGACGCCGTACTGGGGCACGGCTGGCAGGGCGAGTTCGCGGTGAACGCGCAGGCCTCCACCCGCGCGCTCGTCGAGTCGGCCCACAGCCTGTCCGACGAACTCAAGCAGGTCGCCGACAAGGCATCCCGCGCCCACGACGGACTGGCCACCACCCAGACCAACATCGCCGAGTACGCCCACCAGGGTGCGCTGGCCAAGTCGCAAGCCGAGATGAGGTCGTTCGAGCAGGGACCAGGCATTGGTGACGCGGGCGCGGGCGTCGGCGCGGCCCTCGCGGAAGCCGAAGCCCGCGCAGCGGAAGAGCAGGCCCGGGCGATCGTCAACACCACCTACAGCCCCGCCGTGATGGACGCCAACCTCGACGACCTGGACTTCACCGCAGCCCACCGCGTCGTGTCCGGCGCCGGCCTGGGCGGACCCGCGGGAATCGATATGGTCCGAGTCTGGAACACCGACGGCATCCCGACCACTTCCCCCGCAGCCACACCGAACTCGGCCGCACTCGCGGCCTACTCCGGCGCGACCGCCGACCTGGGCGCCGGCCCGGGCGGGGTCGGAGCCACAGCTGCGGGAGTCGGCGCGGGAGGAGCGACCGCATCGGCGTCGCCCATCGCCACCGACGCGACCAC
>NZ_JAALDM010000120.1 GCF_014144865.1 Dietzia aerolata | reverse complement strand
AGCATCACCGTGCCGTGCATGGTGAACAGCTGGTTGAACTGCTCGTTCGACAGGAACTGCATGCCGGGGAAGAACAGCTCGGCACGGATCAGCAGCGCCATGAGGCCGCCGATGAAGAAGAAGATGAAGCAGGAGACGATGTACATGATGCCGAGCATCTTGTGGTCGGTCGTCGTCAACATCTTCCACACGAACGAACCCTTACGGGCCTCACCCGTGGGCTCACCCGGTGGGTGATCGAGTTCGTGGACCGGCTTGGGGGCCACTGCGGTCATAAGGGTCCTCCTGAACGCCTCACCCGACGTCGCGGGTCGAACCACCGACCCCACGTCGAACGCATAGGAATAGTGCGTGACCGCAATCCTAACCCCCTCCTGAGAACAAGGACCACCCACCCCGCCGAACTCGTCTTAGGTGGTCATGCGGCACATCGACGGTGACCCGAAAGGTGCACTCCCCCGGCCTCCGGCTCGCAACCGACCTGCATCTGACCTCCGGTGCAACGGACTCCACCACTTCATCTCCTAGGCTGTATCCCCATGACCGACTCCGTGCCACCACTCCACCGTCACCCCGGGCGGGGGTACGGACGACTCGCGGTCGGCCTCGCCGTCCCTCTGACGCTCGGCCTGGCGCTCTCCGCCTGTGGTCCCTCGCCTGTGGACATGGTCGAACATCCGGTGACGACGACGCCGTCGCGCATGGCCGGCGAAGAGTTGCAGCGATCGGCCGAGCCGGAGGATTCCTGTGCCGAGGAGCCCGCCCCGGCGGAGTTCACCGGTACCGGGGACCGTGAGGTGCCCTCCATCGGCCCGGGGTCCGAGACGGTTGAGGTCCCGCGCGCACCGGAACGGATCCTCGCTCTCGGAGTGGGTGCGGTAGATGTCGCCTGCGCACTGGGGCTCCAACAGTTGATGGTGGGCACCTCGGGGCTGCCATGGGACGCAGATGTCTACCTTCCCGGCCCGTTGACGGAGCTCCCCGAGGTGAACCTGTCTGCTCCGAGTCCGTCGGAGGTAGCGACGGCCTCTCGGGAGCTCAATCCGGATCTGATCGTGCTGGCCGGCACCGAGGATCTGGAGGACGAGCTGGTCGAGGCACTGACCAGTGTCGCACCAACGGTCGTGTACGACGCCGACACGCTGGAATGGACTGAAGCAACCGAGCTGATCTCCGACGCATATGGCCGTCCCCGCGCGGGCGGCGACATTTTGCTGGACGTCATCGAGCGGTCGCGCATGACGATTGCCGCCGCCACTCCCTCTGATTCGTGGGTCTCACTGGTATCGGTCTCACGATCCGGGGGCGCGCAGGTCCAGGACCCGGACACGCTCGGCTCACTGTTACTGGAATCGGTGGAGGCCGGCCGGCCCCCGGCGCAACGCACCCGCGACGGAGAGCGCATCCCTCCCCTACCCGAGTCACCTGCTCTTGGCGATGAGCTGGACGGCGACGTGATCTTCGCCGTGGTCGGGGGCGGCCCCTCCGAGGCGGACGCTGCGCGAGAGATCTTCGCCTCCGATCGATGGACCGACCTAGACGCCGTGGGGGCCAAGCGGATTTTCGTGGTCGACCGCGCGGTGTGGGAGGGATCGGGTCCGGTCGCCGCACGTGCGGTACTCGAAGACATCCGCAAGTCGATCAACGGGATCGCGCCCGACGGCTAGTGGTGGAGCAGGGCTTTGGCCACGATGATGACGAAGCCCAACGCGGCCGTGGAGATCGCGGCCGCGATGCACATGCCCAGTGGAGCGGAGCGTCGACGGTAGGTCAGGAAGCCGAGCAGGGCGAGTACGGCGACGATCGTCCACATCGCGATCCAATCGGCCAGCAAGCCGTCGATTACTCCCATCGCCGCTAGAACCAGGGGGATGGCCGGGGGCACCACGGCAGCGAGAAGGCCCCGGGACCGCTTCCTGGCCATCCGAAGCGCCATTCGCAGGGTCAGTCCCTGGTGACTGCTGTGCGCGGCCACGGTCCCCGAGTACACGTGCGCTACCCAGAACACGGCCACGGTGACGAGCACGAACACCAGCGTTCTGATCGACGACAGTCCGGCGGTTCCGGCGACGGCAACGAGTCCGGCCACCAGGATCAGTCCGTAGATGCCCTCTTCCGTGGACAGGTGTACCTCGGCAAGCAGGTCTCGTTCCCGACGAATCCGTCCCCCGGTTCGGTCGGGATTCCCCGCGCGTGTCATCATGCCCGTAATCCTTGCATGTGCGTCGGCGCAGATGAGTCGCGCGCGAAAAGGCCGGGTCCGTGGTGTTCCACGGACCCGGGCCCCAGCGTTTCGGATGGGTGTTAGAAGTCCCAGTCCTCGTCTTCGGTGGCGACGGCCTTGCCCATGACGTACGAGCTTCCGGAGCCGGAGAAGAAGTCGTGATTCTCGTCAGCGTTGGGGCTCAGTGCTGCAAGGATCGCCGGGTCGACGTCCGTCTCGTCCTTCGGGAACATCGGCTCGTATCCCAGGTTCATCAGGGTCTTATTGCCGTTGTAGCGGAGGAACTTCTTGACGTCCTCGGTCCACCCGACCGGGTCGTACAGATCCTCGGTGTAGTCCGCCTCGTTGTCGTACAGCTCGAACAGCAACTCGAAGGTGTAGTCCTTGAGTTCGTCACGTGTGGCCTGATCGACCTGCTCGAGGGCGCGCTGGTACTTGTACCCGATGTAGTAGCCGTGCACCGCCTCATCGCGGATGATCAACCGGATCATGTCGGCGGTGTTGGTGAGCTTGGCTCGCGAGGACCACCGCATGGGCAGGTAGAAGCCCGAGTAGAACATGAAGGACTCGAGCATCACCGAGGCGATCTTGCGCTTGAGCGGATCGTCTCCGGCGTAGTAGCCGAGCACGATCTTTGCCTTCTTCTGGAGGTACGGGTTCTCCTCCGCCCACCGGAAGGCGTCATCGACCTGCGGGGTGGAGCAGAGCGTGGAGAAGATCGTGGAGTAGCTCTTGGCGTGGACCGACTCCATGAACGCGATGTTGGTGAGCACCGCTTCCTCATGCGGGGTCGACGCGTCGGGGATCATGCTGACCGCTCCGACCGTGCCCTGCAGGGTGTCCAGGAGCGTGAGGCCGGCGAACACTCGCGTGGTCAGCGTCTGCTCGTACTCGGTCAGGGTCTCCCATGACGGCATGTCATTGGAGACCGGCACCTTCTCGGGCAGCCAGAAGTTGGTCGTCAGGCGACCCCACACCTGATCGTCCACCTCGTCGGGGATGCGATTCCAGTTGATCGCGGAAACACGGTCGACGAGCTTGGGCTGGATGCCTGCGGCGGGGCTGTGTGAACCCGGGGCGTGGATTTCTGCGGTCATGGGAGTGTCCATTCTTCGGGGCGGTGCGGTATAGCGATGTACGGCGGAAAGCGGTAAGAGGGCGGACGATTCGTCGCGCAGTATTTCTGGGCAGCGCGGCTCATCCGGCAGGTCCGGGGCCGGGACTGATCAGGTCCGGCCGGGCGGAGCCGTCCAGATACTTCTCCGCCCACACTGCCACCAAAGCGGCAGCGCGTGCGGCGTGGCCTGACCTAAGGAGCAGGTGGTCGGCGCCGTCGAGCGCGAGGAACGACTTCGGCATGCCGGCATCCCGGTAGATGGACTGCGCGTTGTGAATGTCCACGGTCGCGTCCTCGGGTGAGTGCATCACCAGAATCGGAACGGACAACTCGGCGATCGCCGCGCGCTGATCCACCGATGCGAGATCCTCGACGAGGTCGCGGCCCACCGTCATGGTCCGGGGACCGAGCTTGACCTCGGCCTGCCCCTCGGACCGGATCTGTTCAAGAGCGTCGTCGAACAGGTGGGTCACGTGGTGCGGGTCGTACGGGGCACCGATGGTGGCCACCGCGCGGACCGACCGGATCCGGGACGCCGCCGCCAGGACCGCCGCCCCACCGAGCGAATGCCCGATGAGCAGGTCTGGCGGACGGTGGGACTCGCTGACGGCGGTGGCCACCCGCACGAGGTTCATGCAGTCAGAGGTGAAGGTGGAGTCCGCGAAGTCCCCCTCGGACTCCCCCAGGCCGGCGAAGTCGAATCTCACCACGGCGATCCCGGCCGCCACGAGGGTGTCCGCGATCCGGGTCGCCGACGGGAGCGCCGCCGACCCGGTGAAGCAGTGGGCGAACAGCGCGAGCGCCACCGGTTCCGCCGCAGGGAGATCGAGGTAGGCGGCGAGACGATTCCCGTCCACCCCCTCGACCGTGAACTCCTCGGTGCGGGGTCCACTCAGAGCATGCACGAAACGCAGCCCTCGACTTCTGTTCCCTCGAGTGCGAGCTGGCGGACCCGGATGTAGTACAGGGTCTTGATGCCCTTGCGCCACGCGTAGATCTGGGCGCGGTTGACCTCGCGGGTATCTGCGGTGTCCTTGAAGAACAAGGTCAGCGACAGGCCCTGGTCGACATGCTGGGTGGCGGCCGCGTACGTGTCGATGATCTTCTCGTAGCCGATCTCGTATGCGTCTTGGTAGTAGTCCAGGTTGTCGTTGGTCAGGTAGGGCGCCGGGTAGTAGACGCGCCCGATCTTGCCCTCCTTACGGATCTCGATCTTCGAGGCCACCGGGTGGATCGACGCGGTCGAGTTGTTGATGTAGCTAATCGAGCCGGTGGGCGGCACGGCCTGCAGGTTCTGGTTGTAGATGCCGTACTTCTGCACGTCGGCCTTGAGCTCACGCCAGTCGTCCTGGGTCGGGATGGCGACCTCGGAGTCTGCGAACAGCTGCCGCACCTTGTCGGTGGCCGGCTCCCACACCTGGTCGGTGTACTTGTCGAAGAACTCGCCGGAGGCGTACTTCGAATCCGGGAAGCCGGCGAACCAGTTGCCCCGCTCCCGCGCGATGGCGTTCGACGCCCGCAGTGCGTGGAACAGCACGGTGTAGAAGTAGATGTTCGTGAAGTCGACACCCTCTTCGGACCCGTAGTAGATCCGCTCACGGGCCAGGTAGCCGTGGAGGTTCATCTGGCCGAGGCCGATGGCGTGGGACTCGGAGTTGCCGCGCTCAATCGACGGGACTGAGTCGATCGAGGTCTGGTCCGACACGGCGGTCAGGCCGCGGATCGCGGTCTCGATGGTCCGACCAAAATCCGGCGAATCCATGGCCTTGGCGATGTTGAGCGAACCGAGGTTGCAGGAGATGTCCTTGCCCACGTGCGCGTAGGTCAGGTCGTCGTTGTACGTCGACGGCGTGGAGACCTGCAGGATCTCCGAGCACAGGTTGGAGTGCGTGATCCGGCCAGCGATCGGGTTGGCCCGGTTCACGGTGTCCTCGTACATGATGTACGGGTAGCCGGACTCGAACTGCAGCTCGGCGACGGTCTGGAAGAACTGCCGCGCGTTGATCTTGGTCTTCTTGATGCGGCTGTCTTCCACCATCTCGTGGTAGTGCTCGGTGACGTTGACGTCCGCGAACGGCTTGCCGTAGATGCGCTCGACGTCGTACGGCGAGAACAGGTACATGTCGTCGTTGCGCTTGGCCAGCTCGAACGTGATGTCCGGGATCACGACGCCCAGCGACAGCGTCTTGATGCGGATCTTCTCGTCCGCGTTCTCGCGCTTGGTGTCGAGGAACTTGTAGATGTCCGGGTGGTGGGCGTGCAGGTACACCGCACCGGCACCCTGGCGCGCGCCGAGCTGGTTGGCGTAGGAGAACGAATCCTCGAGAAGCTTCATCACGGGGATGACGCCCGAGGACTGGTTCTCGATGTGCTTGATGGGCGCGCCGTACTCGCGCAGGTTCGACAGGAGCAGGGCCACGCCGCCACCGCGCTTGGACAGCTGCAGCGCGGAGTTGATGCCGCGGCCGATGGACTCCATGTTGTCCTCCATCCGCAGCAGGAAGCAGGACACGGGCTCGCCGCGCTGCTTCTTGCCGGAGTTGAGGAACGTGGGGGTGGCGGGCTGGAAGCGTCCGTCGATGACCTCGTCGACGAGATGCCGGGCCAGCACCTCGTCACCGGCGGCCAGGGTGAGGGCCACCATGCAGACGCGGTCCTCGTAGCGTTCGAGGTAACGCTTCCCGTCGAACGTCTTGAGCGTGTACGAGGTGTAGTACTTGAACGCGCCGAGGAAGGTCTGGAAGCGGAACTTCTTGGCGTAGGCGTAGTCGAACAGGTCGCGCACGAAGTTGCGCGTGTACTGGTCGAGCACCTCCCGCTCGTAGTAGTCCTTCTCCACCAGGTAGTCGAGCTTCTCGTCCAGATTGTGGAAGAAGACGGTGTTCTGGTTGACGTGCTGGAGGAAGTACTCGCGGGCGGCCTGGTGATCCTTCTCGAACTGGATATTGCCGTCCGCGTCGTACAGGTTGAGCATGGCGTTGAGCGCGTGGTAATCCAGACGCTGCCCCTCGGTCGCCATGGTGCCGGTGCTCTCGGGGGTCATTGTTGGTGCTGCCAAAACTCTTCCAATCCTTCTCGGACGCGGATGACGTCCTCGTGTGTGCCCATCAACTCGAACCGGTAGAGATACGGGATCTCCAGCTTTTTCGCGATCACGTCGCCGGAGCGACCGAAGTCGACTCCGAAGTTGGTGTTGCCGCCGGCGATGACGCCTCGGCAGAGACTTCTGTTGTGCGCGTCGTTGAGAAACGCGACCACCTGGCGCGGGACCGCGGCCCCACTCCGCCCGGTGATCTCGAGGCTCCCCCCGTACGTCGGGACGATCAGAACATAAGGGTCTGACACGACCGGCATGGGTTCGGTCTTGCGCACCGGTATCCGAACTGCGGGAAGACCCAGCCGGTCGACGAATTTCTTCGTGTACTCGGACACGTTGGAGAAGTAGACGATCCTCACCGGCTCCTCGGCCGGCATCGGAGCCGCCATGGCTGCCCCCTAGTCACATGAACTCTGGTGTTGCTGTGTATTGCGGCCCGGCCGGACGTCTCCGACCGCCGGGCCTGCCGGTCCGCCGGGTCCTCCGGCGGAGGCGTCTCAGGCCGCGACCGAGGCGAGGGCCTTGATGCGATCCGGGCGGAAGCCGGACCAGTGGTCGGATCCCGTCACCACGACAGGCGCCTGGAGGTAACCCAGCGCCATGACGTACTCCCGTGCCTCGTCGTCGACGGAGATGTCGACGAGCTCGTACTCGATGCCGTGCTTCTCGAGCGCCTTGTAGGTGGCGTTGCACTGGACGCAGGCGGGCTTGGTGTAGACGGTGACCATGAGTGTTCAGGACCTCTTTCGATCGCGGGCGCCTTCCGGCGCGAGGGGGGCTCTTCTCGTGGTGGCGACCCGGTCCGGCGCTTATGGCCCGAACGGCGGATCGTCGTTGTGTCTGTTGGTGGTCATGGCCCCGAATCACATGGTTGGCATTCCTCGGTGCCGCAACGCCTCTAGACACTACCCCTAGTGGCTAGAAGGTCAACCGACCACAACATTTTGGTCTTACATCCCTGGAATTCCCAGGTCGTAATCCCGCCTATTGGGACGCCTCCGGCTCCGAGTGGAGTCTCGCGGCGCCGGGGCCCTCCCGGCGGGTGCACTCGTCCATGCTTGCACCCCGAAGCCGCCCGCGAAACCCCGATCCGGCAACCCACAACAAGTTCCCAAAGCGCCCACAACGCCCTCACAACTCGTCCCCATTTCATCCACAGGTTCCCCACTTTTCGCCTCCGTCGGACCCCCTCGCGAACACCCCCGCGCGTCGTCGTCGAGCACGGCTCGACCGCGCGCCACGCGCCGCCTCGCCCGCCCCTCCCGGAGCCGGATCCGTGGCAAAAAGTCGGGACGGAACGGGATGGAACGGGATGGGATACGACTCGGCCCCGCCACCTCTTCCGGTCGGAGGAGAGGTGACGGGGCCACCGCGCGATGTGTCACCGTGCGGCGGGGGAAAAAGACAAAAACAAGGGGACGACGACGACAAGGGCCCGTCGCCGGCGAACCGGTGACGGGCCCTGGACGGGTGCGTGAGAATTCACGCGGACACTGAATCAGCCCTGGCGGGCCTTGAACCGGGGGTCCTTGCGGTTGATCACGTAGACCTTGCCGCGACGACGGACAACCTGGGCGCCCGGCTTGTTCTTCAGCGACCGAAGGGACTTGCGGACCTTCATCTGGCGCTCCTTAGGCTCTCGGGGCGGCCGCGATGGCCACCGACACGACTGGAATTGAACTGTGCGACACGTCCGGCCCGGGGGCCGGATGCACGACACACAACTGGTCCATAGTAACGGACGGGCCTAGCAGAACTCCAAACGGAGTGATCGGCCCCTGCGCATATGCTGAATCCATGGACTCCTCCCCCACCGGAACACCGACCACGAGCACGTTGCGTGACGAGATCATCTCCGAACTCGGGGTCCGCCCGGAGGTCGACCCGGCGGACGAGGTCGCGGCCCGGGTGGCCTTCCTCATGGACTACCTGCGCTCGACCCCCGCCACAGGCTTCGTGTTGGGCATCAGCGGCGGCCAGGACTCCACTCTCGCGGGACGACTGTGCCAGCTCGCCGCCGAGCGCCTGCGCACCGAGGGCATGCCCGATGCCCGTTTCGTGGCGATGCGGCTGCCCTACGGCGTCCAGGCCGACGAGGCCGACGCCCAGACCGCTCTCGAGTTCATCCAGCCCGACGAGTGCGTGACCGTCGACGTCAAGGCCGCCTCCGACGCCTCCTCGGCCGCTGCGGCCACCGCCCTGTCAGCGTTGCCCGGCCATGACGGCCCGCTGCGCGATTTTGTCCGCGGCAACGTCAAAGCTCGTGAACGTATGATCGCGCAGTACGCAATCGCCGGGCAGCTGGGCCTCGTCGTCGTCGGGACAGATCATGCCGCGGAAGCGGTCACGGGCTTCTACACCAAGTACGGCGACGGTGGCGTAGACCTGACCCCCCTGACCGGACTGTCCAAGCGCCAGGGCGCGGCCCTGCTGCAGCACCTCGGCGCCCCGGACTCGACCTGGCGCAAGGTCCCCACCGCCGACCTCGAGGACGACCGCCCCGGCCTGCCCGACGAGGAGGCGCTCGGCGTCCCCTACGCGCACATCGACGACTACCTCGAGGGCCGCGAAGGCGTCCCCGCCGAGGCCGCGGAACGGATCGAGCGTCTCTTCCTCACATCACGACACAAGCGCGCCATGCCGGCGTCGCCGCTCGACACCTGGTGGCGGTGACCCGCCAGGCCCCGGTGGTCGATCACCACCGTTACTCGGCGACCAGACCCCACACCTGATTCAGGGCCTCCATCGCTCCCGGTAGTTCGAGGGACTGCGTGGTGAAGACCGCGGCCGATCGGCCCGTGCTCCGATCGACATAGCCGATCGTGCCCAGTCCACCGGCCCACCCCACGAGCCCGCCGGGGCGCACCTCGACCTGGAAGCCGTATCCGGCGCCGGGTTCGATCACGCCCTGCGCGGTCCGCCGCTGCGGATCGGTGAGGTGGTCGGCGGTCACCATCTGTGCACTTGCCTCGGTGAGAACCGGCCCGCCGTCGACGAGCATCTCGAGGAATGTCAGGTAGTCGCCGACCGTCGAGACCAGTCCGCAGGCCAGCGACTCGAACACCGGCGGCCCGGCAAACCTGTCGACGGTATCGAGGGGTCGCAGGCTTCCGTCCGGATCGGAGCCGTACGAGGTGGGCATCCGATCCGCGGCGGCGGTGAAGCCGGTATCGGCCAGGCCCAGCGGACCCGTGACGAACTCCTCCAGCAGGTCGGACAGCGTTCGGCCCGTGGCCCGGGCGAGCAGGACGCCGAGAACGTCACTACAGGTGTGGTACCACCAGCCCTCGCCGGGCTGCGTGGCGAGCGGTAATTCCGCGAGCCGGCGCAGGTACTCCCCCGGCTCGAGCGGCGGCGCGTACGGCCCGGGGCCGACGTCCCGCTCGGCCATCGCCTCGCCCAGCGCCGGGTTCGCGTCCACCCATCCGAAGCCTGCTGTCATGGTGAGGAGATGACGGAGGGTGATCGGCCGATCCGCGGAAACCGTCTCGTCGAGAGGCCCATCCGGGCGGCAGAGCACCCGGAGCGAGGCGAGTTCCGGTAGGTGCTGGTCGACCGGCTCGTCGAGTTCCAGCATGCCCCTCTCGACGAGCGCCATCGCGAGCACGCCACCGATCGGCTTGGAGTTGGACGAGAGCGGGAAGACAGACTCTGGCGTCATCGACGCGCCGTCGACAGACACCGCCCCACCCGAGACCACGCGCACACCTGCGTCGGCGCGGCTGCCGCCCGCCACCGCACCTGCATTGGCACCCGCCGAGGCGCTTCGATCGCGTACCCCGGCGACATAACCAGTCACTTCACCGCGCTCCACGAGAGCGTCGAGGGCAGCCGTTGACTGCGTGATCCCGTTCATGTGGTCACCGTACGGCCGATCGCATCACAGGTTTGCCACTTCGAAACAGGCGGAATGTCATCAGCGCCGAAGTTCCTCCCAGGTGTCCTGCGGGACCATGCGGAGCCATTCGACGAAGCGCTCGAATCGCTCTGGGGTTTCGTTCCGAGGGAGTAGCGGCTTCGCTTTGTACTCATCCAAAGCCGTCTCTACGAGGTCGGAACGGCCCATAACAGCGAGAATCAATACTGACGTCCGCATGAGATGCTGCATGCTCACATTTCCGAGGTGGGGCCCCGCGGAGCCCTTGCCGGGAGACCGTCCGCCGTTGTCAACGCCGCGAGGATGGGCGGAAGGTAGCGATCGATCGTCTCGAAGACATACTCGTCGACGCCCGATTCCCAGTTATCCTCCGTCGCAATGAGTCCGAAGTACGCTGGGCTCTGTTCATGGCTATACGACGGGTGGAGATAGTCCGGATCCAGGAACGGACGCACCGGTGCATCACGAGGCTCGCGATCATCATCCAACCATCCGGCCGCGACGTCGTCGGGAATGTGCGGCCGGAGGACGGCCCGTTCGACTCCCACGCCGACGTGCAGACGCACCCGAACGGCCGTCGAATTCAACTGTCTTGTGGACAGCCATACCCGAAGCTTCGTGCGCGGAAGGTCCAGTGGGCGGACCCACGTTCCACTCGCCTCGACCGTGAACTCACGGCTGGCCATTCCTTCAGAGATCCGCGCCGAGATCCTCTGCTCCAGGTCCAGGACTCCGGACAGTCGGCCGGCAACGGTGGCATACACCGCATCCGGGTCGACACCCTCACCGTCGATGATCCGTGGATTCATCTCGACGCCATCTGCGATTGCCTTAATTTTCTTGGCCTGCTCCCTGGAACACACGGCCACCAAATATCCGTCGGCGTCCACACCGAAGTCGAGCACAATCAGTGGAGCCGGCAGCCGCGCCGCAACCAGTTTCAGACTGTCGGGCAGCGACAATTCATCGCCGTCTGGACCTGGCCACCCTTTCGGCAAGACAGGCGTCCAAATGCCGGAAACGTTGACCCGTCGGAGATCTGGTGCACGTGAAATGACTGAAGGAGCCCGGCCCCAGGCCGGACTCCTTCAGTTGAAAGTGGAGCTAAGGGGACTCGAACCCCTGACCCCCACACTGCCAGTGTGGTGCGCTACCAGCTGCGCCATAGCCCCGTATTTGGTTTGTTCTGCCGTTCACCTCTCCGTGACCGGCCTGACTTAAGTTACACGACGACTCCGGCGGTCTCCAAATCGGGCCCGGCCCCGCACAAGAAGGCGGGGCCGGGTGACCGACTAAACTGTCCTGACGACGGCTTTCGATGAATCAGGCGATGATGCCATTGAGCCAGGCGGGATTGCCCGTGTCGACGGTCTCGCCCTCGAAAACGACGGTCGGGGTCGACACCTGGCCGGTCGCCTCACGGATGCTGCGCTGCGCGTTTTCGGCCGAATCGGCAGCCTTGTCCATGCCTCCGTTGGTCTCGACGTTGCCGATGCACTCGACGGTGTCCGCGTTGGCACCCGCGTCCTCGGCCAAGCCTGCGAGTTCATCTGCGGAGAGATCGCCTGCGCCACCGGCGGGCTGGTTGGCGTAGAACGAGTTCTTCACGTCGAAGAAGACGGGCAGCGAGTCCTTCGCTGCAACACACTGAATCGCTGCGATGGCCCGGGTGGAGTACTCGCCCGAAGTCGAGCCCTGGTTCTGGAAGTCCAGGTTGTGGTACTCGACCCGCAGGTCGCCGGCTTCGACCGCGGTGGCGATCTGCTCGCCGTTCTGCCCCTCGAACGCCCCACACCCCGGGCAGTTGAAGTCCTCCCAGATCTGAACTGTCGGGGCATCCGCTTCACCGACCACGATCACGCCGGCGTCGTTGATCTCGATCAGTTCATCCTGGGTCTCACCGAAGGTGATGGGATTGGCCTCGCTCCCCCGCTGTGCCATCCAGATGACTCCGCCGAGAACCAGGACGGCCACCGCAATGAGCGCGATGACCGTGATGAGCATCCCGTTGTTCTTCTTGGTCTGGAGCACCTTGGTGTTCTTGTTCGGCTTGGCGTTCACGTGTGGGTGGACCTTTCTCTACTGGGAGATTCGCGACCGCTCGCGGCAGTCAGCACTATCGAGAGGTTACCGAACAGCGGTCGCAGCCCACGCTTTCCGCTGGTACGGGAAGCGCAAACTACCACTGAATCGATGACATATCAGCTGTTTATAAGTTCGCGGCAGCGTCACCAATCGATTGCCCCGAGGATTTCGCCGATGCCCTCGTTGCGGGAAGCCGTCGGCGAGCAAGTGACGCACTATCCCTCGCATCCGCCAGCGCCGTTGAAATGCACCACACCCCCGGTCGGTGATCGACCGGGGGTGTGGCCCGATTGTGGAGCTGCCGGGAATTGAACCCGGGTCCTCCGCAGCTTCGGCAGGGCTTCTCCGTGCGCAGTCCGCGATGGTCTCTACTCGGATCTCACCCTCATGCGGACGTGTTGGTGATGACGATCCCAGTCACTGTGTGATGTCCCGACCCACCCCGTGACCGGGTGAGCCGGTGATCCCTCTAGATGATGCCGGTGACCGGGGCGAGGGCGACCCCGGGCCGACAGACTACGGGCTCGCTATCAGGCAGCGAGGGCGTAGTCGCGCTGATTGGTATCGGCGCGTAATTGGTTGCCACGACGCTTACGGTGGTCTCTGGCCTGCACCGGCACGCTTCCCCTGCGTCAACTCACGTAGTCGAAACCACATCAGCCCCTCAGGGTCCGCCGGCTCTCGCCAGCGGACCTTTGACCATACCGCGCAAGTACCGGCAAAGCCAGAGTGATTCTCATCTCCTTCTAATGACCAGCCGGAGCAACGCCGCCACCGAGTGCCCGACGGCAGACGTTCGGCGCCCGACTATCGATCCGGCCGGGAGGCATCAGGCCAGCGCGAGGAGCACGATGGCGACGGCCGCGAGCGCCAGCCCCACCATCTGGACCGGCCGCAGCCGTTCGCCGCCGTGGGTGACGGCCAGTGCGACCGTGAACACCGGATACAGGGCTGCAATAACGCTGACCAGGGAGAGCATGCCCGCCTGGGCCGCAAAGTAGAACGCGCCGTTGGCGAGCACATCAAAGACCGCGATCACCACGCCGATCGCCACGAGACGTCGCGAGAATCGGAACGATTCCCTGGCAGCGAGGGCGGCGGTGATCAGGATGACCGTCGCCCCGACCCTGGAGGCGGCCACGGGCCACAGGCCCTGCCCAGCCGGCACCTGCCCGAGAAGGATGAAAAACGCCGCGAACGCCAGCCCGGACACCACCGACAGGATCAGCAGGTTCCGGGTCAGTCGGCCGTGCTGGACCGAGGTCCCCTTCTCGTCCTCCATGGAGGCCAACACGGTGGCCACGAGAGCGATTGCCATCCCGGTCAGCGCCGTGGATCCCGGCTGCTCCCCCGCCGCGAGCCCGAAGGCCAGCGGCCCGGCCGCGGCGAGGATCGCCGTGATCGGCGATATGACACTCATCGGCCCCCGGGCCATGGCCACGTAGAAGGTCCAGACCGCGATGCCGGAGGCGATTCCCGACGCCAGGCCCCAACCGAAACCAGCCACGGTCGGGGATCCCCCGGCCACGACGGCGGCGAGTGCCACGAGCACGATCGAGACCGGATAGGAGATGCTCACGACTCTGAGCGCCCGAGCCCTCCGGGAGGCAACGCCGCCGAGATAGTCGCTGATCCCGTAGGCAACCGCTGACGTCGAGGCCAGCGCGACCGGCATCATCCCCGCATGCCCTTGATCTTTCTACCCAATTCGCGAACCGCTTCACGTTCCGCGGTGCGCTTGGCGAGATCCTGCCGCTTGTCGTGCGCCTGCTTACCGCGTGCGACGGCCAGTTCGACCTTCACCCGTCCGCCGACGAAGTACAGCGAGAGCGGGACCAGGGTGGCGTTGCCGTCGCGGACCTTACCGACGAGCGAATCGATCTCACGGCGGTGGAGCAACAGTTTGCGAGCCCGCTTGGGCGCGTGATTGGTCCAGCTCCCGTGTGAGTACTCGGGGATGTGGAGTCCGCGCAGCCATACCTCGCCGTCGTCGACCGTCGCGAAGGCGTCGACGAGCGAGGCTTTGCCCTCGCGCATGCTCTTGATCTCGGTCCCCACCAGCGCGATGCCGGCCTCGTAGGTGTCGAGAATCTGGTACTCGTGCCTGGCCTTGCGATTGCTCGCGACAACGCTTCCGTCGGTGCCGAGGGACGACGCGCCCTTCTTCTTGTTCTTCTTGGCCACGCCGGTTCACCTCCTCGTCACCGTGGTCGGGCAGACCCCACAGTGTAGATCAGGCGCGACCGACGGTCTTAATCAGCCGCCGCACGACCTGCCAGTCGCCGCACCAGCCCACCGGCCCCAAGCCCACCGGCCCCGAGTCCGCCGGCCCGCCCCGCGTCAGTGCCGCACGGACAACCGCAGCGTCACCCAGGCGGTCAGCGCCGAGACCACCGCGCCGGCCACCACCAGGACCGGGGCGAGGGTGAGAATGTCCGCGGTGGTGATGCGTTCGATCAGGTTGGCCCGGTAGGCCTCCGCGAGCACCCGGTCGAGGAAGACGCTCTTCGCCCCGAGCAGTCCGCCCACGGCCAGCGCCGAACCGATCAGCGCGGCGACCACGGCCTCGAGAATGAACGGCAGCTCAGTGTACAACCTGCTCGCACCGACCAGCCGCATGATCCCCAGCGCCTCCCGGCGGGTGAACGCGGCGATCTGGGTCATGTTCGCGATCAGCAGGACGGTGGCCACCAGCTGCACCACGGCGATCGTGAAGGCCGCGTTGCGGATCCCGTCGAGGATCGAGAAGACCCGCCCGACCAGTTCACCCTGCCCCTGGACGACCTCGATCCCCTCGACCTCCGCCAGATCCGCGGCCACGGCCTCGGCCTGCGTGGGATCGGTGAGCGTCAAAGTGAACCGGGAGCCGAGCGCGTCGGGAGAGGTCGATTCGACCAGGACCGGGTCGGTGGATGAGAACAGCTCGACGAACTCGGCGTACGTCTCATCCGGGTTCTTGTACTCCACCGAGGCGACACCGCCCGTGGACTCGAGCTCGGTGCGTATCGCGGCGCAGTCCGCCTCGCAGTCGGGGTCCTCGGCCGAGATCGACCGGTCCACGTAGACGCGAAACTCGTTGAGGTAGTCGTACTTGGCCTGACTGGCCGAGGCGGTCATGACGACCAGCACTCCGGCGCCGAGCATCCCCAGCGCCACCGCGGTGGTGATGATCATGGCCAGGGTCATGGACAGGTTCCGCCGGAGTCCCTGGAGGACCTCGGAGGTGATGAACTTCGCGGCGGCCATCAGCGATCAACTCCGTAGGTTCCGCGGGCGTCGTCGCGCACGACCTCACCGTCGACGAGCTCCACGACGCGCCGCCGCGAGCGGTCCACGATGTGTCGGTCGTGGGTGGCCATGAGAACCGTGGTCCCCATCCGGTTGATCCGGTCGAGCAGGAGCATGATCTCCTCGCTGGTCTCGGGGTCCAGGTTGCCGGTCGGCTCGTCCGCGAGCAGCAGCAGCGGCCGGTTGACGAAGGCGCGGGCGATCGCGACGCGCTGCTGCTCACCGCCGGACAGCTCGTGCGGCCGCCGGTTCGCCTTGGTGCCGAGCCCCACCATGTCGAGTGTCTCGGGCACGACCTTGTTGATGTCCTTGCCGGTTTTGCCGATGACCTGCAGCGCGAACGCCACGTTCTCGGCGACGGTCTTGCCCTGCAGCAGTCGGAAGTCCTGGAATACGACGCCGAGCGAGCGCCGCAGCGTCGGCACCGCGGAGGCCTTCATCCGCATGAGGTCGTGCCCGGCCACGGTGAGGGAACCGGAGTCCGGCTTGTCCTCCCGCAGCAGCAGCCGCAGGAACGTGGATTTGCCCGAGCCGGAGGCACCGATGAGGAACGCGAACTCGCCCTTGTCGACCTTCACGCTCACGTCTGACAGAGCCGGGCGCGCCGAGGACGCGTACGACTTGGTCACATTGGAAGCACTGATCACACGCGTAGCCTAGCGCCACTTCCGTCACATGCCACTCCCCGAGGCTGAATCTTCTCCCCGCGGAAGAAAAAATCGGTACGACGACGACGTCGTCCCGCCGCCCCGGTCGCGATCATCTGCGCCGGACCGTCTCCGACTCCTTCGCTCGCCGGCGGGCCGTCGTCGGCCATCACTCCCGCATCACGCCACCTGCGCCTGCTGCATCTGCTGCGCCTACTGCGTCAGCTGCGGCTGCTGAGTTTGCTGGGTCTGCTGATTCTGGGTGGTCTGCTGCCCCTGCGGGCCACGTTGCGGCCCCGTCGTCTGCGTCGGCTGCGTTCCCGTCGTCACATCTGGCTGGTCAACGGATCTCTGGTCCGCGGGGACCGAGGTCTCCGGCGTATCGGTGCCGGTCGGATCCGCGTCACTGGTGGGCGCGGCGGTCTCATCGGTCGCATCACCGGAGGTCGTGGCGTCGGTGTCGGTGCGGTCGGTGTCGGTGCGGTCGGTGTCGGTGGTCTCGGACTGGGTCGTGTCCGGACGGGGCGGGGTGTTGATCGCCACGACCGGGTCCTGGCGCACGACGCCGTAGAGCGCCGCCGTGAGGAGGAACACGATGAGCAGGATCAACGTCGTGCGCGACATCGTGAAGAACTCGATCACCAGCGCCAGCCAGGTGGGCAGCCTCCGGTGGGGCTTCTCCCCCGTCGAGGCCTCGCCCGTCGATTCCGCGCCCGGCGGGACCTCGTCCGTCGACTCCTCGCGCGGGGTGTCGCGGTCCGGCTTCTCGGCCATCACTGAGCCTCCTCACCGTCGTCGGTGCGGACCATGCCGGCGCGAATCGCGGTCATCGCCTCGGGCTCCAGGACGATGCCCTCCTGACGGAACCGGCGCAGGATCACCGCGCGCATGCGGCGACCCACCTCCCACTGCATGCCCGGCTTGGTGCGGGCCAGCAGTCGGACGATGGTCTGCTCGAGCTTGATGGACTGCACGCCCATGACGCTGGGCTCGTCGAGGATGTACACGCCCACGTATTCGTCGTCGACGATCTCGCCGCAGATCTCGGTGAGGATGTGCTGCGCCTGATCCATGTCCGCGGTGTTGGGCACGGGCACGTCGATGATCGCGCGCGCCCAATCCTGGGACTGGTTGACGGCGGTGACGATCTGGCCGTTCGGCACGATGACCGCTTCACCGTCGAGGGTTCGCAGGCGGGTGACGCGTAGCGTGACGTCTTCGACGGTGCCGGCGGCCGTGCCGGTAGAGGTGGTCAACTCCACGATGTCGCCGTAGCCGTACTGTTTCTCGGCCAGTGCGAAGAAGCCGGCGAGGAAGTCCTGGACGATCCGCTGGGCACCGAAGCCCAGCGCCGCGCCCAGGACGGTGGCCGGGGCCACCAGGGTGACGAGGTTGACACCGAACCGCAGCAGGATCTGGATCCCCACGACGACGTACAGGATGCCCACGGCGACATAGCTCAGCACCTGCACCAGCGAATGCATGTGCTTGGAACGTTCCGACCACATTTCCTTGTCGGCGTTCTCGGCGTCGATCCGCGCGAGCCACATCCGCCCGATCTTGCCGATCGCCCGCGTGAGCAGGGCAGCTCCCAGGATGAAGAGGACGACCTCCAGTCCCTGGTTACTGAGCCACTTCAGAATCCCACTGAAGTCGGTGTGCAGCGTCACTCCGCGTCTGCTCCCTCTCTCATCCGCCATCGGATGCCGGCCTCGATGAAGCCACCGATGTCACCGTCGAGCACGGTGGACGGATTGTTGACCTCGTACTCGGTACGCAGGTCCTTGACCATCTGGTACGGGTGCAGGACGTAGGAGCGCATCTGGTTGCCCCACGAGGCGTTGCCGCCGGCGCCGAGCGCGTCCATCGCGGCGCGCTCCTCCTGCCGCTTGCGCTCGAGCAGCTTGGCCTGCAGCACCTTCATGGCCGCGACCTTGTTCTGCAGCTGCGACTTCTCGTTCTGACAGGTCACCACGATCCCCGTGGGGATGTGCGTGAGGCGGACCGCGGAGTCGGTGGTGTTGACCGACTGTCCGCCGGGGCCCGACGAGCGGTAGACGTCCACCCGGACGTCGTTCTCCGGGACGTCGATCGAGTCGACCGCCTCCACCACGGGCAGCACCTCGACCTCGGCGAACGAGGTCTGGCGGCGGCCCTGGTTGTCGAACGGCGAGATCCGCACGAGCCGGTGCGTGCCCTGCTCGACCGACAGCGTTCCGTACATATAGGGGTCCCGGACGACGAAGGTCGCGGACTTGATACCCGCTTCCTCCGCGTACGAGGTGTCGTACACCTCGACCTTGTGGCCGGCCTTCTCGGCCCAGCGGATGTACATACGCATCAGCATCTCGGCAAAATCCGCGGCATCGATGCCACCGGCGCCGGCACGGATGTTGACCACGGCCTCACGCTGGTCGTACTCGCCACTGAGCATCGTCTTGACCTCCATGGCCTCGACGTCCTCACGCAGGGAGACGCGTTCGGAATCCGCCTCCTCGACGGCCGACGAGTCACCCTCCGCCTGGGCCTCGTCCGCCAACTCGTACATCAGCGGCAGATCGTCGAGACGCTGGCGCAGATCCCGGCAGCGACGCAGATCGGCCTGGACATAGGACAGCTCACTGGTGACCTTCTGGGCCCGGTCCTGGTCATTCCACAGGTCCGGGTCGGCGGCCATCTGCTCGAGCTCATCGACCCGGCGGGCGAGCTCCTCGATGTCGAGAACCTTCTCGACAGTGGTCAGAGTGGCGTCGAGGGCGGCGATATCAGCAGAGACGTCAGGATGCACAGTATCCAACTCTACGCGGCCCGTGCGTCTTCTCGCGTTCGCATACCCGTCTCCCGCCCGTGACCCGCCCCACGTCCGAGCTTCGCCCACCGGGGGTAGCGTCAGGCCCACAGGCCCGCTACGGACTCCACCTCGGCGGGCCGGCCCGGCCCCACGCGGAGGTAGCTCATGGCCATCGACACCCGCCCGCCCCGTCAGACCACCGGAACGTCCACCGCGGCGATGACCGACGTCGATCTGGCGGCCCGCCTCGTCGTCGACGCCGGAACGCTCGCCCGTCGCCTACGCGAGGACGGCCTCGACGTCCACCACAAGACCTCCATCTCCGACGTCGTCACCCAGGCGGACAACGCCGCCGAGCGCTACATCACCGACCTCCTCGCCCGGCACCGCCCCGCCGACGGCGTCCTCGGCGAGGAGGGCACCCTCGTCGCCGGCGAGCACGAACGGCGCTGGGTCGTGGACCCCGTCGACGGCACCTACAACTTCGTCAACGGCTCCGACTACTGGTGCTCGGCGGTCGCACTCACCGGCCCGGACGACTATCTGCTGGGCGCGGTCCACCGTCCAGTCACGGGGGACACGTTCGTCGGCGGCTCCGACATCCCCACGCGCCGCAACGGCGTGCCCGTCACCCCTCTGACGCCCGGAGACCTCGCGGCGGGCAGCCTCGCCACCTACCTCCACCCGCCGTTCTTCTCCGACCCCGACCTCGCCGACCCCTTCTACCGGGTCAGCCGCGGCGCGGCCACGATCCGCATGCTCGGCTCCGGATCGGTCGATCTGGCCTCCGTCGCCAGTGGCGTCCACACCGTCTGGGCCCAGCACTCCTGCCCCGAGTGGGACTGGCTCCCCGGGCGCGCTCTCGTCGAGGGCGCCGGCGGCACCTGCGCCACCGTCGAGGTCAACGGATACGACTGGTTTGTGGCCGGTAGGCCCGGCGCGGTCGAGCAGGCCGTGTCGCTGCTACGCGGCTGACCACGCGTTTTTCAACTTTTTGTCACGGGTTTGTGGATAAGCGCTCTCTGTCAACCTGTTGTGAGTCAGTTGGTTTAGTTTGTGGGCTGTTTTTCTTTGGGGAGATTGATTCCGACGAGGTCTGCCGGTGCCGGCGTTCTAGGTCGCTCGTGGAAGCGTTCTCGGTGGCGTAGGTAGTAGTTCTGCAGCGCCTGGTCGCGGGTCTTCCACGTCTGCTCCCAGGAGCCGTCGCCGACCTGGGCGGGTGAGAACAGGGCGATCCCGGAGTGCCGGTGTTCGTGGTTGTACCAGTGCACGTAGCCGGTCAGGTAGTCGTGCGCGGCCTCGAGGCCGCGTAGGAATGATCCACCGATTCTCCGCGGGCCCAGCCGGCAGTGATGCGGTCGGCGATCAGCTCGCAGTCAGCGGCACTGATCCGCGACGGGTAGTTGCGCTCGGCCTGCGGGATGGGCTGTCAAAGAGGGAAGTCTGGCGTTTGGAACTTACTCATGAGTAAGATGCCTCTCGACCACACCGTCCATTCCGTCACGAGAACAGCTGGTGATGATGAACAAGAACCCCACGACCCCGTCCACGGCCGGGCGCGGTGAGAACTCCACACCGGGTCTGAACCCGACCAAGATCGACGCGATCGGCGCCGCCATGCGTGCGCTCACGACCATCACAGGGTCGGAGTTCGCGGAGCGTTTCGGCCTCCGGCAAAAGGTCGACCGAGTCACCTACGAGGCCACCAAGACCGGCTTCAAGACCCTGGGTGCCGCGACCAAGTCGTTCAAGAAGGTCTCCGGCGGCGGCGCGCCCAAACGCCTGCCGGACGCCGATGCGGAGACCCGCTCGGACGCGTTCGACCTGACCCTGGACGACGAGCAGAAGATGATCTCGGAGACGGTGCGCGATTTCGCCACCGAGGTCATCCGTCCGGCCGCTCACGACGCCGACCACGCCGCCGAGGCCCCCGCCTCGCTGCTCGAGCGTTCCGCCGAGATCGGCGCGACCATGCTCAACGTGCCCGAGGAGTTCGAGGGCATCGCCTCCGAGCGCGGGGTCGTGACCAACTCGCTGGTCGCCGAGGCGCTCGGGTACGGCGACATGGGTCTGGCCCTGCCGATCCTCGCGCCGTCCGGGGTGGCCACCACGCTGACCCAGTATGGTTCCGACACGCAGCAGAAGTCGTACCTGCCCGCGTTCGCCGCGGAGACCGTCCCGGCCGCGGCCGTGGTCGTGACCGAGCCCCGCATCCTGTTCGACCCGTTCGCACTGCAGACCACCGCCACCCGCACCGCGGGCGGCTTCACGCTCAACGGCGTCAAGTCGATGGTGCCCACCGCCGCGAGCGCCGAGCTCTTCGTGATCGCCGCGAACCTCGAGGGCAAGCCCACCTTCTTCGTGGTGGAGTCCGACGTCGAGGGCCTCGTCGTCGAGGCCGACCCGTCGATGGGCCTGCGTGCCGCCGGCCTCGGTCGCCTCAACCTCACCGACGTCTCGGTCCCGGCCGACGCGATCCTCGGTGGCCCCGACCTCTCGGCCGCCGACCGCGCCTCGGCCTACGCCGACATCATCCGTCTCGCACGTCTGGGCTGGGCCTCCCTGGCCGTCGGCACCTCGCACGCGGTGCTCGACTACGTGATCCCCTACGTCAAGGAGCGTCAGGCGTTCGGTGAGCCCATCGCCCACCGTCAGGCCGTGGCGTTCATGGTCGCCGACATCGCCACCGAGCTCGACGGGCTCCGGCTGGTGACCTGGCGGGGTGCCGCCCGCGCCGAGCAGGGCCTGTCGTTCGCCCGCGAAGCCGCGCTGGCCCGCAAGCTGGCCGCCGAGAAGGGCATGAAGATCGGCCTCGACGGCGTGCAGCTGCTCGGTGGCCACGGCTTCACCAAGGAGCACCCGGTCGAGCGTTGGTACCGCGATCTCCGTGCGGTCGGCGTTGCCGAGGGCGTGGTGGTCCTGTGATCCGCCCCGACCTCACCAACCCCGCCTCCTTCGGATCAAAGGACCTCTGAACATGATCAACCTCGAACTCCCCAAGCGGCTGCAGGTCGGCGCCAACCAGGCCCGCCAGGTCGCGACGCAGATCTTCCGCCCGGTCTCCCGCAAGTACGACCTGGCCGAGCACGAGTACCCGGTCGAGCTGGACACGCTCAAGGCCATGATCGAGGCCATGGAGGACGCCGGTCAGGCGGCCTCCGGTGCCACCACCGGTCGCGGCACGGAGTCCAAGTACCAGGGCATCCAGAACGGCGGCAATATGAAGTCGCTGCTCAACATCATCGAGACCTGCTGGGGCGACGTCGGCCTCACGCTCTCGATCCCCCGTCAGGGCCTGGGCAACTCGGCGATCGCCGCCGTGGCCAGCGACGAGCAGATGGAGCGTTTCGGCCGCGTGTGGGCCTCGATGGCCATCACCGAGCCGGACTTCGGTTCCGACTCGGCGGCGGTCTCGACCACCGCCCGCCTGGACGGCGACGAGTACGTCCTCAACGGCACGAAGATCTTCGTGACCTCGGGCGAGCGCGCCGACCACATCGTCGTGTGGGCCACGCTCGACAAGAGCCAGGGCCGCGCCGCCATCAAGTCGTTCGTCGTGCCCCGTGATCATCCCGGCGTCTCGGTGGACCGGCTCGAGCACAAGCTCGGCATCCGCGCCTCCGACACCGCGCAGATCTCGTTCACCGACTGCCGCATCCCCAAGGAGAACCTCCTGGGCGATCCGGAGATCCGCGTGGACAAGGGCTTCGCGGGCGCCATGCAGACGTTCGACAACACGCGTCCGCTGGTGGCCGGCATGGCCGTGGGTGTCGCCCGCGCCGCGCTCGAGGAGCTCCGCACCCTCCTCGAGGAGGCCGGTCTGGAGATCAACTACGACCAGCCCGCGACCAGCCAGCCCGCAGCCGTGGCCAAGTACCTCGAGCTCGAGGCCGACTGGGAATCCGCCTACCTGCTGACGCTCCGCGCCGCGTGGATGGCCGACAACAAGATGCCCAACACCAAGGAAGCGTCGATGTGTAAGGCCAAGGCCGGTCGCGCCGGCTCGGCCATCACCCTCGGCGCCGTGGAGCTCGCGGGCACCCTCGGTTACTCCGAGCGCAGCTTCCTCGAGAAGTGGTCGCGTGACTCCAAGATCCTCGACATCTTCGAGGGCACGCAGCAGATCCAGCAGCTGGTGATCGCCCGCCGCATCCTGGACCTGTCGAGCTCCGAGCTCAGGTGATCGGCTCACCGCCACTGCACTGACCGTCAACGCCCCCACGGATTACTCATCCGTGGGGGCGTTGCCGTTGTCGTCGTCGTCCCCACAAACCCACCTCGACACCCCGGCGCGCCGTGCCGACCCGCACCCGCCGCGCGCCGCGCGTTCTTTCGACCCCTTCCGGTGACCCGCCCCGACGTGGGACGATGCCCGGGTGGCCTCCACGGCCCGGCACGGTGTGGATTCGAGGGCCCGGTGGCCGCCCTGATCGGCCGGGGACATCCGGCCGCGTAACCGGGAGGCGATCCTGCCATGAACGACACCCGACCAACTCCGCGCCGTCGACTGACGAGCGCGCTCGCGGCGGCGACCCTTGTCGCCGGCGGAACCCTCGCCGGTGCGGCCGGCGGCGTCATCACCGCACCCGCGGCCTCGGCGCAGGCGTTCCAGTATGCGGACGCACCCATGCTCTGGACGGTCGCGCACGGCCCGGCCTGCGCCGGATGGGTGACCGCCTCCACCGTGGTGGCCGAGAAGATGCCCGGCGAGACCCGACTGGTGGTGACGGGGAACTTCTTCGGTCTCTCGTGGAACCCGCCACAGCAGTGCTGGTCCACCGTCAAGGTGCACTGGCACAACGTCGATAACGACCGCCGCGGCTACTGGGAGGCGCGGGCGGCCGGGGCGGTCGGCGTCGCGCCGACAGAGGTCGGCTCGGTCCACCTCGACACCGGCCCGGGACGGGTGGTGCTGTCCGTCGGCACCGATCTGCCCCACCTGCCCGTGACGCACGAGGTCACCGCCTACTGACTCCCGCGAGACGACGCCGCCCCGGCCACCTCGCGAGGAGGTGCCGGGGCGGTGTGGTCCAGCGCGCGTGACGCGCGGGCGTCAGGCCGGTGACGCGGAAGGTCAGGCCATCTGGAAGCCGCGGCCGGGCCAACCCCGCGCCGTGGCATCGTCGACGATCGCGTCGAACGAGTAGCCCAAAGCGGGCAGGAAGAACGGGGACTGCACCGGGTGGAAGCAGGACGGCAGGACAGAGCCGACGCTGCCCGCGGGGCCGGCCGCCGGGGGCATGTGGCCGCCGGAGAGCAGACCGACAAGGCGGCCGTCCTTGGTGATGGGGCCGCCCGAGTCGCCGTAGCCGGCACACGCCTGGCTCCAGAACCGGACTCCCTCACGCTGCCACGTGATGCCGCAGGTGTGGCCGGTGGACAGGCCGTCCTTGCACACGACGTCGCCGAACTCGGGCGCCGGGCCGCGGCCCGCGACACCCGGCTGGGCGACCGGGAAGGCCACGTTCGGGTTCAAACGGATCACCGAGTAGTCGAGGATCTCGTTGCGGGTGGCGATTGTGCCGATCACGCCTGCATTCTCGTTGTCGCGGAGCAGGACCGGCGCATCGATGGTGTCGCTGCAGTGCGCCGCCGTGAACGCCACGGGCGCACCGGTGGCGTCGGTTCCCGCAGCGGTGAGCGTGCAGCCCGCCACTCCCCCGACGAGGATGGGCGTACCGCCGCTGACCGGGACGGCAGCCTGGGCCGCAGCGGGGGCGACCAGCGCGGTGGCGCCGGCCATCAGGGCCGCGGCCGCGAACCGCGCCAGACGAGTGAACCTCATGAGCGTGTCCTTCCTACCCCGACGAGAATGACGGAGTCTACGCTCCCGACAGCGTAGCGGCAGGACGCCCGGTATGCACGACGCAACATTTGTCGGGCCGATCACCGCGAGGCGCGAACGGAGCGCCTTCACGCGCCCTCGACGGTGATCCGGATCGTCGGCCGGCGATCCGGGTCGCCATCGATCTGACCCCAGATGGCCGCGACCACCGGGTCGAGGAACAGCTCGCCCACCTGCCCCATGAGGGTGCGCACGACCTGGACCTTGTCCGAGGTGCGCGTCGAGGCGAGCCCCTCGGTACGCAGCCCCTCGACCACGCGGGTGGTGAGCTCGACGAGGGCCTCGAGCAGCGGCGCGCCCCGCCCGTCGGGCTCGAGCAGTGCCCGGTTGAGGTACTGGACGATCACCGGGTTGCGCTCGAGCATCTGCCGGACCGCGGCGTCGCGCGCGGCGATGACCTGCGCGGGCGATCCGGAATGATCCGCCGTGGCCAGGGCTGCGACCACGTGGTCCACTACGACCCCGTCGACAGCCCGGCGCAGCCCGTCCTTGGTGCCGAAATGGTGCTGGATGAGCCCGATGGTCACCCCCACCTCACCGGAGACGCGGCGCATCGAGACGCGATCCTCGCCGAACTGCGCGTACAGCTCCAGCGCGGTCTGCAGGATCCGCTCACGGGCGGTGAGATCGGAGGGAACCGGGCTCGCCGAGGCCACGGCGTGTCCGCTGGCGTCGGCCGGATCGGGCCCGTCACTTCCCACGGATCGCACCTCGTTCCCTCCTCAAGATTTCTGCGGCACCGAGGGCACCGCCGGAAACTAACCATACACTTGCATGGCATGCAGTTGTATAGTGATGGCGTCATGGCCTCAACGGCCCCGATCCCCCACCTTCTGGAGTCGCCCCATGTTCGACACCGCACCCATCAGCTCCCCCTGGATGACCGAGGACCTCGACGCGCTCCGCGACCACACCCGCGCGTTCATGGCCAAGGAACTCGCCCCCAACCTCGAGAAGTTCTCCGAGCAGGGCTTCGTGGACCGTGAGTTCTGGACCAAGGCCGGCGACGCGGGACTGCTGTGCATCTCGATCCCGGAGGAGTACGGGGGCGGCGGCGGATCGTTCGCCCACGAGGCCGTGATCGCCGAGGAGCAGACCCGCGCCCTGGACGACGGCTGGGGCAACTCGGTCCACTCGACGATCGTGGCGCACTACATCCTCCAGTACGGCACCGAGGAGCAGAAGCAGCGCTGGCTGCCCAAGATGGCCAGCGGCGAGATGGTCGGCGCGATCGCCATGACCGAGCCGGGCGCCGGGTCGGACCTGCAGGCGCTGCGCACCACCGCGACCCGCGACGGCGACCATTTCGTAGTCAACGGCTCCAAGACCTTCATCTCCAACGGCATGCACGCCGACCTGGTGGTCATCGTCGCCCGCACCGGCGGCGAGGGCGCCCAGGGCCTGTCCCTGCTGGTCGCCGAGACCGCCGACCTGCCGGGCTTCGACCGCGGCCGCAAGCTCGACAAGATCGGCCTGAAGTACCAGGACACGATGGAGCTGTTCTTCAACGACATGCGGGTGCCGGCCGCCAACATCCTCGGCGGCGAGGACGGCGAGAGCCAGGGCTTCATCCAGCTCATGCAGCAGCTGGGCCAGGAGCGGCTCATCATCGCCGTGACGGCCGTGGCCGCCGCCGAGACCGCCGTGAAGCTGGCCACCGACTACGCGAAGGAGCGCGAGGCGTTCGGCAAGCCGATCCTCAAGTTCCAGAACCTGCGCTTCGAGCTGGCCGAGTGCAAGACCGAGACGCTGGCCGCGCGCACGCTGCTCGACCACTGCATCGGCCTGCATCTGCAGGGCCAGCTGGACCCGGCCACCGCGTCCATGGCCAAGTACTACTGCACCGACAAGCAGTGCGAGATCATCGACCGCAGCCTGCAGATCTTCGGCGGCTACGGCTTCATGACCGAGTACCCGATCGCCCGTATGTACGCCTCGGCGCGCGTGCAGAAGATCTACGGCGGCACCAACGAGATCATGAAGG
>NZ_JAALDM010000119.1:9518-17040 GCF_014144865.1 Dietzia aerolata | reverse complement strand
GGCTGCGGCTGCGATGGTCGTCATGGCTGCGGACATGGTCGCCGTGGCTGCGGCGACACACGGGATTCGCCGCAGTGGTGACGACCATCCGGGCGCCCAGACGCAGAAAACGTCAGGACAGGTCGAGGAAGCCGCGCAGATCGTCCAGCGCGCTGGCCACCACCGTGTAGTGCGCCCACTTGCCCCGCTGCTCGCGCGTGAGCAGGCCCGCCTCGACGAGCTTCTTGAGGTGGTGGCTGACGGTCGGCTGACTCAGGTTCACCACCTCAATCAGGTCGCAGGCGCACACCGACTCACAGCCCTGGGCCGCGATGTGCGAGAGCAGCCGGATCCGCGTGGGGTCGGCCAGCACCTTGAATCGGGCCGCCATCGACTCCGCCGTGGCCGCATCGACCGGCGCGCGCTCGCCGGAGCAGCAGTCGCTCGGAACGGGCTCCCCGACGAGGGAGACAGGAATCGTCGACCGGGTGGCCGCGCGCGTGGGGGCTGGTGACGTCGTTGTCGTCGTCGTCATAAATTCTCCCACCTTCACCGCCACAATAGATTGACGATCATCGATACGTCCCAATAGCCTAACCCCCAGACACATCGACATCCATCGATACATGGGGAGCCGACGCATCCGATGAGCACCACCACCTCCGGCGGCACGGGGTCCGGCAGTACGCCGCCCAGGGACGCAACGTCGGCCCAGCCGCCCCGGCAGGCCACGCCCGTTGCCAAGGAGATGTCGTTCCTCGACCGCTACCTGGCCATCTGGATTCTCGCGGCGATGGCGCTCGGGCTGCTGCTCGGCCGGTTCGTGCCCGGCCTCAACACGTTCCTGGACTCGATGCAGGTCGGCGGGATCTCGCTGCCGATCGCGATCGGGCTGCTCGTGATGATGTACCCCGTGCTCGCGAAGGTCCGGTACGACGAGACCCACCGCGTGACCGGCGACCGCACGCTCCTCACGCTCTCACTGGTCCTCAACTGGCTGGTCGGGCCGGCGTTCATGTTCACGCTCGCCTGGATTTTCCTGCCCGACCTGCCCGAATACCGCACGGGGCTGATCATCGTCGGACTGGCGCGGTGCATCGCGATGGTGTTCATCTGGAACGACCTGGCGTGCGGCGATCGCGAGGCCGCCGCCGTCCTGGTGGCCATCAACTCGGTGTTCCAGGTCATCGCCTTTGGCGCGCTCGGCTGGTTCTACCTGCAGATCCTGCCCGGCTGGCTCGGCCTGGAGACGGTGTCGGCGGAGTTCTCGGTGTGGGCGATCGTGCTGTCCGTGCTGGTATTCCTCGGCATCCCGCTGCTCGCCGGCTTCCTCACCCGCGTGCTGGGCGAGCGCGCGAAGGGCCGCGAGTGGTACGAGGAGACGTTCCTGCCGAAGATCGGCCCGTGGGCACTGTACGGCCTGCTGTTCACGATCGTGCTGCTGTTCTCGATGCAGGGCGAGGCCATCACCTCGCAGCCGCTCGACGTGGCCCGGATGGCCATTCCTCTACTTCTGTATTTCGTGCTGATGTTCTTCGTCAGTCTGCTGGTCTCGCGCGCGGTGGGACTGAGTTACGCCAAGTCCACGTCGGTGGCGTTCACGGCGGCCGGCAACAACTTCGAGCTCGCGATCGCGGTGTCCATCGGCACGTTCGGCATCGCGTCGGGCCAGGCGCTCGCGGGCGTGGTGGGACCGCTCATCGAGGTCCCGGTGCTGGTCGGCCTGGTCTACGTCGCCCTGCGGCTCGGCCCGCGCCTGTTCCCCGGCGACCCCACCCTCCCGAACCGTTCGACCACCGGAGCCCAGTCATGAGCAACGCCCCTGACACCACGAACTCCAGCAACGCGAGCATCGCCAGCACCGCCACGACAGTCCCGAGCGTCCTGTTCGTCTGCGTCAAGAACGGCGGCAAGTCCCAGATGGCGGCCGCGCTGATGCGCCTGCACGCCGGCGACGCGGTGGAGGTCCACTCGGCCGGAACGGCGCCCGGGACGAAGATCAACGCCCTGTCGGCGCAGTCGGTGGCCGAGCTCGGCGCGGACATGTCCGGCGAGACGCCCCGCGCCATCGACCCCGACCTGATGCGCCGGGCGGACCGGGTGGTGGCGATCGGCGCCGAAGCCGCACAAGAATTTCACGACGACGACAACGCCGGCACCCTCGTCACGTGGATCACCGACGAGCCTTCGGACCGCGGTATCGAAGGGCTGGAGCGGATGCGGCTGGTCCGCGACGACATTGACCGCCATGTCAGGGACCTCCTCACGGAGATCACCTCGCCCTGAGTCACTGCTCCAACCGCCCGGCGCAATCTGAGGTTTCTCAAAGAGTTCGTGGTCCTGCATGAGAAGCCGGTAAATGAACGAAAAATGCCTTCCAACGTCGGTGTGACCACGGTGATAATCGGCTCAGGCACACCTTCCGACCGGCCACGATCCGGGTGGGGGGACCCCGCCAGAGTCGTGCCTACCGGCGACGGCCCCCTTCTCGCCCCGCAACGCCCCATGCTGACGTGAAGGGATCCAGCCATGTCGACCAATCTTCCCGAGACCGCCGACGATCCGACCGCCCCCGCCCCGGAAACCCCCGCGGATATCCCCCGGCTCGACGTGCACGCGCTCAACTCGGACTCGAGCGCACTGGCCCGCAAGTTCGACGGGATGGTGTCCGAGGAGACCATCGAGCGGATCGTGTTCGAGTCGTACACGACCCTGCACCGCTCGGCGCGAGTCAAGACACACCTCGCGGCACTGGCCAAGCATTTCGCGGAGGACCGCATCCGTGCGCTCGCGGTGGCGCGGGGCGCGATCGAGGCGACGGTGCCGCAGGTTCTGTTCGTCGACACCCTCAACACGGGCCGCTCCCAGATCGCCTCAGCCCTGCTCACGCACTACGCGGGCGGCAACGTGGAGGTCCGCTCCGCCGGCACGAGCCCAGGCCACGAGGTGCACCCGCAGGTCTACGAGGCGATGGACGCCCGCGGCGTGGCCCTGATCCGGGCGTTCCCCAAGCCGTTGACCGACGACGTCGTGCGGGTCTCCGACTACGTGGTGCTCCTCGGCGATGTGGACGAGCCGCCGCGGTACGAGGGCAAGGAGTACCTGACCTGGGACGTGGCCGCAGCCAAGGACGCGTCCGTGGACGAGGTCCGGGCGATCGTGGACGATCTGGACTCGCGCGTGCGGGCCCTGTGGGCCGAGATCGAGCCGGCCGACGAGCAGACGGAGGCCACCGCGCCGAGTCCTGCATAGTCGGCGGGGCGGCAGGCTCCCCGGCGCGGCGCGTCGCGCCCGCCGGATAGTTACGTAGCCTGCCGTCGATGCCTCGCACCCAGCTCATCAATCGCACGCTGACCGCGGCGGGCCTGCTCCTGACCGTGGCCGTCTCGGTCATGGTCATGTGGCAGGCCGCGACAGAGTTCATGCTGGACCTGGAGGTCTTCCAGGACGCCGGCCGCGCCGTGGTCAACGGTCAGGACCTGTACTCGGAAGAATTCCCGAGCCGCTCGGGGTTCCGGTTCATCTACCCGCCGTTCGGCGCGCTCATCTTCGCGCCACTCGCGCCACTGGACGCGACGGTCGCGCAGATCGCCTGGTCGGCCGCCACCATCGTCTCGGTGTGGGCAATCCTGGCCATGGTGGCCGTTCGCCTGAAGCTGGACCGGCCCGGGATCGTCGCGCTCGCCCTGACCGGGGTCGCGCTGCTGTCCGAGCCGCTGCGCTCGAACCTGATGTTCGGGCAGATCAACGTGTTCCTGTTCCTCATGGTCACCGCCGACGTTCTCGGCTTCACACCCAAACGGTTCCGCGGCGTGCTGCTCGGTGTGGCCGCGGGCATCAAGATCACGCCGGCCGCGTTCGCGTTGATGTTCCTCGTCCGCAAGGACTGGGGTTCCCTGGCGCGGTCGGTGGCGGCGGTGTTCGCGACGATCGTTGTAGGCCACCTGGCCCGGCCGGCGGAGTCACTGCACTTCTGGACCCACGAATTCTGGGCGACCGACCGCGGGGGTCATCCCTGGTTCGTCCCCAACCAGGCGTTGAGCGGGCTGCTGACCCGGGCCCGGCTGACGCCCGAGCAGATCGAGCTGCCCGTCTACGGCTTCTTCCTGGTGGCGGCCCTCGCGGCGACCTGGGGCGCGTGGCAGCTCACCCGCCGGGACCGCCCGGTCGACGCGCTGCTGCTGGTCGCGCTGGGCGTCTTCATTGCCTCGCCCGTGGCGGTGACCCACCACTGGTCGGGCGTGATCATCGCGTTCGTGTTCCTCCTGGCCCCGCGGCGGCCACTGCTCCGACTGAGTGTGGCCGCCCTGGCGCTGGCGCACCTGATCGGGACCCACCACGCGTACGCCCTGATCGCCGACACCCCGGGCGAACACATACTGCAGTGGGTGGTCGGCAATCTCCAGGGCATGACGGGCATCGCGGTGTTCGCGATTCTGTTCATCGACGCGGTGCTGTTGTCGCGTGCCGAAGCCACCGAACCCACCGAAGCAGCCCCGATCACCGAACCCACTGAGTCCGCTCAGCCCGCGCAGGCCCCCGAGCCAAGCCGATGAACCCGGCCTAGAGCCGACGACCCAGCGCGGCTCTAGAATCCGAAGACAATCCGCCCGACACCCAGGAACACGGCGAGCGCGCCCAGCACCAACGCCGGGGTGTACTTCTCCTGGCGGCGGGAGTGCACGGCAACGGCGCCGATCATCACAACGCCCAGCGCGAAGGCCGCCACGATGACCAGCCACTGCAGGCCCGGGACGAACATGGGGACGATCAGCCCGATCGCACCCAGGATCTCGGCCCATCCGATCGCCTTGATCTGGCTGTCCGAAAAGTCCTCGACGTAGGTCATTCCCTTCTCGGCGAGGGCGGGGCGGGTGGTCGTGATCTTGCCGAGTCCGGCTGCGAAGAACGCACCGGCAAGAAGTATGGCGATGACCCACAGTGCGATGCTCATGACGACTCCGTTTCAGGTGACTGCGCACGTAATTACTTGATAGTTCACCAATCTACTCAATCCCTACGCGTGAATCGTCGACGTGCGCGATCTCGAGCCGGGACCCACGGAACCGGCTACGGTGATTCACACCACAGACTCGGGGTGGATTGTGCCATCGCGTTGGCGAAATTCTTCCGCAGTCGGCTGTGAGCAACCGGAGGGTTTTAATGGCGAGCGCAGAGACATCCACCCAGCTCATGCCGGAGCTCGCCTGCTATGGGCTGGCCGGGCATACCGCCTCCCCTGCTGACCTGGTCACCGAGGCCGCCCGCGCAGAAGAACTCGGCCTGGGCTCGATTCTGCTGTCCGAGCGATTCGCCCTCAAGGACGCCGCTGTCATGGCAGGCGCTGCGGTAGCCGCGACCTCCAGCATCGGTGTCGGCTCCGCGGCGACCAATCACAACACGCGCCACCCTCTGGTAACCGCCACCATGGCCACCACGTTGCATCGGATGTCCGGGGGCCGATACGCACTGGGCCTCGGCAGGGGCATCCCGATGCTTTTCGACATCATGGGCCTGCCCCGGGTGACCTCGGCGCAGATCACGGATGCCGTTTCGATCTACCGGAAGCTCTGGGCCGGCGAGTCCATCGTCGGCCACGACGGGCCGGCAGGCACCTTCCCGTACCTGTTCCAGGACCCCTCGTTCAACGAGAACATCCCTGTGATGCTGGTGGCGATGGGCGACAACACGCTTCGCCTGGCGGGCCAGGTCGCCGACGCCGTGGTCCTGCACACGTTCATGACCGATGCCGCCGTGGCCCGGTCGGTACGAATAGTGCGCGAGTCCGCCGAGCAGGCTGGCCGCGACCCGTCCACGGTCCGGATCTGGTCAGTGATGGCCACCATCGAGGACTCTCTCGATGAGCCCGCCCGCCTTCGGAAACTCGCCGGCCGACTGGCCACCTACCTACTGGGGTATGGAGATGTCCTGGTCCGGCTCAATGACTGGGACCCGGCCGCACTCGAGCGGTTCCGTGCCGACGAGCGGGTTTCCGCCCACGGCGGGGCGTTCGACGCCACCGAAGACCTCGACCTACTCCGGCACCTCAGGGAGATCCTTCCGGACGAATGGCTCGCCTGCGCCGCGGTCGGAGATGCCGCGCACTGCGCGGATCGAATCAAGGACCAACTCGACCTGGGTGCGGACTCCGTGGTGCTTCACGGTGCCACCCCTGACGAGCTCGCCCCGGTCCTTGCCGTCTGGCGGGCCAATCGAGACCCGTCACGCTTCGCACACCTCACCCCGAACCCCGGAAGGATCCACCGATGACCTTCGCCGCCGAATTGACGCCCCCTGCCATCAGCACGCCGGAAGAAGTGACCGCCGAGTGGCTGTCCCGTGCCCTGGGAACCACGATCCGGTCGGTGCGGACCGAGCCCGTCGGGACAGGTCAGATTGGGTGCTGTGTCCGCGCCCATGTCGACGGCGACGGGTTGCCCTCCACCCTCTTCATCAAACTCCCCAACCCCGATCCGGGGATGCGTCCGCTTCTGCACGGCGTGTACCGCAGCGAAGTGCTCTTCTACCGTGAGCTCGAACCGACATTGAAGGTCCGCGCACCGCGCTGTCTGTTCGCCCGACTCGGTGATCAGGAGGGAGAGTTCACCCTGGTCCTCGAGGATGCCGCGCCATTGGTCCAGGGTGATCAACTGGCCGGCCTCCCGGTGGAGACAGCCCGGGATTGCGCGGTGAACCTGGCCGGACTGCACGGGCCGAGGTGGTGCGACCCGACGGTGCTCGAGATCGACGGACTGGCACGCCCGACAGTGGAGGACAACGACACACTGCAAGAACTGGGTGGGCCGCTCCTAGAAGCATTCCTGGACGAACTCGGGGATCGACTGACCGCCGAAGAGCGGGACACCCTGTCCGAGATCGCCACCCTCATCGGGCGGTGGGCCAACGGGCGAACCGAACGATTCAGCCTGCTCCATGCCGATTTCCGCGCGGACAACATGTTGGTGGATCCGTCGGGACGACTGCCCTCTCTGGCCTGTGACTGGCAGACTCTCGTCACCGGACTCCCGGGTCGCGACCTCGGCGGCTTCCTCGGCGCCAGCCTGGCCACGGACGACCGGCGCGAGGCCGAACAGTCGATCGTCGCCGACTACCACCGAGCCCTCGTCGGCCACGGGGTGCGCGACTATTCCCTCGAACAATGCTGGGACGACTACGTGTACGGCCTTCTCCAGACGCCGGTGATCGGGATCTTCGGTTGGGCCTACGGGACCCGTAGCCCCCGGGGCGATGACATGTTCGCCCACCTCATCCGGAGGTCGCTCCGTGCGATCGCCGACCATGACGCGCTGTCCGTGGTCCGGGCGGGCTGAGGAACCTCCCTCTGAACCACTCCTGCGGCACAACCGCCAACCCCGCGAGTCAGTCCTCCAGGTCGTCCGGCGTGCCCCGCAGGCTCCAGCGATGCCGACGGCGCCCACTCGGACGGCGCCCACCCGAGCGCCACCCGCGCGGCCGGCGCTCGGCCTCCTGGTAGTAGTCGAACACCGGCAGTCCGAGCTTGAAGCGGATCGCGGCCACCCGC
>NZ_JAALDM010000119.1:1408-9308 GCF_014144865.1 Dietzia aerolata | reverse complement strand
CCCGTGATGACCGCGGCGGCGACGGCGATGATCAGGCCGTGCCCCATCTCGAGAGCGATCCGGGCGCCGATGATCGCGAAGACCGTCAGGCCGAGTGCGTCGAGCCCGAGGAAGAGCACCCTGAAGTGCCGCATGATCGGGGCGACGAGCACGGTCACGACCGCGGCCGCCGCGACCAGCGCGAGGTAGGAGGGATGCTCCACCCAGATGAGCGGGTAGTGGCCCAGCAGGACGTCGCGGATCGAGCCGCCGCCGATCGCGGTGACGCACGCGACGATCACCACGCCGAACAGGTCCATGCGCTCGCGACCGGCGGCCAGCGCACCGGTCATCGCCTCAGCGGTGATACCGATGAGGAAGAGGATGGTGAGGAACTCCACGGCTCCGCTCAGATCTGATGTACGCCGGCAGCCGTCAGTACCACTCCCCGGCCACCAGCTCCAGTGACCGGTCCCGCACGGCCGGATCGTGCGCGTAGGTGACGGTGATGAGCTCGTCGGCGCCGGTGCGCTCGGCGAACTCAGCCATCTGCGCGGCCACCTTGTCGGGCGTACCCACGGCGCTGATCTCGAGCATCGAGGGGCTGGAGCCGGCGAACTCGGCGGGGTCGACTGGCGGCTGGATCTTGCGCTGCCGCCCGCTACGGATGTCGAGGAACATCTGCTGCAGGGTGGTGAACTGGCGGCGGGCTTCCTCGTCGGTCTCGGCGGCCATGACGTTGATCCCCGCCATCACATAGGGCTTGTCGATCTGCGCGGTGGGCTGCGAGGTGCTGAACGTCTCGCGGTAGACGCGCACGGCGTCGTCGATCTGGTCGGGCGCAAAGTGCGAGGCGAGCGAGAACGGCAGGCCGAGCTGGCCGGCGATCGAGGCGCCGTTGACGGTGGAGCCGAGCACCCAGATCGGCACCTCCATCCCTTGGGAAACCGACGAGAAGATGGGGGTGCTGTGGGCGGTGCCTGAGTCTCCGAACCAGCCCTGCAGGTCGTAGATGTGCCGGGCGAACGCCTGGGGTTCGGCGGAGGAGCGGCTCAGCGCCTGGGCGGTCATGCCGTCGGTGCCGGGTGCGCGGCCGAGTCCCAGGTCGATCCGGTCGCCGTGCATGTTGGCCAGGGTCCCGTACTGCTCGGCCACCATCAGCGGCGCGTGGTTGGGCAGCATGACGCCGCCGGAGCCGACGCGGATGTTCTCGGTGACGCCGGCGGCCTGCGAGATGAGCAGCGACGTGGCCTTGGAGGCGAGGTTGGGCGTGTTGTGGTGTTCGGCAAACCAGAGCCTGGAGTAGCCGAGTCGGTCAGCCAGTTTCGCTGACTCCATGGAGGCGGCGATCGCCTCTCGCGCGGTGGAACCCTCGGAGATGGAGACCAGGTCGAGGATGCTCAGGGGGACAGACAACAGACACGCTCTCTTCGCTTCGCGGCTCCGCGGAAGGGGTGCCCATCCGCAGGTGGACTCCGCGGTTCATGTCCCCGATGCTACCGAGATGTGCGGGTTGGTGACGGTTCACCAAGTTGGGACGACGACAACGACGACGACTCCACCCCCGCACACCCGGCAGATCTCCCAGCGAGGCCTCGCCTCGCGCGTCAGATCAATGGATCGCTCAGCGCGGACCCGCCTCGTGCCTCAGACCTATGGATCGATCAGCGCATCGACGGCTGGCATTACCTCATCCAGCGGCGTGCTCATGTTCTTCTTCAGCCTGCTGGCCTCGCGGGCGGCAGGGCTGAATTACGCCAAGTCGACGAGCGTGGCGTTCACCGCGTCCGGCAACAACTTCGAGTTGGCGATCGCGGTGTCCATCGGCACGTTCGGCATCGCCTCAGGCCAAGCGCTGGCCGGGGTGGTGGGGCCTCTCATCGAGGTGCCCGTCCTGGTGGGCCTGGTCTACGTGGCGCTGTGGCTGGGCCCGCGCCTGTTCCCGGGCGACCCGTCCCTGCCCGACCGCACCCGTGACCCTCAACCCTGCTGCGTGCCCGTCACCACTGGGCGCGGAAGACCTCGTGCGGGAGGCCGTCATTCCACCGGCCCGCGATCGTGAGGTCGGCGGTGAGCCTGCCGATCTCGTCAGCGGCCATGGCCCCGCGTTCGCCCTCGATTGCCACGACAGTCCGGTCGTCGACCCTGTCGATCACCGGCAGTCCGGATGGGGTTTCACAGACCAGACACGGTCTGGTGTGCGCGGAACCGAACTGCTGGCCCGGCATGAGTTCGGCGAGCAGTGCCAGTGTGTCGTCGATATCTTCCCCCCGGCCGCCGGTACGCACCCACGCGGCGATCTCGTCGGCGGTGGCGAGCGGGTTGCCGAGAAGGCTGTTGCCGGAGACCTTGATGTACCACCTGCCGTCCGGGTAGCGCAGTGGCGACATGACGATCCCGCCGAACCCCAGCCGGCCGTCGACGAACTTGAGGTACATCATCGCGGGCATGTCCACCGTCGACGGATCGTCCACTTCCACCAGCACCACCGTGGCGCCGAAAGTCTGCATCTGTAGAGGGCGCGGGAGGAGGCCGGTCATGTTGGTGGCCGCGCCCGTCGCCATCACGACCCGGTCCGCGCGCCACACCTCGCCCGACCGACCGGTGAGCACCGCATCGTCGCCCTGTCGATCGAGCGAGACCACCTCGTCCCTGACCAGCGTCGCCCCGGCGGCCACCGCCGCCCCGAGCTCTGCACGGACGAGCTCGCGCGGGTTGAGGATGTGGGCGTCGCGCTGGACCACGCCCACGTGCCCCGGCGCGAAGCTCAGCCGTGGATAGTCGCTGCGCAGGTCGTCCTCACTCAGTGCGAACACGGCAACGCCCAGGTCCTCGGCGTTGCGCAGCAGGCGGTCGCGGTCGAACCACTCGGCGCCGGGCGCCCCGTCGGCGACGTCCGGCAGCACGCTGAGCGACTGGGTGGGCGTGGTGAACTCGACGCCCGACCGTTCGCGCAGTTCGGCGAATCGGCGCAGGGATCGCGTGGCCAACAGAGACGTGACCAGGGGAACCTCCAGAACGTGCGCCAGCCGGCCCTGGTCGTAGTAGCCAGCCCACACGCCCTGGTGGTCCTCGAAAGTCGCGGGCTCGTCGGGGCCCACCACGAGCACCGATGCCCCTCGATCTGCCAGGTGTCGCGCGGTGGCGGAGCCGATCGGGCCGGCGCCCACCACGGCGACGTCGAATCGAGGTCCTGGGGGCATGGCACTCTCCTTGTGAGGGGACCCCGCCGACGGAGGGGCGTGCCCTTCAGCATGCGCAGGCTACGCTGCAAAGTCAACACACTGTGTCGTTAAGGGGGCTGTTGTGCCGGAGTCTCAGAGCGAGCGGGACCAGACCGAGTCAGACCTACCCGAGCCGAACCAACCCGAGCGGGTCCGGACCCGGACCGGCGGACGCAGCGCGAAGGTCCGCGACGCGGTCCGGGACGCGTGCCTGTCCTACCTCGCGGAGGGGCGGGTCGACTTCACGATGGTGGACCTGGCCGAGCGCGCGGGCGTGAGCCGAAAGACGCTCTACCGCTGGTGGCCCACCCACCAGGACGTGCTGGTCGAGGGGCTGTCGACCCACGTCCGTCAGGTGAGCCCGCCCGACACCGGCGCGTGGGAGTCGGACGTCCGGGAGTTCGCGCACCTCGTCGCCACGTTTGCCGCGGATCCGGTGGAGGTTGCCACTTCCTCACTCATGGCCAGCCGTCAGTATCCAGAGTTCAACGCGCTGGTCGTGGCGCAGTACGCGCCGGTCATGCAGGAGTGGCAGCGCATGGTCGAGTGCGCGGCCGAGCGGGGCGACATCTCGGCCGAGCACTCCCCGGAGGCGGTGATCAACGCGCTGGTGTCGCCCCTGTTCCTGGCCCCCATGATGATGGGCCGCCGGGCCTCCGATGAGGAGGTGGAGCGCACGGTCGGGATCATCCTCTCGGCCACACGGCCGTAGCGCTGGAACGCCGGGCCCCGCTTCCGCCCCGGCCTAGCGCTGGCGAGAGCCGGCGGCTCGGTAGTTGAATTCGGATTCGTGCTCTTGGCAGAGCGTCCTGAACAGATACTTATCCACCTGAACTCGTCGCCCCTTCTTGATCTGCCACCCCAGCCGGTCGGCGAGCTTGGCCGACTCCATCGAGGCCTCGATCGCCTCACGGGCGGTGGATCCCTCGGAGATGGAGACCAGGTCGAGGATGCTCAGGGGGACAGACAACAGACACGCCCTCTTCGCTTCGCGGTTCCGCGGAAGGGGTGTCCACCCGCAGGTGGACTCCGCGGTTCATGTCCCCGATGCTACCGAGATGTGCGGGTTGGTGACGGTTCACCAAGTTGGGACGACGACAACGACGACGACTCCACCCCCGCACACCCGGCAGATTTCTCAGCGCGGCCTCGCCTCGCGGGCCAACCCACTGGATCGATCAGCGCGACCTCGCCTCGCGCCTCAGACGCCTGATCCAGGAAGCGGGTGAACGACGTCCAGTGCTGCTGGATTACACTTTGTTCATTAGTAATGTTCGACACACCCGCCTGGGGGGGGCCGTGACAATCCGTTCAACCACGCCGCGCTCGTCCACGCAGATGTCGTCCGCACCGCGTTCCCGCACTCGTTCTCGCATGTCGCGCCAAGCCGCGATGTGCGCAGCCGCGTTGACCACCGCAGTTTCTGTTGCCGGAGGAGTCCTGGCCGCTCCGGTTGCCGGCGCCCAGGGCTCGGTAGCCGAGCCTGCACCGGCCTTCTACCAGCCGCCAGCCGACCTTCCCGCCAGCGTTGGCGCCCTGGTCAGGACTGAAGCGTTCCCGCTTGCCGGGGCGATCCCGCCGATACCGGGCGCCGAAGTGCTGACCGACGGTGCCGGCCCGTTCTCAACCGACGCGCAGCGGATCATGTACACCTCGGTGGGATCGCGGAACCAGCCCATTGCTGTGACCGGCACCTACCTGCAGCCCCGCGCCCCGTGGACGGGTCCCGGGACTCGGCCGCTCGCGGTACTCGCGCCGGGTACACAAGGCATGGGCGACTACTGCGCGCCATCGAAGACGTTCCAGAGTCTGGTGAGCGTCCGCCCCGAGCCCCTCGGCCTGGGATTCGGCTACGAGATCCTGTTCACCTACGCGCTACTGGCCCGCGGTTTCGCCGTGGCGGTCCCCGACTACGAGGGGCTGGGCACACCCGGCACCCACGCCTACCTCAACCGCGAATCCGCTGCCCGCTCAGTGCTGGACATCGCTCGCGCGGCAGACCAGGTGCCCGGTTCGGACATCGGCGCCGACCCGCGGACCGTTTTCGCCGGCTATTCCCAGGGCGGGGCAGCCGCAGCCGCGGCGGCGGAACTGCATCCGCATTATGCGCCTGAGATCGACCTGCTCGGCACGTCGGCCGGGTCGCCACCCGCGGACCTCCTGGCCACCATCGACTCGTTGGACGGGTCACTGCTCACCGGCGTTGTCGGATTCGCGCTGAACGGTCTCGTGCAGGCGGCCCCCGAGCTGGGACCGCTGATCGATGCCCACCTCAACGATTCCGGCCGGGCGATGCTGGCCACGACCTCGGACCAGTGCATCGTGGACGCGGGGTTGCAGTACTTCACGCCCAGCACCGAGAGCTACACCCTCTCCGGCCGATCCGCGCGGGACGTTCTCCGCGAAGATCCGGTTCTCATGCAGGCCGTGGATCGCCAGCGCATCGGACGACTGAAGCCCTCCACTCCGGTGCAGATCCTGTCGCCGCTCAACGACGACGCCGTGCCCAGCCCCCAGTCGCAGCAGCTCGGGCGGGACTGGTGCGCGCAGGATGTGGCCGTGGACATGGTGATCGACCCGCTGCCGCCCGTGGCGACCGGGCTGACTCTCAACCACGCGGTGCCGCTGATCACCAACCTCGGCGGAACCACCCAGTACCTGGTCGACCGCGTCGATGGCAGGCCGGCGCCGGTCAACTGCGGGACGTACTAGCTCCGGCCTCTCTCATGCGGTTCCCGCGGACGCGTGTCGGCCCGGCCAGGTTCAGCCGACGTGCCAGTGACGGCGAATGAGCTCTTCGCGAGCATCGTCGTCACTGGCCCGCTCACCGCGCTGCGTGCCGTCGTCGGTGTCGTCGGTGTCGTCGGTGTCGTCGTCGTCATCGTCGGCGGCGTCGTCGTCATCGTCGGCGTCGTTGTCGGCGGCGTCGGCGTCGGCGTCGGCGTCGGCCTCACGTAAACCCGCGAGCACAGCGTCGATGAGCTGACCGGGGAAGACGCCGTCGGCTTCGAACATCTCGCGCTGGGCCTCGAGCACGTCGGCCGACTCCGTGCACGAGGTGGGCAGTTGCTCGAAGTCGTCGTGGTTGGCGGTGTCGAGCCGCTCGGCCAGCTCCAGGCTCCCGGGGTCACCCAGCCAGCGCTTCGCGGCGACGGCCATGCCGGCCAGGAGCAGGTGCACGTCCGCTGAGCCGTCCGCGAGCCGGAGCTCGACGGTCTGGGGGTCCGTGGCGGGCTCGGGGATCGGTTCGGTGCTGCCGGGGTTGGCGTGGGCGACCATGTCTGCCAGCACGTCCCCACCCCAGGCCAGTGGGACCCGGACCAGACCGGTGCGGTCCGTCATCCCCCAGCAGATCTCCTCGGGAGACTCGTCACCTTCGGCGAACCGCAGGTAGGACGTGGGGACCGTGTTCCCGAATGCGGACAGCGTCCTGGCCGCCGCGAGGTAGCCGGCGATCAGCCGACGCCCGGTGTCGGTGATCCCCTCGTCGTTGACGATCGTGTTGGCACCGCCCTGCACCAGCCGACTGTGGATGTGCAGGCCATTCCCAGCGCCTTCACCGCTCACCAGCGGAGCGAAGGTCGCCTCGAGACCGTGGGCATAGGCGACCTCGCGCACCACCCACTTGGTCAGGACGAGGTGGTCGGCGGCCTGCTCGAGGGGCACGGGCTTCAGTTCGATCTCGTGCTGGACCAGCTGCCGGTCTTCCTCGAGGATGTTGCCCACCTCGCCGTGCGCATATTTGAGCGGCACCCCCATGGCGCTGAGGTGACCCAGCACCTGTTCCCGGACCTGCTGGTGCTTCGAGAAGGGCGCCGATTCCTGGTAACCGCGCTCCTCCTCGACGGGGTAGAGGCGCTCGGGCTCGTCGACGAGGTAGTACTCCAGCTCACCAAAAGCCTCGAGCGTCATGCCGGTCTCCTGCGTCAGCACCTCGGCGGCGCGGCGCACGATCTGCTCGCGCGCACACGGCAGGGGCGTCCCGTCCTCGGCGTAGAAGGAGCACAGCACGTCGAGCGAGCAGCGCTCGCCGAAGGGATTGAGGAAGGCGGTGCGGTGACGCGGAACGATGTAGACGTCGCTGGCGTCAGGATCGGTACCGGCAAAGACGCTGGAGCCGTCCACGCGCTCGCCGCGCGTCAGCACCTCAAGGAGGTGCTCGCGCGAGTTGATGGGGAAGGCCACGGTCTTCAGACGCCCGTCGCCGGCCACGTAGCGCAGGTTCACCTGGCTCAACCCCAGCTCCTCGACCGCCCGCACGAGGTCACCTGCCGTGAAGTCCGCCGCGGGCTTGCCCAGGAGGCGGACGAGCGGGTGGGGTTCGAATGCGTCGATGGCCATAGTTCGTTCTATCAGTGTCACGGCGCGGGCGCTTCCGCTGACAACGGCCGCTGTGGGAGACGCTTCTGGCCCGTCGCGGCTCCCGCCCGGCCTGTCAGTCCACGTCCTTGGACCAGCCCCGGACACTCCAGCGGTGTCGACGCCGTCCACGTAGAGGGCGCTCGCGCTCCTGGTAGTAGTCGAACACCGGGAGACCGAGCTTGAAGCGGATCGCGGCCACTCGGAGGCCGAACCCCACGACCAGGGTGATCACCGCGCCCCAGTTCTCCGGGACGCCCGCGGCCGAGAGGCCCACGAAGAGCAGCGCGGCCAAGATGGCGATACTGGCGTACAGCTCCTGCCGGAACACCAGCGGT
>NZ_JAALDM010000119.1:0-1361 GCF_014144865.1 Dietzia aerolata | reverse complement strand
CCCGTGATGACCGCGGCGGCGACGGCGATGATGACGCCGTGTCCCATCTCCAGGGCGATCCGGGCGCCGATGATCGCGAAGACCGCCAGACCGAGGGCGTCGAGCCCCAGGAAGAGCACCCTGAAGTGCCGCATGATCGGGGCGACGAGCACGGTCACGACCGCGGCCGCCGCGACCAGCGCGAGGTAGGAGGGATGCTCCACCCAGATGAGCGGGTAGTGGCCCAGCAGGACGTCGCGGATCGAGCCGCCGCCGATCGCGGTGACGCACGCGACGATCACCACGCCGAACAGGTCCATGCGCTCGCGACCGGCGGCCAGCGCACCGGTCATCGCCTCAGCGGTGATACCGATGAGAAACAGTATGGTGAGAAATTCCACGGGTTCGACGCGTGACTAGAACCAGAGGTCGGCGAGCAGCTCGATCGACCGGTTCCGCACGGCCGGGTCGTAGGCGTAGGTGACGGTGATGAGCTCGTCGGCGTCGGTGCGCTGGACGAACTCCTCGAGCTGTGCCTTGACCGTGGCGGGCGAGCCGACGGCGCTGATCTCGAGCATCGCGGGCGTGCTGCCGGCGAACTCCGACGGGTCGACGGGCGGCTGGATCTTGCGGCTGCGTCCGGCGCGCAGGTCGAGGAACATCTGCTGCAGGGTGGTGAACTGCCGCTGCGCCTCCTCGTCCGTGTCGGCGACGACCACGTTGATGCCGGCCATCACCTGCGGCTTCTCCAGTTGCGCAGTGGGCGCCTCGGTGCTGAAGGACTGGCGATAGACCTGGATGGCATCGTCGATCTGGTCGGGCGCGAAGTGCGAGGCCAGCGAGAACGGCAGCCCCAACTGGCCGGCGATCGAGGCGCCGTTGACGGTGGAGCCGAGCACCCAGATCGGCACCTCCATCCCCTGCGAGACGGACGAGAAGATCGGGGTGCTGTGGGCGGTGCCGGTGTCGCCAAACCAGCCCTGCAGATCGTAGATGTGCTGGGCAAAGGCCTGCGGCTCGGCCGAGGAGCGGCTCAGCGCCTGCGCGGTCATCTGGTCGGTGCCGGGCGCGCGGCCCAGGCCCAGGTCGATGCGGTCGCCGTGGATGTTGGCGAGCGTGCCGTACTGCTCGGCCACCATCAGCGGGGCGTGGTTGGGCAGCATCACGCCGCCGGAGCCCACGCGGATGTTCTCGGTGACGCCGGCGGCCTGCGAGATGAGCAGCGACGTGGCCTTGGAGGCCAGGTTGGGCGTGTTGTGGTGCTCGGCGAACCACAGTCGCGAACACCCCAGCCGGTCGGCGAGCTTGGCCGACTCCATCGAGGCCTCGATCGCCTCACGGGCGGTGGATCCCTCGGAGATGGAGACCAGGTCGAGGATGCT
>NZ_JAALDM010000011.1 GCF_014144865.1 Dietzia aerolata | reverse complement strand
GTGCCGTATGCCTTCATGGCGATCGTGGTGGCGCCGTGGTGGCGCTACAAGGTGGCGCGCTGGGACGTCTCCAACACCGCGGTGTGCTCGCGGAAGGGCTGGTGGACCACGCAGTTCCGGATCGCCCCCCTGGTGCGGCTGCAGACGGTGTACACGACGCGCACCCTGTTCGAGCGGTGGTTCGGGCTAGCCACCGTCAACGCGTCCACCGCGTCCGCGCAGGGCACGGTGGAGATCCGGGGGCTGAACCTGGCGGACGCCGAGGCGCTGGCGCAGCACCTCATCGCGATCGCCAACCTGGACTCGGAGGACGGCACGTGACGGGCGCCGCGGGGCCGGACGATCCGGTAGGTGGCACGTCGGCGGGGGTGGAAACCCTCGGGGACGACGACAACGCCCGCACCCACCAGGACCCGGACCTCCACCCGGACACGGACACCGCCTCGGACTCGGACGCGGTTACCGACACGGAGACGCCCTCGGAGAAGGTCGATCCGGAGGCCCCGTGGGAGCGGTTGTCCTGGCGGATGCTCCTGGTCGACCCGCTGGGTTCGTTGACCCGGCTGGCGCCCCTGTTCCTCATCTCCCTGTGGCTGGGGTCCAATCGCAGCAACTACTGGTTCGAGTTCATCGTCATCTCGCTTGTCGTGGTAGCCGGCGTGCTGCGCTGGCTGTCGACGAGCTACCAGGTCGGCCGCACGCACATCATCCTCAAGAAAGGCTTCTTCAGCCGCCAGGTCGTCACGGTGGCCCGCAACCGCATCCGCAGTGTCGACACCGAGTCCGACCTGTTCCACCGCGTCATGCGGGTGTCGATCGTCGAGGTGGGAACCGGCCGTTCCGACGCGGGCAAGTCCGGGGCCGAGCGGTTCCGCCTCAACGCGATCGACACCTCCCTGGTCGAGCCCCTGCGCGACGAGCTTCTCAAGCACCGGCGTGCCCTGGACCCGAACCTGAGCCTCGAGGACGAGGAGCAGTGGGGGTCGCGGTTCGGTGAGGACATCGCCCGGTGGCGCGTCACGTGGGCCCGGTTCGCGCCTTTTTCGTTCATCGGGTTCGGTGTCCTGTTGTCGATGTGGCTCATCACGTGGCAGATGGGCGACATGCATTCGCGCATCATGGACCTGGCGCTGGTGGAGGGGACGATCGACTGGCTCGACTCCCTCGGTGAGCCGTACGCCGTGGTCGGCAAGGGCATCGCGATCTGGTTTGTCGCCGGCGTGCTGGGGATCATCACGTACGCCATCCGGTACGGCAAGTACGCCCTCACCGAGCGCGGTTCGGTGTTGTACGTGCAGAACGGCATCCTCCGTCGCAAGCATCAGGCGCTCGACAAGGCGCGTCTGCGCGGCGTGGAGATCCGTGTCCCCGTCTACCTCCGGATGCTCGGCGGCGGCCGGCTGGAGCCGGTCATGACGGGCACCAAGAAGGGTGCGGCGGCCTCGACGCTCCTGCCCCAGGCCCCGTTGAAGGACGTGCGGCGCGTGGCCACGCGCATCGTCGGTGACGAGATCCCGGTGACGGTTCGGCTGCGACGGCACCCGTGGAAGGCGACCCGGCGCCGGATCACGCGCGGGCTCCTCCCCTTCTGGATCGTCGCGGGCCTGTTCATCCTCATCCGCATCGATTCCGGGCCGTCGGCGGACGTATGGGTGTACTGGGGCATCCCCGCGGCCCTGGTGTTCTTTCTGCTGCTGTCCTTCGACCGGATCCGGCAACTCGGCCACGCCCTGCTGCCCGACATGCTCGTGACCTCGCACGGGTCGTGGGCGGCCAAGCGCACGGTGCTCGAGTCGGACGGCATCATCGCCTGGACCGTGAGCCAGTCGGTCTTCCAGCGCTCGGCCAAGGTCGCGACGGTCACCGCGGCGACCCCGGCCGGGGCCGGCGGCTACTCCGTGATGGACATGGACGCCGACGAGGCGTGGGCGCTCGCCGAGGCGCTGACGCCGGGGATCACGGACGTCTGGCAGTACGAGGGCGACCAGGACTCCGTCGGTTCGGTTTCACCGTCGTTGGGCGTCCGGCGTCAGTGATCGACCGTAGGTGGCCACCCACAGTGGGATCAGCCCGCCGAACACCAGCAGCCCCAGTCCGCGGAGGCTGATCGGCACCGGCATGTCGCCACCGGGCCCCATGTCGAGGGCGATCACGGTGATGATGAAGACCAGTGCGGGGAAAGCCGCCACGGCCTTGCTGTCCGACCACATCGCGGCCACACGGACCAGAAGGAGCGACCACGCCCCGGCCACCAGGATGGTGATCGGAAAAGGTACCGGTCCCACATACATCGTGAGCCAGGCCGAGGTCAGGACGCACATCGTCACCGCGCCCACCGCGAGCAGGACCAGCGCGACGGCCATCTCGATCAGGGATGCCGGCCCGGGCTTGGTCACCGTGGCCCGCGTCGTGCCGGGCTCGGACTCTGTCACTCGAACTCACCCATCCCGCTGAGCAGGTCGGCGCCCCCCGCCGGGCAGCGCTCATAGGTGCCGGTCTGCTCGTCGAAGTCGTGGCTGATGTACCACTCGACCTGGGCGACGGGCTGGAGCACTCCGTTGGTCAGTGCCAGGAACCAGGGCTCACCCTCTGCGTTCGGGACCAGTTCGAGCTGGGTGGCGTGTCCGGTGAGCGCCTCGAGCTTGGCCGCATACGCCATATCGCCCAGGGCGACGCGGTGAGTGAGCTTGCTGTCGGTGATCGAGGGCAATTCCTCGGCCTCGGCGTGACGTAGGTGGTCCGGCGGGGCCGAGTGCTGCCGGGTGACCTCCGAGCGTGCCGTGACGGTCCAGGCGATGCGGCGCGGACGGTGCGTCGCCTCCTCGACCGCGGCATGGACGATCGCGTGGGCCCGGATATGGTCCGGATGGCCGTACCCACCGTGCGGGTCGTAGGTCACCACCAGGTGCGGGCGCACCTCGTTCAGGAGCTCGACGAGTTCCGCGACCGCCGCCGGTCCGGAGTTCACGAATGCGCGCGGGTGCTGCGCTGAGGGAGTTCCGGCCATCCCGGAATCGCGCCACCGACCGGCTCCGCCCAGGAAATGGGTCCGGCGCACGCCCATCGCCCGCAGCGCTGTCGCCAGCTCGCTGATGCGGTATCCGCCCAGCTGGTCCGCCCGGTCGGCGACGAGACCGGCGAACTCATCGCCCAGTACCTCGCCCTCCTCACCGAGGGTGCAGGTAACCACGGTGACCTCGGCGCCGGCGGCCACCAGCATCGCGATGGTCCCGCCTGTGGTGATCGACTCGTCATCGGGATGGGCGTGGACGAGAAGGACTCGCAGTCCTGCCGCGACCGGGGCCTGGACCGGGGTCGACGACGAACTCACTGCCGGGTTCATCCGTTCCTCCTCCACGTGGGTGCGGCCTCGAAGACGTCGGTGACGGTACGGGCCACGCTCACATCAGTATCGTCCTCAGCGGCCGGCGGACCCCCCATCTCGAGTCCATCGTCTGCCAGGAGCATCGTAGGCCGCACGAGTGGGACACGCAGCGCGAGTTCTGAGACCAGGTCCCCGGCCGTCGTCAGGTCCGCGGTGCCCCGGGGAGCCTCGCCATCGGTATCGGCCACGGCGCCGGCCCCTGCTCCGGCTCCGTCGCTGCCCTCTACATTCGTTCCGGCGTTCGGGCCGAACCCGAGCGCGGCATCGATCCGGAGGTCACAGTGGCCGGCGACATCCGAGGTCCGGGCCTGGGCTCTGGCACCGAGCGTGCGTGCCGGGGTGGTCTCGGTACTGGTCGGGGTGGTCTCGTCGTCGGCCTCCTCCCCCTGAGCCGTGTCCCTCTCGGTCCGTGACGGCGCGGTGCGCTGCGAGGTCGGCGGGACGAGGCTGGAGACGGTCGTGGGCGGCCGCGAGGGAGTTGACGAGGTATCCGCCGATGCCGCGGGACTGTCGGTGCACGCGAACCTGGATACCGCGGCCAACTCCGGGTTGCCGTCGGTGGGCTGCCAGCCGACTACCGCATCGACCAGCCCGTGTGGCAGGGCATCGGCGTAGAGAGCTGTCGGTTCGAGCTCCCACACCTGCGCGCCGATACCGGCACCTCGCAGTTGATCCGCCAGGGTGTAGGCGGCGGTGGCAGCGCGATCATCGGCCGCCTCGACGCCGAGGGTGACGGTCAGCAGCTCACCGCTACGCTGCCACCACCCGCCCTGCCTCGAGTAGCCGGCCGCCGCCAACTCGCTCTCGGCGAGGTCACTGTCCGAGGTGGTGACGGCCGCGGCGCCCGCCGGGAAGGGGAACGACGAGACGCGGGGGTCGGCCTCGCCGGTGACGATGCGGCCCACCACGTCTGGGTCGATCGTGGCGGCCAGAGCCCGCCGGACGTTCTCCTGAGACACCGCCGGTGCCTCCGTGTTGAAGCCCAGTTCCAACTGCGCCGAGGCCATGACCGTGCTTCCGGCGACCCCGGGGACCGTCGCGGCGACATCGGCGGCGACGGGGGTATCCGCCACCATCGCCACGACGCCCGGTCCGTCTCGCAAGGCCGTACCCAACTGGCCGGGTCCGGTCTCACGCCGCACGACGATCTGCCCGATCGCGGGCGCCTTCGCCCAGTACCGGTCATTGCGGACGAACTCGATCTCCCCGCGCCCCAGGTCAGCGGCGCGGATCATGTAGGGGCCCGCGCTCATCACCGGCAGCCCGGACATCGCGCCCTCGAACCCGTCCGGCGCGTCTTTGAGGATGTGCCCCGGGAGCAGGTGGGTGAACAGGCTCCGCCAATGCTCCGGGGGCGCGTCGAACACCACGTCCACCACTTTGCCGCCGGCACCGGCGCGCACGGCGACGATCCGCTCGTACCCGGCCGGGTCCACCACTCCGGGCTGGGTGGTCATCTGACGCCACAGGTACTCGAAGTCCTCCGCGGCGACGGGCACGCCGTCTGACCATTGCGCGCCCGGATCGATGGTGTAGCGGATGGTGGACGGGTCGTCGGTCAGGGGCGCCGCGGAGACCAGCAGGTCGTCGTTGAGGACCGGTTCGCCGCGCGGCCCCGTCACGAACGCACTGGGCAACAGCAGCGAGGCGACCAGGTCGGTGTCGACCCCCTGGTCGGCGAGAAGGTGCGGGTTGAACCCCTCCTCGACCCTGTCGAGGGCGAGGAGGAGTCCGCCGGCGTCGAGACTGACGTCCTGTGCGGAGCCGGAGCCCTCCTCACCGCCGCCGACCACGGTCGGTGGTGGCGGGTCGGCCACGCAACCGGTGACGACGACGAGGGACACGGCCGCGGCCAGTGCGGCCACTGCCCGACGACGTCCAGTCGCCCCCTCCGTCGTCACATGGTCCCCTTGAGGTGAGCCCGTTACTGGTTTCGCGCCTTGGAGCGGCTACGGGCCTTGGCCCGCTCGGTCGCGGTGAGCAGCACCTTACGCACCCGGATCACCTCGGGGGCCACCTCGACGCACTCGTCTCCGGCGCAGAACTCCATGGCCTCTTCGAGGCTGAGGTTCTTGTGCTTGGAGAGGGTCTCGGTGGCGTCCGAGCTCGCCGCACGCATGTTGGTGAGCTTCTTCTCCTTGGTGATGTTGACGTCCATGTCCTCGGAGCGCGGGTTCTCGCCCACCACGACGCCCTCGTAGACCTCGGAGCCCGGCTCGATGAAGAAGTCGCCGCGGTCCGCGAGCCCCAGCAGCGCGAAGGTGGTGGCCTTGCCCGAACGGTCCGCGACGAGCGAGCCGGTGTGGCGGGCGCGGATCTCGCCGGCCCACGGCTCGTACCCGGCCGAGACCGAGTTGGCGATGCCGGAGCCACGGGTCTCGGTCATGAAGGTGGTGCGGAATCCGATGAGTCCGCGGGCGGGCACGGTGAACTCCATGCGGACCCAGCCGGAACCGTGGTTGCTCATCTGGTCCATCCGGCCCTTGCGGCCGGCCATCAGCTGGGTGACCGCACCCAGGTGCTCCTCGGGCACGTCGATGGTCATGTGCTCGAACGGCTCGTGGAGCTTGCCGTCGATCGTCTTGGTGACGACCTGCGGCTTGCCGACGGTGAGCTCGAAGCCCTCACGACGCATGGTCTCGACGAGCACGGACAGCGCCATCTCGCCTCGGCCCTGCACCTCCCAGTCGTCGGGCCGCTCGGTGTCCAGGACCTTGAGCGAGACGTTGCCGACCAGCTCCTGATCCAGGCGGGCCTTGACCATCCGGGCGGTGAGCTTGGTACCGCCGTTGCGGCCGGCCATGGGCGAGGTGTTGACGCCGATGGTCATGGAGATCGCCGGCTCGTCGACCGTGATGGCAGGCAGGGCCACCGGGTTCTCCGGATCGGCCAGCGTGTCACCGATCATGATGTCGCTGATGCCGGCCACGGCCACGATGTCGCCGGCGACGGCCTCGTCGGTCGGGACGCGCTCGACACCGTCGGTCTTGAGCAGCTCGGAGATCTTGACGGACTTGGTCTCCTGACCGCCGTCCGGGGTGTTGTGGATCCAGGCCACCTGCTGGCCCTTGCGCAGACGGCCGTTGTGGATCCGGACCAGGCCGATACGACCGAGGAAGTTCGAGGCGTCCAGGTTGGTGACGTGTGCCTGCAGCGGCGCCTCCACGTCGCCCTTCGGCGCGGGGATCACGTCATAGAGGAGCTTGAAGAGCCCGTCCAGGTTCTCGGAGTCGGGCTCCTGGCCGTTGTCCGGCTGCGTGGTGGACGCCTTGCCGGCGCGGCCGGAGGCGAAGACGACGGGGAGCTCGAGTGCGTGCTCGGCCGCGGCCTGGGCGGCCGGGTCCTCCAGATCGGCGGCCAGGTCCAGCAGCAGGTCCTGGGCCTCCTCGACGACCTCGTCGATCCGCGCGTCCGGACGGTCGGTCTTGTTGACCACGATGATCACGGGCAGCGACGCGCCGAGAGCCTTGCGCAGCACGAAGCGGGTCTGCGGCAGCGGACCCTCCGAGGAGTCGATGAGCAGCACCACGCCGTCGACCATCGACAGGCCGCGCTCGACCTCGCCACCGAAGTCGGCGTGACCGGGGGTGTCGATGATGTTGAGGACGAGGTCTCCGCCACCGGCGCCCGCGCCGGGGCGACGTACCGCGGTGTTCTTGGCGAGAATGGTGATGCCCTTCTCACGCTCGAGGTCACCGGAGTCCATGACGCGGTCCACCAGCTCCGCCCGTTCGTCGAACGCACCCGACTGACGCAGCAGTGCGTCGACGAGAGTCGTCTTGCCGTGGTCGACGTGCGCCACGATGGCGACGTTACGGAACTCGGTCAGGGCCATACGCTGGGTTCTCCCTCGGGGGCATTCGGCGCCGGGACGGCGGTGTGACCGCCGGGCGCGTGATGGGGATCGGCGGCATTTGGCCACGAGATCCACAGGCGCGTCCAGACAGGTCGCGCGTGCGGACCCACTTTACCCGCTAGAGGTCCACCCTCTATATCCACGGGAAGGGTCTGCACGCACTTTGTGCGCTAAGTCACCAGCACCGTTGGCCGCGTCAGCAGCACATGAACCGCCCCGCGGGAAGCCCTCTGTTATTTACATCACGCGCAACATCTGCAACACTGGCCACAGATCGGGCTCAGAGGCGCCTCCCCGGTATCGCCATCTGGGTGCTCTGTGAGAATATCTAGCGGTCGTCCGGTCGATCCGTTGACCGGTCCGCCCGCCTCATCCGAAGAATGGACTCGCCAGTGATCCGCCACTCGCTCAGGACCTCGTTCCGGACCCTCGGCATCGGCGCCGTCGCCGCCATGGCCGTTGGTCTGGCAGCGCCCGCCACTGCCAGCGCCCAGTCGCTCGACGAACTGGGTCGCCCGACCGAGCCGGTCCTGCAGGCCATGGAGAACCTGGCCGAGCAGCAGTGGATCCCCGAGGACAGCCGGGGTACCATTCTCCGCCTCGTAGGCTTCTTCCGCGGCTCCGGTGAGCCCGGGACCCCGCTCCCCGAGAACGGCCCGGTCATCGCGCAGTTCGCATACCCGACGATCATGCAGAACTGCATCGGCGGAGAGCAGACCGCCGTGGGTGCCGCCACCGCCGTGCCCGGCCCCGCCGATCTCCCGCTGCCCGGCATCCCCAACGGCCAGCTCGGCTTCGTCTTCACCGCGCTCGGCACCGAGGGCGTCGCCGAACACCAGGTGCAGCCCATGACCGTCGACTGGGTCAACATCCACAACGGCCGCACCGGCCAGACCGTGCTGACCTACAACGGCATCAACGAGGGCGGCCCGGCCACCCTCAACGGCGTCGCGGACACCGGTCCCGGCCACGTGCTCATGGTCCTGCGGGGCGGTGTCACCACCACGCTCGAGGACGGTGGGACGTCGAACTGCGTGCCGTTCCCGACCGTGGGTTCCGCCTTCGTCGGCTGACACCCCGAGTCCGAACCGGCCGCCGCACGAGGCGTAGCCGCGACGACACGACACCCCGGAAGCCACCATGACTTCTGTTGACACGGACTCCCCGCAGTTTCGTGACGCACTCGACACGGCCCGCCGCGCACTCCAGCGTGGCGGGCCGCTCGTCGTTCTGAGCGGGGCGGGCATGAGCGCCGAGAGTGGCGTGCCCACCTTCCGCGACGCACAGACTGGCCTGTGGGAGCGCTACGACCCCACCGACCTGGCCACCCCGGAGGCGTGGCGGGCCGATCGGGACATGGTGTGGGCCTGGTACCGCTGGCGAGAGCACCTGATCACCTCCACCACGCCCCACGCCGGCCATGTGGCCATCGCGCGGGCCGCGGCCCACCGTGAGGTCGAGGTGGTCACGCAGAATGTCGACGATCTTCACGAACGTGCCGGGTCCCCGGTGGTGCACCACGTCCACGGCAGCCTGTTCGCCCACCGCTGCGACACCTGCGCCACCCCGATCGAGGTGAGCCCACCGCCGCCGGAGCCTGTGGACCGGCTCGAGCCACCCCACTGCACACGCTGCGACGGGCGGGCTCGTCCCGGGGTTGTGTGGTTCGGCGAGACGCTCCCCCGCGCCCCCTGGGAGGCCGCGGTCAGGGCGGTCACGGCGGCCGGTGTCGTCGTCGTCGTCGGAACCTCCGGCCTCGTCTATCCCGCCGCGTCACTTCCCGGCCTCGCGGCCCAGGCGGGCGCCCCGGTGATCGAGATCAACCCCGGCCCCTCGGGACTCGGCGACGAGGTGGACGTCCACCTCCCCGCCCCGGCCGGGCAAGTCCTCCCGGCGCTCCTGGCCAGCTGACGGCGACGGCGCGGCCCGCCCCAGGTTGACGGGCGCGGCTGATCACACGGACCGCCATTCACGCCCGGTGCCACGACAAACGCCATAGGATTTCCACGCGCAGGTTCCCCCGCGCTGCCCATCCTTGAAGAGGGAGTTCTCATGGCCGACACTTCACCCGCACCACGGACGCTCGCCGTCGTGGCCGCGGAGTTCATAGGAACGTTCTGGCTCGTCCTCGGCGGCTGCGGCACCGCGGTGTTCGCCGCCGTGCAGGTCGCGCAGGCCGACACACTCGACATCCCCGTCGGCGTGGGTTACCTCGGGGTCGCGATCGCCTTCGGCCTGACCGTCGTCACCGGCGCGTACGCGGTCGCACACATCTCGGGCGCGCACTTCAACCCCGCCGTGTCCGTGGGAGCGGCGGTGGCCGGCCGTCTGCCCTGGGCCCAGGTGCCGGTCTACCTGATCAGCCAGGTGATCGGCGGACTCGTCGCCGGCGCCGTGATCTTCGTGGTCGCGTCCGGCAAGGACGGCTTCTCCGCCACCGGCAACATGGCCGCGAACGGCTACGGTGCCCACTCCCCCGACGGATACAGCCTGGTCTCCGCGCTGATCATCGAGATCATCCTGTCCGCGATCTTCATCTGGGTCATCCTCGGTGTCACCGACCGTCGCGCCCCGGCCGGGTTCGCCCCGCTCGGGATCGGTCTCACCCTGACGCTGATCCACCTCATCTCGATCCCCATCACCAACACCTCCGTCAACCCCGCGCGCTCCACCGCCGTGGCGTTCTTCAACGGCGACGGTGCGCCCGGACAGCTGTGGATGTTCTGGGTGGCGCCGCTGGTGGGCGCCGCGATCGCCGGGGTGCTCTACGGTCCGCTGTTCGGCGAGAAGTCGCGGACCCCCGTCCCGGCCTGACCGACCCGAACGCCAGCAGGGCCCGCGGATTCTGGGTTTCCGCGGGCCCTGCTGTCGTTCTCGCCGTACCGCTCACCGCCGCGGCGGGTCGGGATCGACGCGACCGGGCCCCTCGTTCAACGGCTCCGCCCGGCGGTGAGCGCCACCGTCGACACCCCGCTCGGGACCCCGGTCAGGGCCGACCTCGAAGAATCACTCGCGACCACCGTCGACTCCGCGCCCGTGGGCGCCGTTGGCGGGAGCTCTACCGTGGTCGTCGGGGGCCGCGGCTCTGCGGCGGGGATCGAGTTCATCCGCCGTACGTTCCATTTTTGAAACGTCGCGCTTCTGCTCCTCGAGCGCGTCCCGGTGACGGTCGGCATCCGCACGCAACTTCTCGGCCTCCGCGGCCTTCGCCCGGGCCTCCTGCTCGGCGGCGCCGGCCCGATGCTCCTGCTCACGCGCAACCGCGTGTTCGCGATCCAACGCCCGCTCCCGCTGCTGGGCGTCCCTCCGCAACTCAGCGGCCTCGGTGAGCTTCCTGCGGTTGTTGCTTCGGGTAACCAGTGCGATGAGCGCGATGATGACGATCACCGCGATCACCCCGATGACGATCCACATCACAGGGTCCACTGTCATCTCCTTCGTCGGGGACAGGTCTCCCCGCGAACCTAAGACCGAGCGGAACAGTGCGCCACCGGACCAGTCGCCAGCCAGGGCCACCGACATGCGATGGCCGCGGCCTGCGGGCACGGTATCGCGCTAGAAAGCCTCGCGGCGGGTCAGTCCGGCCTCACGGGCCTGACTGCTCAGGCGCTCACGGTGATCGGGGTGGGCTATCGCGATGAGCGCCTCGGCACGCCCCGCCACGGATTTACCGCGCAGTTCGGCGATCCCGTACTCGGTGACGACGTTCTCGATGATGTTCTTGTGCGTGGTCACCGTGCTGCCCGGAGTGAGCGACAGATTGATCCGGCTGATGCCCTTCGAGGTCTGCGACGGAGTCACGATGAAACCGTGACCTCCGGGCGAGAACGTGCACCCCCTCGCGAAGTCCGCCTGTCCCCCGGCCCCGGACCAGTACCGTCCCGCGATCGTCTCCGACGCAGCCTGCCCGTACAGGTCCACCTCACTGGTGGCGTTGACCGAGTACAGGTTGTGCTCCTGCCCGATCACCCGCGGATCGTTCACGATGTCCACCGGGAGCATCGCGACCGAGGGGTTGTTGTGCAGCCAGTCCATGAGCCGCTGGGATCCGACGGCGAAGGTGGTCACGTGCTTGAAGGGGCGCCCCGTCTTGCGCGAACCATCGATCACGCCGGCTCGGACGAGATCCATCACCCCGTCTGACAACGCCTCGGTGTGGATGCCCAGGTTCTTGTGGCCGGTGAGCTTCGACAAGAACGCGTTGGGGAGCTTGCCGACGCCGAGCTGGAGGCATGCGCCGTCCGGGACCCTGTCGGCGATGATCTCCGCGATCGCCTCGTCGATCGGACCGGGACGGGGCGGGTCGACCGTGATCATCGGTGCGTCGTTGCGCGTCAATCCGACTACCTGCGAGATGTGGATGTGGTTTCGCCCGAAGGTGCGGGGCATGTTCGCGTTGACCTCGACGAAGAACGGCACCTGACCGATGAAGGACGCGACATAGTCGGCGTTGGTCCCCATCGAGAAAAATCCGTGGTCGTCGATCTCCGAGACCATCGTCACCGCCAACCCGGGCGGCGAGAACTCCCGCATCGTTGCCGGCACCTGGGCGAAATCCACCGGCACCAACTCGCAGTGTCCGGCGTGGAAGTTCTCACGCGAACCCGGGCCCAGGAAGTAGTCGACGTGCCGGAGCCGGCCGGGGTGGGCGCCCTCCATGAAGGGCAGGGATTCCCACGGATCCATGTGGTGAACCGTCACGTCCTCGAGCTGATCCGCGCCCTCGTCCAGAGCTCGCAGTACCGCGGTCGGTGCCGCGTTCTGAATCGGGGCGATGACGTGCATCCCCGGGGTGACGTGGTCGAGAACCGCCGAGGCGGGTAGTTCTGTGTACCCGGACAAACGCATGGGAGCCTGCTCTCACTGACGACGGTGACAGAGATGTCGAGGGGTGGGCGGCCTCAATGGCGAGACCGGGACGAGGTTCGGGCGAGAACCAAGGGGCTGCGCTGGCAGCACTGCCGGGTGGTGCGCGATCACCCCAGTGCGGGGATCACCTCCCGCTCGAAGAGTTCGAGTCCGGAGGTGTCTGTAGCGATCTCCGGGAAGTAGAAGATCCCGTACTCCATTCCCAGGTTCTTCAGTTCTGTCAGCTTCTCCACGATCTGCTCGGGCGTCCCCACCGCCGGCAGCCCCTCGTAGGCGCCGAGCTGGCGCTCCGCCTCGTCCGCTCCGACGTAGCGGGCCATCCGGTCCCGGAGGAACGCCAACCTGTCCGCCACCTCGCGCTCGGTCTCGGCGATCGCGACGTTGTAGTTCGCAGTGCGGGTGATCTCCGCCGGATCACGTCCGATGTCTGCGCAGTGCCGGTGCAACACCTCGGACTTGTGGGCGAATCCCTCCGGGGTGCCGTCAAAATTCGTGTAGTCCGCGTACGTGGCGGCCATGCGCAGTGTTTTCCGCTCCCCGCCGCCGGCAATCCACACCGGGATCCCACCCTCCTGCAACGGACGCGGCTGCACGATGGCACCGTCCACCTCGTAGTGCTCGCCCGCGAACGAGACCACGCCCTCGGACCAGGCCTGGCGCATGATCTGCACGCCCTCGTCCAGCATTCCCAGACGGGTGCCCGCCGAGGGGAAACCAAAGCCGTACGCCTCCCACTCGTGCTGGTACCAGCCAGCGCCGATTCCCATCTCGACGCGACCGCCCGAGATCATGTCGACGGTGGCGGCCGTCTTGGCGAGCATCGCCGGGTTCCGGTAGCCGATACACGTACACATCTGCCCGAGGCGCACGCGCGACGTCGTCGCCCCGAGAGCGGCCATGAGACTCCACGCCTCGTGCGTGGCCTCCGTCTCGGTCAGTGGCGAGGTGTGCATGTGGTCGTACACCCACACCGACTCCCACGGACCGGCATCCGCCCGGGACGCGAGATCCGAGATGGTGAACCAGTGGTCGGCGGGTGGGGTGTCAACCAGGTCGAGTCGCCAGCCCTGGGGAAGAAACATTCCGAAACGCATAACAGCGAGCGTAGCCCCGCCGCGACCACCGGGCGCCGGATGTCATCTCGCGTTCACGACGACCTGAACGATCAACCCGGTGTGGGGGCACGAATCAGGTCCGAGAACCCTTGTCGTCGTCGTTATCGTCGTTGTCGGGCGGGTCCGCCTCCCCGGCGGGCACCACATGGCCCCGTGGACGAGGCCCGCCTGTGGGGCGCCCCAACAGCGCCACACGCACGGTCGCCTCGTCAGCCCCGGGCTGGTGCTCACCGATCCGTGCGTCGGCGGGGACCTCCACGTCCGAATCGACCACCGCCGTCTCCACCCGGGCACCCGAGCGCACCACGGCGCCGGGCAGGATCACGCTGTCACGAACCGTCGCGCCGTCCTCGACCACGGCACCCGGACCGACCACCGAATGCTCGACCGTCCCCCGGACGACCGCGCCGTGCCCCAGAAGCGAACTCGTGACCACCGCCTGCGACCCCGTCCTGGCCGGCCCGCTGTAGGAGGAGACGGTCCGCAACGGCCAACCGGGAACGTCGAGTTCATGAACCGGTGGCTCACCCAGCAGATCCATGTGCCCAGCCCAGTACGAGGCGATCGTTCCCACGTCCCGCCAATAGCCCTCCAGCCGCCACTCACGCGCATGACCGGCTGCGACCATCTCAGGCAGGACGTTGTCCCCGATATCGCCCGGATCTCCGTCCCCGGAGGCGAACGCCTCGTCATGGGCGGTTTCGAGGGCCGAGATGAGGGCCGCGGTGTTGAACACGAAGATCTCGGCGCAGATCAGGTCAGAGGCAGGGTCCCGGGGCTTGTAGCTGTAGGAGGTGACAACGCCGTCGTCGTCGACCTCCACCACCCCGTACCTCCCGGCATCGCCGGGGTCGACGCGCGTGGTCACCATCGTGACCTCGGCGAACGACGCCAGGTGATCACGCACGAGCGCCTCGTAGTCCAGGCGGTACACCGCATCCGCGCTGACCACCACGGTCACCTCCGGACCGGCCTCGCGCAGGGGTTCCACCTGTTTCCACAACGCGTCGGTGGTGCCCGAATGGAACCCGTCGCGTCCCGTGCCCTGCGAGGGATGAAGGACCAGCAGACCCCCGTCGAGGCGATCCAGATCCCATGGCCGGCCGCTGCGCAGGTGGGCGCCGAGCGATACGGGATGGAATTGCTGGATCACCCACACGTCCCTCAGACCGGAGTTGGCCGCATTGCTCAGGGCGAAATCCACGAGGTGGTAGCCGCCGCCGAACGGCACGGCGGGTTTGGCGCGGTCGCTCGTCAGAGCTCGGAGTCTGGAGCCTGCGCCACCGGCGAGAACAATCGTCACGACTGAGGGTGGGGCCATGGACATTCACGTCCTTTCCCGCGCCGCGCGGGGACGCGTAGACCGCGCGCGGATACGGCGCGGATGCGTCAGCCTATCGGCAAGACCATGACATCCGCATCCGCTCGTTTCCTCAGGCGCTGAACGCCGAGACCTCCGCATCGGCGGAGTCATCCTCGCCGTCGAAGTAGAGCGCGACATACCGGCCCGCGACCTGTGTGACCTGCATATCCATGTCGTACACGTCGCGCAAAACCTCGGTGCACATGATGTCGGCAGGCGTTCCGTCCGCGATGATCCGGCCGTCCTTCATCGCGATGATCCGGTCCGAGTACGCGGCCGCGATGTTGATGTCATGGATGACCAGCACGATGGTCTTGCCCCGCTCGGCCGCCGTCCGACGCAGCAGACGCATGATCGAGGTGGCATGGCGAAGGTCCAGGTTGTTGAGCGGCTCGTCCAACAGGACGTAATCGGTGTCCTGCGCGAGCACCATCGCGATGTGCGCACGCTGGCGCTGGCCGCCGGACAGCTCATCGAGGTAGCGGTCGGCGAACTCCTCGAGCTCCATCGCGGACAACGCGTACTCCACGTGCTCGATGTCGTCAGGAGACGGACGACCACCGTTGTGCGGGAAGCGTCCGAATCCGACGAGCTCGCGGACCGTGAGGCGGATCGCCATCGAGTTCTCCTGGCGCAGCACCGCCAGACGGCAGGCCAGCTCTCGGCCTCCGTTCTTCGACACGTCCACACCGTCGACCAACACTCGGCCCGAGTCGGAGTGCTGGAGGCGGCTCATCACGCCCAGCAGCGTCGACTTACCGGCACCATTCGGTCCGATCAGCGACGTGACGCCACCCTGGGCGAAGCAGGCCGTGACGTCGTGAAGCACCTGGGTGTCGCCGTAGGACGAGCACACCGACTGCGCCTCGATGCCACAGCCGGGCACCCACTGGCTCCGCTCGGAACGGCGCTCGCGGCGTCGGAATGGGAGAAGGGACATGGTGTGCCTTCCTTTCAGCGTGCGCGGTTGGTCAGGAGGAGGAACAGGAAGAGCAGGCCACCGACGAACTCGATGATGATGCTCAGAGCGGACTCGACACCGAGGGACGCGAGAACCATCTCGCCACCAGCCAGCGCGATCACGCCCAGCAGGCAGGCGACGGGGAGGGTGAACCGGTGCAAGGTCGTGCCCAGGAGTGCATAGGCAGCGTTCGCCACGATGAGCCCGAAGAACATCACCGGGCCGATCAATGCCGTCGAGGCGGACACGAGGAACGACACGACCACCAGCACGACGATCGTCACCTGTCGGTGGTTGACGCCGAGTGCGACAGCCGGATCGCGGCCGAGGAGCATCACGTCGAGCCGACGACCGAGTATCGCGACTACCACCAGTCCAGCGAGGACGATCGCGCCGCACGCGATCAACACATCCACTTGGACGCCGCGGAAGCTGGCGAACATCGCATCCTGGACCTGCAGGTAGGCCGCCGGATCCAGCAGCCTCTGGAAGAACGACGAGATGGATCGGAAGAAGACCCCGAACACGACGCCCACGAGGAGCAGCAGATGGATGTCGGTCTTTCGTCCGCCGAGCAACCAGAGGTACAGGGAGGTCGAGGCGATGACCATGATCGCGGTCTGCGACAGGAATCCCGACAGCCCACCGCTCGTGAGTCCACCGGCGATCGCTGCATCGCGCGGGACCATGAAGAACACGAGCATCGTCTGGATGAGCAGGTACAGCGAGTCGAAACCCATCAACGCCGGCGTGAGGATCCGATTGCCCGTGACGGTCTGGAACAGCACTGTGGACACGCCCACCGCCACCGAGACCAGAACGATGGCGACGGCGTGCCGGGACAGTCGGTCCAGTGAATAGCTCCAGGCCTTGGAGCCGACGGTATCGGGAAGACCGACCAGGACCAGTGCCGCCAGCGACGCGGCCGCGAGCACTGCGCATACGACGACGACGGCCCAGCGGCGCCGCCGATCCGATTCCGCTCGCTTCACTCCCGGTGCGTGGTGCACGGGCCGGGCCTCGAGGGTTGCGGAGTCAGCCATTGCGTACCCCCTTGAGCATCATCGCCAGGAAGACCGCGCCACCGAGGACGCCCACGATGGTTCCAACAGGGATCTCGCCGGCGCCCGGCGCACCGTCGACGAACAGCCCCGGCAGGGACCGACCGACGATGTCGCAGACGAGGACGGTGACCGCACCGAGCATCGCCACCAAGGGCAGGCCTCGCCGGGCGTCATCGCCGACCAGGCGTGAGACCACGTTCGGGACGACGAGTCCCAGCAACGGAAGTGCACCGACGGTGACCACCACGACGGCGGCGACCGCCGCGACGATGGACATGCCCAGTGCCACCACCGTGCGGTGGTTCAGCCCGAGCCCCGTCGAGACGTCCTCGCCCAGGCCGGCAACCGTGAAGCGGTCGGCGGCGATGTAGGCCATGATGCCAAGTCCGGCCACCAGCCATAGCAGCTCGTATCGCCCGGCGAGCACGGCGGAGAAGTCCGCGAGCATCCAGGAATTGAGCATCTGAAGCAGGTCCCTGGACAAGGCCAGGAACGCCGCCACCGCACCGATGACCGAGCCGAGCATGATCCCGATAAGCGGCACGATGAACGTGTCCGCCTTGGGGACCCGACGGATGGCGGCGAGAAACAGTGCGGTGCCGGCCAGTGCGAAGACCATCGCGGCGAGCATCTTGACGACGATCGGGGCACCGGGCGCGAGAATCGCCACGATCACCAGACCGAGACCGGCCGATTCAACGGTGCCGGCGGTCGAGGGCTCCACGAAGCGGTTGCGGGTGAGCAACTGCATGAGCAGGCCGGCGATCGCGAGCGAGGCCCCAGCCAACGCCGCAGCGGCGGTCCGGGGCAGACGGGCCTCCACGAGGTAAACCGCATGTGCCTCGGTGAGTCCGCCCGCGAGCACGTCCCACACCGTGATGTTCGCGGCGCCGACGAAGACGCTCGCGACGAGTGAGAGGACGAGCGCTACGACGCCGAAGGCCGGCCACAGCGAGCTTCGCTGCGGCCGGCGCTCCAGCACTGTCGTGGTCATCGTGAGACTGGTACTGCTGTCAGGAGACAGCGTTGTCGATCTCGAGGATCATCGAGTTGAGTACGCCCAGTCCGCCGCCGACCAGGTACCAGTTCTGGCCATCAAGGATGTGGACGTTGCCGTTGGAGGCGGCCTCGGTGCGGTTGAACACCGGGTTGTCGAGCAGCGCGGTGGCGGCCTCGCCCTCCGAACCGATCGCGGCGTCACGGTCGATGACGAAGACGTGATCCGGGTTCAGCTCGGCGATCTGCTCCCAGCTCAGCGGTGCGCCGTGGCTGCCCTCGGACTCGAGGTTACCGGCGGCCGGCTCCATGCCCAGCTCGTTGTAGATCAGGTCGAAACGCGAACCCGGGCCGTAACCGGTGACCTTGCCGCCGGAGGTCATGAGGACCAGTGCGGTCCCGGCGCCTTCGGCCTTGCCGCGAGTCTCGGCGACCTGGTCATCGATCTCGTCGAGCTTCTCGGATGCGGCGTCCTCCTCGCCGAACAGGGCGGCGATCTCCTCGACCTTGGCGCGGTTGGAGGCGACGGTGTCCGACGTGTCCGGGTCGCCGGCCACGACCTGGTCGGAGACCTTGGCGAACTCCGGCTCCATCGCACGGGTGCGGTTTCCGTACAGGATCAGGTCCGGTCCGAGCTCGGCGATTACGTCCATCTTCGGCTCCTTGAGGCTGCCGATGTCCGTGTACTCGTCTCCCGAGTAGGTGCTCAATGCGTCCGGGAAGACTCCGGTCTTGACCAGACCGATGACATTGTCCTCAAGATCGAGCTCGTCCAGCGTGTTCGCTGCCGCATGGCTGGTGAGCACAACGCGGGACGGGACCTCGCTCTCGGCACCGCCGGACTGCGCGTCCGATGTGCCGCACGCGGTCAGTGCGCCACCGGTCAGCGCGAGCGCGGCTGCAGCGGCGACGATCTTAGGGAATCGCTTCATATTCTGAGTCTCCATACGTAATGCGAAAGGTTAGGCTCACCTTAGCGTCACAATCGCACGTGGGGCAAAAGTGAGGGATGGCTAACCTCACTACCTGCGATTTTATGTTCCACGACACACCTGAAAACTCCCCCATCGACGGCAAAGGACGCGAGGCCGACCGGAACTCTGTCGATGTGGTGAAGGCGGTCGCGAACGCCGGATGACCCTGCCGCATGCGGGACGAGGATTAGGCTCGAACGCGACGGCGATCACGTAATGGAGGTCAGTGATGCCGAACTCCGGACGACAGCAGGAGATCTCCGAGGCCATGCGCCGGCAGGACCGTCGAAGGTTCCTGCCCCCGGAGGTCGTCGACGAACACGCCCGCGATGCTCCCCTGCCCATCGGGTACGGACAGACCAACTCGCAACCGTCGACCGTGGCCGCGATGCTCGAGTTGCTCGACCCGTTTCCCGGCATGCGGGTCCTCGACGTCGGATCCGGGAGCGGGTGGACCTCGGCGATCCTCGGCGAGCTCGGTGGCCCGGACTCAATCGTCCACGCCGTCGAGCGGGTTCCCGAGCTGGTCGATCGATCACGGCTGGCGATCAACCAGGAATGGGTGCAGGTGCATCCGGCGCAGCCCGGAGTGCTGGGACTGCCCGACCTCGCGCCGTTCGACCGCATCCTGGTCTCGGCGATGGCAGATGACATTCCGACGGAACTGGTCGGCCAACTCGCTGACGGCGGGATCATGGTGGCGCCCTGGGGTGAGGTGATGCACCGCGTCCGGCGGCGTGGAGACGACGTCCGGATCACCGAGCACGGCGGCTACGTCTTTGTGCCCCTGATTCACACCCGATTCTGAACTGTGCGTTCGGACACTTATTCTTGAGTGGCGTACCTATAACCTGATCAGCCAGGAGCGTCGTCAATGCCCGAGTTCGTCTATGAGGACCTTCTCCCCGTCGGAGAGGACACCACGGAGTACCGACTCCTCACCACGGAGGGTGTCTCCACCGTGGAGGGCCCGGACGGCACGCAGTTCCTCAAGGTGGAGCCCGAGGCGATCCGCCTGCTCACCGAGACGGCGATGCAAGACATCTCGCATTACCTCCGCAGTGATCATCTGCAGCAGGTCGCCAAGATCCTGGACGATCCCGAGGCGAGCGACAACGACAAGTTCGTCGCCCTGGACCTGCTCAAGAACGCCAACATTGCCGCTGGCGGCGTGCTGCCCATGTGCCAGGACACCGGCACCGCGATCGTCAAGGGCGAGCGCGGTCAGCGCGTCTTGACCGAGGGGCCGGACGAGGAAACCGTGTCCCGCGGCGTCTACGACGCGTTCACCCGCCTCAACCTGCGGTACTCGCAGAACGCTCCGATCACCATGTGGGAGGAGAAGAACACCGGGCACAACCTGCCGGCGCAGATCGAGATCGGCGCCGACACCAAGCCCGGCCACGAGAACTCCTACAAGTTCCTGTTCATGGCCAAGGGCGGCGGATCGGCCAACAAGTCCTTCCTGTACCAGGAGACCAAGGCCATCCTGAATCCCGACCGGATGATGCAGTTCATCGAGGAGAAGATCCGCTCCATCGGTACCGCGGCCTGCCCGCCGTACCACCTGGCGATCGTCATCGGCGGCACCTCGGCCGAGTACACGGTCAAGACCGCCAAGCTTGCCTCGGCGCACTACCTGGACGAGCTGCCGCGCGAGGGCGCCATGACCGGCCGCGGTTTCCGAGACGTCGAGCTCGAGGAGAAGGTCTTCGAGCTGACCCAGAAGATCGGCATCGGCGCGCAGTTCGGCGGCAAGTACTTCTGCCACGACGTACGCGTGGTCCGCCTCCCCCGCCATGGCGCGTCGCTGCCCGTCGCGATCGCGGTCTCCTGCTCGGCCGACCGTCAGGCCAAGGCCAAGATCACCCCGGAGGGCGTGTTCCTCGAGCAGCTGGAGTTCAACCCCGGCCAGTACCTGCCAGCCACGACCGATGCCGAGCTCGACGCCGCCACCGACGGCATCTCGGGCACCGGCAAGGGTGCCGCGGTGAAGATCGACCTGAACAAGCCGATGCCGGAGATCCTTGCCGAGCTGAGCAAGCATCCGGTCAAGACCCGCCTGTCGCTGACGGGTCCGCTGGTGGTGGCCCGCGACATCGCGCACTCCAAGATCAAGGAGCGTCTCGACGCCGGCGAGGAGATGCCGCAGTACCTCAAGGACCACCCCGTCTACTACGCCGGCCCGGCCAAGACCCCGGAGGGCATGCCGTCCGGCTCGTTCGGCCCCACCACGGCCGGCCGCATGGATTCCTACGTCGAGCAGTTCCAGGCCGCGGGCGGCTCCATGGTCATGCTCGCCAAGGGCAACAGGTCCAAGCAGGTCACTGACGCGTGCGCCACGCACGGCGGCTTCTACCTCGGATCGATCGGCGGTCCGGCAGCGCGCCTGGCGCAGGACTGCATCAAGCACGTCGAGGTCATCGAATACGAAGAGCTCGGCATGGAAGCCGTGTGGAAGATCGACGTGGAGGACTTCCCGGCGTTCATCGTCGTCGACGACAAGGGCGAGGACTTCTTCGCGCACACCGGCGAGGTCACGCTGACCATCGGCAAGCGCCCCGGCCTGTAGGACCGGACACCCGCCCGGCGAGTCGCCGCGCTCCCGAGCTGAGGGGCGGCATCCACACCTCGAGTGCGGATGCCGCCCCTTAGTCATCCTCACTATTTTCTTTAGTCACCCTCACTACTTACTGAGGCCCGCAGTGGCCTGCGACACGCCGGATTCGCCTGTTCCGTCGCAGTTCCGAAGGGGTTTATCGAATGGTGATCCAAAAATGTGGCGACGACGAAACGCCAACGAATACTGTTGCGCCGCAGAGGTTATGGAAAGCCGACAGAAAGGATTTCTGATGCGCAAGACCATTATCGCCGCTTCGGCGGCTGCCCTGCTGGCACTGGCGGGCTGCAGTTCGGACGACGGAGGAGTCGACGTGGACGGCGCCA
>NZ_JAALDM010000118.1 GCF_014144865.1 Dietzia aerolata | reverse complement strand
CAGCCAGGTCTCGGCGAGCCACACGCCGCCGCCCCGGATGACCAGCATGATCGCCACGGCCGCGACCAGGAGCCACGGCGCCGCCGCGACCGCGCTCGGGCTGATGCCCATTCCCGAGACCACAAAGAAGACGGGGATGAATAGGGAATACCCCACGGTGTCGAGGCGTCCGAGGAGGTCACCCACGAGGTCGCGGGTCGGCGAGTTGGGCTGGTCGTCGTGCCGGCTGGTGTACGTCTCGGTCAGGCTCCGCAGGACCATGCCCGCCGCGAATGCGCCGAGCACCACGTCCAGGCCGAAGACCGCCGCGACCGCCATCATCGCGGCCAGCAACAGGAACACCATCCGGACCACGAGTTGGCCCGTCGAGGTGTTGCCGTGCGCCAGGGCCCGACCCATCGCGGGGACGAACAGCAGACGCCGCGGGATGGCGAACAGGAAGAGCGCAGCGATCCCGAACAGTGCCACAGCCACCGCCGACGAGCCGATGTCGCGGGTCCCGAGGAGTAGTGCCATGGCGAGCACGGGGCCGAGTTCCCCGACCGCGCCGTGGCTGAGGACCGCGCGCCCGACCGGGGTCGCGTCATGTCCGGCACCTTTGAGGATCGGGAGCAGGGTGCCGATCGCGGTGGAGGTGAGCAGCAAGCCGATAGCCACGGCGGTGTCCGGACGGCCGGTGATCAGCCATCCGATCGCGGTCGCCAGGACGACGCTCGCCAGCCAGGCTCCGCCCGCGCCCGCGCCCCGACGTCCGGACAGGGATGAGGGTTTGAGCTCCACGCCCGCGAGGAGGAACAGCAACCCGAGCCCGATCTCGGAGAGCATGCCGATCCCGCCGGAGGTCTCGGCCAACCCGAGCCCGGTGGGCCCGATGAGCATCCCGCCGGCCAGCAGCAGCACGACCGCCGGAATGAACGAACGCGTCATCCACGACACGATGGGCGCCAGGCAGATGACCAGCACGATCCAGAACAGCGACAGCAGTTCGGTCGACGAGGCCCCCGACGCCAGGAGAGTGGTGGTCACGTCCGGCCTTCCGTTGCAGAGTCGCCCGTGAGCCTAACGCCCCGCTGCTCTCACCCCAGCGGCTTCGTCACTTCGTCAGCGCCACACCGTTTTATGAGCGGCCGGATCCGTGGGATAGACGTCGGAATCGAATCCGTTCCGCACATCCAGGTCCGGCCGCTCATCCTGCAACCTGCGCATCAAAGCGACTCCGTCGGAGCGCCACTGCGCGCTGTCGAATCCCTGCCGCCAGACGGGGACCCTCATTTCTCCACTGATGTCGCGTCCGACGAAGTCCTCGTGCCAGTCGTCCACCCATGCCGCGAACTCCCTGACGAGTGCGTCCGACAGCCCGAGGCTCGCGGTGGTGACCAGGCCGGCGTATCCCTCGAACGCATCGGGCCCGTGGGTGTCCCCCCAGAGGAAATCGTTGACGCCACGATGTGGACTGACAAAAATGACCCGCTTCATCGCCGGTAGCTGCCTCCTCGGGGGAAAGTGCCCCCAACGTACCGCCCTTCCACGCATGCTCCGCGCCGTGCCAGGGTGGTGGCATGACCGGCACGCTGCTCACGCGCTCCGACGACGACCCTCGCCAGCTGCCGGGTTATGCCCGCACCTTCGCGCCCGGCCGCCTCACGCTCGGCCTGGGCTTCCCGCTGCGCACCCGCGGCGACGAGCCGGCGGCCGAGGAACTGCTCGCCCAGGTCGAGGCCGCGCGCGCCGCCGAGGCCGGTGGGTTCGCGGCCCTCTACGCCCGTGACATCCCACTGCGTGTGCCCTCGTTCGGCGACGTCGGCCAGGTCTTCGACCCGTGGACCCATCTCACCTACATGGCCGCGCACACCTCCCGCATCGCGCTGGGGACCTCGGGGATCGTCCTGCCCGTGCGTCACCCGCTGCACGTGGCCAAGGCCGCTGCGAGCCTCGACAGGATCTCCGGCGGCCGGTTCCTGCTGGGCCTGGCCAGCGGCGACCGTCCGGAGGAGTTCCGGGCGTTCGGCCTAGAGCAGGGCGAGCGCGGCGAGCGGTTCCGCGACAACCTGCGCGTCCTGCAGCACGCCCTGGCCACCGAGATGCGCGGGATCCGCTGGCCGGGCGGGTGGATGCACAGTGCCGACGTGGTGCCCAAGCCCACCGCGGCGTCGGTGCCGGTGATCATGATCGGCTCGTGCCAGCAGAGCACCGCCTACCTGGCCGAACACGGGAACGGGTGGATGACCTACCCTCGCGACTTCGATGCGCAGCGCCGCGCCGCCGCGCGGTGGAGGGAACTGGTGGACGAGGACGCCCACCGCCGGGGTGACGACACCGCGGGCGGTGACAACAACAACCACGACAACGACGACGACAACGACAGCTCCTCGACCGGAGGCGGCGCTGGTGCGGAGTCAGCGTTCAAACCGTTCGCCCAGTCGTTGCAGATCGACCTGTCGGAGGACCCGCACGAGAGCGCGTCCCCGATCAAGTTCGGCTTCCGCATCGGACGGGAGGCGCTGATCGGGCACCTGGGCGACCTGCAGGGGATCGGGGTGAACCACGTGCTGCTGGGGCCGGGGGCGAGCAACCGGCCGTTCCGTGAGGTGCTGGACGAGCTGGCCGAGTACGTCGTACCCCGGTTCCCGGCGCTGGACGGCTAGATTCTGGTCAGATCGGGTCCGGCGAGGCCCGGAACGGCGCGGCGAGGCCGGGAATTTCCCGGGACGGCCCGGTGGGGCCCGGGACGGTTCGGCGGTGGGGAGGACGGCGATGACCGGTCAGATCAGCACGGAGTCGGCGCTCTTCGAGCACCTGAGCTCGCGACAGTTCCTGTTGATGATCCCGCGGGCGGTCTCACTGCAGCTCATGCACCCGGCGATCAGCGCGGGGATCCTCGAGCATTCGCCCTCACCCGGGTACATCTGGCTGCACAAACGCGACTCCGTCCCCGCGACCGTCGAGATGGCGTTCACGCCGAACCCAGAGCAGTGGGTGCCGGACCGGATCCTGCTGACGCACGAGAAGATCAAGGGAACAGGCGCCGAGGGGCGCCGGTACCACTCCCTCACCCCGGACGTGTTCCACTTCCAGCACGCCGCCTACGTGGACACCTTGATGGAGACAGTGACCCGGTTCCGTGGCCCGATGAGCCCGGACGAACGGGCAGAACTGTACGACCGCTGCCGCGGGTGGTACCGCATCTACGGCATCTCCGAGGTTCCGGTACCGGCGACGGTGGGGGAGTTCGACACCTACTTCCGCGAGGCCACCTCGGAGCTCACCATCACCCCCGCGCTCACCCGGTATCGCAACCAGCTGCTGCGGCCCCGGCACTGGTGGCCGGCGACCGTGCCCACCGGGGCGATTCGGACCTTCCTCCACCCGGTGGCCGCCCGGGCGCTCGGCGTGCGGGTCTCGGCGACCGACCGGATGGTCGCCGCGGCGTTCACCTCGATGGCAGCGCTGCGCTGAGGCGGGACCCGCAGGCGGCCACGGACCTCGGCCCCCTCGGGGACCCGGTGGCCTCCGGGCCTCAGTCGTCGCCGAGTCGGAACTCGAAGAACCGGTCGATCCCCAGTTCCTCGGCTGCCGAACTGCCGTCGGAGGAGATGTATCCCACGTACTCGGCATAGGCCTGCCACTGGCCCTCCAACTGCGAGACCTTCTCCGGGTACCGGTCCGCCAGGTCGACCAGTTCGCGCGGATCCTCCGCGAGGTTGAACAGCTGCCACCTGTCGCCGGCCCCGTAGGGCGGTGCCATCCACAGCAGCTTCCAGTCGCCGCACAGCACGGAGCGACACTCGAGCATCTCGAAGCACAGTGCGTCCATCCCGCCGCGGACCGGCTGTACCGTCGCACCGGTGAGCATCGGGGCCAGACTCCGTCCGTACAGCGGGGGAGAGGGCCGGCCGGCCCACTCCGACGGCCGCCGCACGCCGGCCATGTCGAGCATCGTCGGCAGGATGTCCGCGACGTGCAGAAGCTCGTCGGTCACCACCCCGGACCGCGAGACCGGCCCGCCCGCCACGATGAGCGGGGTCTGGGTCCCGCCCTCGTAGGTGGTGGTCTTGAAGTAGGAGAGCGGCGTGTCGGCGACCTCGGCCCAGGCCCCTCCGATCGAGATGAACGAGCCCTCCCTGCCCAGGTTCCCCTCCGAGTTGTCGAACTCCGCGGCGATCGATTCGGGGGTGTTGGGCTGGTAGAACTCCGGCTGCTTGGGGTTCGCGCCGTTGTCGGACAGGAAGAAGATCACGGTGTCGTCGCGTCTGCCGAGTCGGTCCAGCTCGTCGAGCAGCCGGCCCAGCTCGCGGTCCAGCGTGGAGATCATGGACGCGTAGATCTCCATCTTGCGGGCCTCGAGGCGACGCTCGTCGGGCGAGAGTTCGTCCCACGTCGGGAACAACCCACTGCCCGGGTTCACCTCGAGATCGGAATCGATGAGGCCGATCTCCTTCATCCGCGCCATCCGTTCGCGCTTGATCGCGTCATAGCCCTCGTCGTACCGGCCCGCGTAGCGGTCCAGATCCTCGTCGGGGACCTGCAGCGGGTCATGGGGTGCGGTGAAGGCGAGGTAGCCGAGGAACGGGCGGTCGTCCTCCTGCTCGCGCAGGTAGCCGATCATCCGGTCGACGAAGTGGGTCGAGGTGTAGAAGTCCGCGGGCAGGTCGTCGGTGCAGAAGACGTCGTCGTCGGCGTACATCGTCTGCTTGCCCTCCGACGAGCTCAACGGCCGGGCGTCGGAGAAGTGGCTGGCACCGCCCCCGAGGAAGGCGAAGCTGCGCTCGAACCCTCGGGCCGCGGGACGCGTGTCGTCGGTGATCCCCACGTGCCACTTCCCGGCGAGGTACGTGTGGTAGCCGGCATCGCGCAGGAGTTCCGCCATGGTCGGCACCGAGTGTTTGAGATAGCCCTCGTACCCGGGCTGCATGTACTGGTTCATCGCGTGCAGCGGCTGCATTACACCCAGCCCCGCCTGGTGGTTGTCACACCCCGAGAGCAGCATCGCCCGGGTGGGGGCACACAGCGAACTGGTGTGGAATCCGCGGAAGCGGACGCCGGCCTCAGCGAGTTCCTGCAAGCGGGGGGTGGCGATCTCGCCGCCGAAGGGCTGGCAGTCGGAATACCCCATGTCATCGACCACCACGACGAGGAAGTTGGGCCTGTGATCAGAACCGGAGGACATGTCCCCATCATCTCCGATGTTCAGTGGCGGCGCTCCGGAACGTCCGCGCCGATCGGGGTCAGCAGGAACTCGGCATCGCGGCTCATCAGCTTGGCCGCGCCCATGAGGACCACCAGGCCGGCCGTGTTGACCAGTGTCACCACCACGACCACCCGTGGGTCGTCGAAGTTCGAGGTGGCCACGATCATGGCGGCGGCAGTGTTGCGCTGCGCGGTGGCCAGGGCCCCGACCCGTTTGAGCTTGTTGTGACCGTCGCCCATCATGTAGCCGATGAACAGGCCCACCAGGATCACGACCAGGCCGGTCGCGATGGCCTTCCACAGTTCGGGGTCCACCATCTGGGGCAGGTAACCGACGATCATGGACGCGAGCAGACCGTAGAGGGCCACGGAGGAGATCTTCGCGACCCACGGCTGGACGAGTGCGGCCGCCGAAAGGAGGTACTGCCGGATCGCCATCCCCAGCACCATCGGCAGGATCATCTGCAGGGTGAGGCCGCGGACGATCGCCCACACATCCACGCTCACCCCTTCGATGAGGCGGGGCAGGATCAGGGGCATCAACACCACGGTGCCCACGATGAGGACGGTCATCACGGTGGCGGCCAAGGAGACGTCGTCCTTCGACTCGCGGGTCAGCGCGATGAGGAACGGTGCTCCGGCGGACAGGCCGAAGATGAGCAGACCCGCGGAGTACGCGGGCTCCAGGTCCACCATGGTCACCGCCATCACCATGACGGCGGGGAACAGGATCAGGTTGGCGAGAACCATCCGGGAGAGGAAGTGCCCGTTCGTCAGATGCGCCCGGAAGTTGGACGGCTTCTGCGTCAATCCGACATTGAACAGGCTGGAGACGACGAAGACCACCACGAGGATTCCCGAGAGCTGCCTCGACACCTCGAAAACCACTGACATTCCTCTCACCCCGGGAAATGCGTCTGAACCCGACGCTACCTCGTCCCGCTCACCCGGACTCCCGACCCGGTTGACACCCGGAACGTCGGGGTGCCCTGCCCGGCGGGAGCATGCCGCCTAGGCTGAGGGCATGAGTTCCGGAACACAGACCCCCCGACCCACAGATGCCGGCACACAGACCACCCCCGACATCAAACCCCGGAGCCGTGACGTGACGGACGGCCTGGAGAAGACCGCGGCGCGCGGCATGCTGCGCGCGGTCGGGATGGGCGACGACGACTGGGTCAAGCCCCAGATCGGTGTGGCCTCGTCCTGGAATGAGATCACGCCGTGCAACCTGCCCCTGGACCGGCTGGCCAAGGCGGTCAAGAAGGGCACCCACGCCGGGGGCGGCTACCCGCTGGAGTTCGGCACCATCTCGGTTTCCGACGGCATCTCCATGGGGCACGAGGGCATGCATTTTTCGCTTGTGTCCCGCGAGGTGATCGCCGACAGCGTGGAGACCGTGATGAGCGCCGAGCGCCTCGACGGATCGGTGCTGCTCGCCGGCTGTGACAAGTCCCTGCCCGGGATGCTCATGGCCGCCGCGCGACTCGACCTGGCCAGCGTGTTCCTCTACGCCGGCTCCACTATGCCCGGGTTCGCCACGCTCTCGGACGGGAGCGAGCGGCAGGTGACCATCATCGACGCGTTCGAGGCCGTCGGTGCATGCTCGCGCGGACTGATGAGCCGCGAGGACGTGGACACCATCGAGCGCGCCATCTGCCCCGGCGAGGGCGCCTGCGGCGGCATGTACACCGCCAACACCATGGCCAGCGCCGCCGAGGCCATGGGCATGTCCCTGCCCGGCAGTGCCGCCCCGCCCGCGCCCGACCGTCGCCGTGACGGCTACGCCGAGGCCAGCGGCGAGGCCGTGGTGGAGATGCTGCGGCGCGGGATCACCGCGCGCGACATCATGACCAAGGAGGCCTTCGAGAACGCCATCGCCGTGGTCATGGCATTCGGCGGCTCGACCAACGCGGTGCTGCACCTGCTCGCGATCGCCGCCGAGGCCGAGGTGGAGCTGACGCTGGACGATTTCGCCCGCATCGGCACCAAGGTTCCGCACCTGGCGGACGTCAAGCCGTTCGGCGCGCACGTGATGAACGACGTTGACAAGATCGGCGGCGTCCCGGTGGTCATGAAGGCCCTCCTCGACGCCGGGCTGCTGCACGGGGACTGCCTCACCGTCACCGGCAAGACCGTCGCGGAGAACCTCGCCCACATCGCGCCGCCGGACCCCGACGGGCTGGTCCTGCGCGCGATGTCCGAGCCGATCCACCCCACCGGCGGGATCACGATCCTGCACGGATCCCTCGCGCCGGAGGGTGCCGTGGTCAAGTCGGCGGGCTTCGACTCGGACGTCTTCGAGGGAACCGCGCGCGTCTTCGAGCGCGAGCGGGCCGCGATGGACGCGCTCGAGGACGGCACCATCACCGCCGGCGACGTTGTGGTCATCCGCTACGAGGGCCCCAAGGGCGGGCCCGGCATGCGGGAGATGCTCGCCATCACCGGAGCCATCAAGGGCGCCGGCCTGGGAAAGGACGTCCTGCTCATGACCGACGGCCGGTTCTCGGGCGGAACCACCGGCCTGTGCGTCGGCCACATCGCGCCCGAGGCGGTGGACGGCGGCCCGATCGCGTTCGTCCACGACGGCGACCGCATCCGGCTCGACGTCTCGAACGGCACCCTCGAGTTGCTGGTCGACGAGTCCGAGCTCGCGGCGCGCAAGGACGGCTGGGAGCCGCTGCCCCCGCGCTACACCCGTGGTGTCCTGGCCAAGTACTCCAAGCTCGTGCAGTCGGCCTCGGTGGGCGCGATCTGTCGCTGAGTATGTGTTGACCGCCGAGACGGGGTTCGCCGGGGCAGTGTGCCCCGGCGAACCCCGTCTCTATGTGCCGCTCGAGTCTCTAGCGGCCTGATCGTCAGCTGATCCGGTGGGGGATCAGTCCAGGACCGTGCCGTCGTCGAGGTGGGACAGTGCCCCGTCCTCGGGGAGTTCGCCGGTGGCGAGGAAGACCACCCGGTTGGCGATGCTCACGGTGTGGTCGGCGTAGCGCTCGTAATAGCGGGCGAGAAGCGCCAGATCCACCGCGGCCACTGAGCCGAAGCCCCAGTCCTCGCTCGACACCTCGCTCATCAGCTTGGCGTGCAGGCCGTCCACGGCGTCATCCTGGGCATCCAGCAGGAGAGCCTTGTCGACGTCGCGGGAGGCGAACAGTTCCGTGAGCTGGCGGGACATCGCGGTGTCGCGCTCGACGAGCTCGCGGATGATCGGGACGATCGGCTCGGGAACGACGGCGTTCGGGAAGCGACGACGAGCAATGCGGGCGATGTGCCCGGTGAGAGCGGCCATCCGCGTGAAGTGCTCCACGATGTAGATCCCCGAGACGACCTGCCGCAGATCGCCCGCGACGGGGGCCTCCAGGAGGAGGAGCTCGAACGCGTGCAGTTCGCTGACCTCGCGGAGTTCGGCGAGCTCGGCAGCGCCGTCGATCACCTCGGTCGCTGCGGTCTCATCCTGCTCGAGCAGCGCGACGCTCGCGCGCTCGAGGAGGTGGGTATTGGTGTCACAGAAGCGGACAAGCTGGTCGGAGAACTCGTCGAGCTTGGAACGGAAGACGGTACGCATGCCGCAAGCGTAGAGAGCCCAGGCGGGCTCGGCAGCGTCGTTTTCTCAGAATTCACACTCTGGACGGACAGTGGGGGACATCACCGGGGGTGCGCATAGACAGACCGGTCTATACGTTTCTAGGGTGGGGCAACACGCAGTCCCCGAAAGGACACACCATGACTCTCTTTCTGTACGAGACGGTTCCTTCCCAGAAGCAGCAGGCCGACCCGACGGCCCTTATCGATTCCCTCGCGGACGCGTTGACCGAGGCCGGCGCCGAGGTCATCGAGACCCAGATCACCAAGGGTGCCGCCCGGGTGTTCACCATCGTCGAGCTGGCGGACGGACCGAACGGCGCCTGCGCCACCGAGGCCCCCGCGCTGGATGCGGCCGCGCTCGGCGTCACCGAGATCACCGAGCCCGCGCAGGTGCGGCTCGTAGGTACCGATCTGGAGACCATCAAGGCCGCCCGCCCCGAGGCCGGCTACCTGGTCGAGTGGGACATCCCCGCCGAGATCGACATGGATACCTACCTCACCCGTAAGAAGGAGAAGTCCCCGAAGTACGCGGAGATCCCCGAGGTCTCCTTCCTGCGCACCTACGTCCGCGAGGACACGGACAAGTGCCTGTGCTTCTACAACGCTCCTGACACCGATGCCGTCGTCCGCGCGCGGGAGATCGTGTCCACCCCGATTTCGCGCCTGCACGAGCTGTCATGAGCACGCCCACGGCCAGCACTCTCACCCCGGATCTCGGTGCACCGCGCGCACGTCTGATCGCCGGCGACCTCGGCACCGTCGACGCGGCGGACCTCGTCGCGGTGATCGACTCGGTCGCCGCCCGGGCCTCCGCGCTCGACCGGGCCGACGCAGACCTGCGGGAGGACATCTCCGCGCTCGCAGGTCTCGGCCTCTTCGACGTTGATCGCACGCCGGTTGCCGTCGCCGCGACGATTATCGAAGCGGTTGCGACGGAGAGCCTGGCCGTGGCGTTCGGCGCCTGGGCGCAGCGGATGACCGCCGCCTACCTGCGGCACGCCGCGGACCGGTCGGACGCCGCCATGCGCACCTACCGCGCGGTGGCCGACGGCAAGCGCCCGGGAGTCACCGGCATGGCGGCAGCTCAGCGTCAGGCGGTGGGCCTCGGTGACGTGCCGATCACCGCCACGCGCGTCGATGGCGGGTACCGGATCGACGGGCCCATCGCGTGGGCGTCGAATGTGTACCCGGACAGCACGATCGTTCTCGCGGCGAACACCGAGGACGGTCGGAGCCTCGTCCTGACCTTCGAGGCCTCGGCCTCCGGTGTCGAGATCCGCAATGCGCCTGATCTCCTGGCGCTCAACGCGACGGCGTCGACGATGATCGGACTCGACGGTGTCGTCGTCCCCGACGAGCAGGTGCTGGGGGAGGACCTCCCCGACTTCCTGTCGGGTGTGCGCCCGCAGTTCCTCGTTCTCCAGGCGGCATTCTGCTCCGGGGTGGGCGCACGCTCGCTCACCGAGGCAGAGGGGCGGCTGGAAGGACTCGGGGCGTTCTATTCGGACGAGCACGAGACGCTCGCGGGACGGCATGAGCACATGCACTCCGAACTCCACCGACTCGCCGCGATTCAGGACGAGGCAACCCTGACCGATCTGCTCCTGCTGCGTCTTGACGGTGCGGAGATCGCACCCGCCGCGACCCGGCTCGAGGCGATCCTGTGCGGAGGTATGGGGTACGCCCAGGCCGCGCCGGCCAACCGTCGCATGCGGGAAGCGGCATTCCTTCCGGTGCAGTCGCCGTCCCAGTCGCAGCTCCGCTGGGAACTGGACCGACTCGGAGTCGTCGCGTGACAGCTACCCTCGAGCGGCCGGTCGCCGTGAGCGTGACCGGCCTCCAGCATCAACTCCCCGGCGGGCGGACCCTGTTCGACGATCTCGAACTCCAGGTCCGCGCCGGTGAGTCGCTGGTGTTGCTCGGCCCGTCCGGGGTCGGCAAGTCGACTCTTCTCCGGCTCCTCGCCGGACTCGAGCAGCCGGCTGGTGGCGCGCTGCGCGTGGGCTCCCAGTCCATGGCAGACGGAAGCGAGCACTCCTACGCTGTCGTCTTCCAGAAGCCGCTCCTGTACCCGTGGCTGTCGGTGCGGGAGAACGTCGCACTGGGCAGCCGATTCCGCGCGCTCAAGGGCCGCGTGAACACCGCCTACGTGGACGAGCTCCTGGAACATTTCGGGATCGCCGAACTCGCCGACTCCCGGCCTGATCAGATCTCCGGTGGACAGGCGCAGCGGGTCGCAGTGGTGCGGGCCGCGGCAACACGTCCCGAGATCCTTCTTCTCGATGAGCCGTTCAGTGCCCTCGACCCGGTCACCCGGGCCGACTCGCAGCGCTGGCTCGTCGGTGTGACGGCAGAGTTGGGCGTCACCACGATCATGGTGACCCACGATGTTGACGAGGCGCTGGTGGTCGGATCACGCATCGCCCTGCTGGGATCGTCGGGCCGCGTGAAGCAGGAGTGGACCAACCCCGAGCACGGCACGGCCTCGTCGAACCCTTTCCTGCGCGAGGACATCCTGTCCGCGTACCGGACGGCCTGATCCAGGTCCATGAATTCAGATCCAGGGCCCCGCGGGCCCGTCCTCGACAGGCGTTCACTGCTGCGTGCAGGCGGTGCTCTCGCCGTCGGGGCCGGGGCGCTTGGTGGAGCGGTGACGCTCGGAAATCTCGTCTCCGCCGCAACCGCCCCGCGCGGGGTGGAGACCGAAGAGCTTCGCATCGGCTACCTGCCGATCACCGACGCCGCGCCACTGCTCGTCGCCCACGGTGACGGCTACTTCGAGCGGCAGAAACTCATCGTTGGCCGTCCGGTGCTCTTCCGGTCCTGGTCCTCGCTCATGGAGGCCTTCCTCACCCGCCAGGTGGACCTCATCCACCTCCTCATGCCCTCCGCCGTGCAGCTGCGCTACGTCATCGGTGCGGACGTGAAGATGGTGAGCTGGAACCACACGGGCGGCGGTGCGGTCACCGTGGCTCCGCAGATCACCGACATCACCGAGCTCGCGGGCACACAGGTCGCGATCCCCGGCTGGTGGTCGATCCACAACATGCTCCTCCAGCGGGTGCTGCGGGCACACGGACTCACCCCCGTTGCTCGCAAGGCGCCCAGCCGTAAGGACGGAACCGTCGAGCTCGTCGTGATGGGCCCGTCCGACATGATCCCGGCGCTGGCGACCGGCTCGATCTCTGCGTTCACCGTGGCCGATCCGTTCAACGCGGGCGCCGTGGCGAAGGGTGTCGGATCACTGCACATGCTCCTCGACGAGGTGTGGCGGGACCATGCCTGCTGTGTCACGGTCGTCCACGAGGAACTCATCGACAGCCGGCCGGACACCGTCCAGGCACTGATCGACTCCTCGGTCGCGGCACAGCTCGGAATCCGGGCCGACCGGACCGCTGCCGCGGAGATCCTGTCCGGAAAGGGCTACCTGCCGCAGCCTCCCGCGGCCGTCGAGGTCGCCATGTCGGGAACGGTCCCGGACCCGACGGGCGGGCCCGAGCGTCCCCGGATCGACTTCCACCCGTATCCCTTCCCGAGTTTCACCGAGGAACTGGTCCGACAGATGCGGCGGACCGTCGTCGATGGTGAGACCCGGTTCCTCGACGGACTCGATCCGTCCACGGTCCACCGCGAGCTCGTTGATGACCGTTTCGTCCGCGCCGCGATCGAACGGCACGGCGGACCGGCTGCACTCGGACTCCCCGCATCGCTCACCAGACACGAACGGCTGCTCTCATGACTCGAACCCACACGACGTCCCAGCCGACCGAAGGATCCGGGTCGGAGACCAACGATGGCTCGACCGCACCGGTCGAGGGGCGACGGAGCAGTCGGGCCGACCGCGGTCGGACCACGAGAGCTACCGCACCCTCTAGCCTTGCCGCCCGATGGGGCGCGGGCCTGCTGGGACTCGCCCTGGGACTGGGCGTGTGGGCACTTCTCACCTCCGGACTGATCACCAACGATCCGGTGATCACCGGGATGTCACCCGCGCAAACCTGGTCGGGCTTCGGAGATCTCCTCGACCGCGGCGTTCTGCTGTCGGATGCCACGGTCAGTCTCTATCGTCTCGTCGCGGGACTCGCTGTCGCGGCGCTCCTCGGCGTCCCGCTCGGACTGTGGCTTGGACTGCGACGGCGCGCCGAGGCGGTAGCCGGTCCGCTCGTGCAGTTCCTCCGGATGATCTCGCCACTGTCGTGGGCACCCGTTGCGATCGCCGTGTTCGGCATCGGCAACGAGCCGGTGATCTTCCTCGTCGCCGCAGCCGCGATCTGGCCCATCATGCTCTCGACCTCGTCAGGGGTCCACGCAATGGACCCCGGCTATCTCGACGTCGCCCGAACCATGGGGGCGAGCGGATGGGAGAGGCTGACCCGGGTCGTGATCCCCGCGGTGCGCCCGTCGATCCTCGGAGGAATTCGCCTGGCCCTGGGCACCGCCTGGATCGTGCTGGTGCCGGCCGAAATGCTCGGCGTGCGGTCAGGTCTCGGATACCAGATCCTCAACGCCCGCGATCAGCTCGCCTACGACCAGGTGATGGCCGTGATCCTGGTGATCGGCGTCCTCGGCTTCGCGCTCGACTCACTGTCCCGGCTACTCCTGCGGGACGGTGCCGGTCGCTGACACGGCACCGGGGCCGGCCGATCAATGGTCGCGCAATGCCCGGATGAGCTCGTCCTTGTTCATCGTCGATCGGCCTTCGATGCCCAGCTCGCGGGCGCGCTGGGTCAACTCGTCCACGGTCCAGTCGTCATAGGTGCCGGCCTCCCCGCCCTTGCGGCCCACCTCGGAACGTGACTGGTTGGCCGACGCGTTGGCGATCCGCGCGGACTTTTCCTTGCTCGCACCTTCGTCGCGCAGTGCCTGGTACACCTCCTCGTCCTTCACACTGGACGACCGCTGCTCGGAATCGCTGCGAGCCATGGTGACCTCCTGTTCACAAAACGGGCTTGTCTGGCCCGTGATTCGGGTCTATCAGCCCGTCGGCGTGGTCGCCACCGGCCTACGCTGAGTTCCATGAGCAGACCTGAGTCCGTGGACGTCTATCTGGCCGGGTTCGACGAACCGCGTGCCGAACGACTGCGCGAAATCCGCGCGCTCTGCGTGGCGGCCGCGCCTTCCGCCGAAGAGACGCTCAAATGGGGCGCTCCGGCATATGTCGACGACACGATCCTGTTCCAGTTCGCGGGCTACAAGTCCCACTGCAATCTGGTGCTGACCCCGTCGACACGTGAGGCCTTCGACGGTGACTTCGGTGACTTCGACACCGGAAAGGGCACTCTCAAGTTCCCGGACACGGCAACGCTCCCGAACGATCTCATCCGCAGAATGCTCGACTACCGGGTGACAGAATGGTCCGAGAACGGGGTGCAGTGGATGTGACGCAGGCGGGGAGACGCGGGGCGTCGACCGTCTAGGCCCGTCGCATGTCCGCCCGCAAGTGGTGGGTCATGGGCTGGCCGACCGCGGCCATGGCGAATGTAGAGACCACGGAATCGCCAGTGAACTCGTACCGGCGCTGGGTCGAGGTCACCTGCTTGGCGGTGGTGCTGTTGAGAACAGTGGACGTGAACTCGAGCACGACCGTGTCACCCTCGGCGTGGACGGTTCCCTCGCAGAGCTCCGCCTGACCGGTGGGTTGGGCGATGACGAACTCCGCCGAGCCGTTGCCGGGGATCCGGAGAAATCCGGTTTCGGTGTGCATGGGCGCTCCGGTCGGTCCCCACGTCTTCTGGACATAGTGCAGGAACGGCTTACCGACATCGGTGAAGGTGATTTCCTCGGTGTAGACGAAGTCGTCGATCGTCGGATAGGAGCCGGCACCGTCTCCCCGCCACGTTCCGAGGAGGGGACTCACGGGAACCAGATTCGGGGCAAGGTCAGCAGCGGAGCTCATGCCCTCGAGAGTAGGTCAACCGTCGGGGCGACACAGGTGAGCAATGATGTCACCTGTCCCAGACAGGATCTCCGTTGTCATCAAGCCGGAGACCGGCGCTCGGGATGTGTTCGTCGATCTTCCCGGAATGCATGAGGTTACCCACCGGCAGTCCGTGCACCGTGGCCACGACGTCGGCGACGATTCGGCGGTGGCACCGCCACCACACCGATTCCGAACACATCACCGCGGTGCGTCGGACCCGCGCTTCGGCGACGACCCGATCGAGCGCGGTGCGGAAGGCGGGATCGCGGGTCCAGGCGCAGTAGGCGCGGAACGCCTCGACCCGCCACCACGTGTCAGGCGAGGTCCGCCGCTGCTCGGCGGTCAGGCGACGTCGGCCGCCGAGGTCTTCTTCCCAGCGGTAGTCGATTCCCGCATCGTGGGCGATCTGGGGCACCGCTCCCTTGGCGGCGGCCGAGTTGGCGCGGCTGCCGGGGAAGTGTCGGATGTCCACGAGGAGCTCGATTCCGGCCCCGGTGAGGAGCGAAGCGAGCTCGTCGTGGTCGAGACGGCCGTGGCCGAGAGCGAGGAGCATCAGGCCCCTGCGTCGGACTTGGGTTCGGATTTGGCCTGGACATCAGACTCGGGCCCGGAACTGGCCTTGTCTTCTTTCGAGCGGCGCGGGATGAGATGGGCGATGGCGACGACAACACCGCCCACGATCAGACCGAAGATCGCCGAGCACACCGTGTTGACGAGCCAGCCCAGGACCGCACCGACACCTGCGACTCCGGCCGCGGGATCGGCGAGGAGATGCACCAGGTGGTACGGCGCGGTGACACCGAGTTCGTCCAGGCCGACGAGGAGGATGTGGCCACCGACCCAGAGCATCGCGATCATCCCGATGAACCCGATCACGTTGAGGATGGTGGGCATGGCCTTGACCAGTCCGAGACCGAACTTCTGGACGCCGGGTGAGTCCTTGCCGGCCAGGTGGAGCCCGAGATCGTCCATCTTCACGATCACGGCCACCACGCCGTAGACCAGCACGGTGATACCCAACCCCACGACGACGAGGATGATCGCCCGCGACCAGAAGGATTCACCCGCGATCTCGTTGAGGGCGATCACCATGATCTCGGCACTGAGGATGAAGTCAGTGGTGACCGCGCTACGGACCAGTTTCTTCTCGGCCTCGGGCCCCTTGTCGACGGTCGGGGTTTCCGCCTTCTCGTGTCCGGAGATCAACTCCCAGACCTTCTCGGCGCCCTCATACGACAGGTACAGGCCGCCCAGCATGAGCAACGGGGTGAGGATCCACGGGATGAACTGGCTGAGCAGGAGGGCAAAGACGATGATGATCGCCTTGTTGCCGAGTGAGCCGGTGGCGATCTTGCGGATGATCGGCAGCTCTCGCGAGGGCTCCACGCCCTGGACGTACTGCGGGGTCACGGCCGCGTCGTCGACCACCACGCCGGCGGCTTTGAGCGAGGCACGTCCGGCGGCGGCCGCGACGTCGTCGACGCTGGCCGCGGCCATCCGGGCGAGTACCGCGACGTCGTCGAGTAGAGCGGCGAGTCCTCCGGCCATCATGTCCTCACTGGTCTGGGCGGGCGAGCCCGCCTCCGTCGTCCTGCGACCTTATGCCGGACCGTCACAGGGTATCGCCGGGTGGCCTGAAGCCGCAGTGACACGGCCGGAGTCACCTGCGGGCGCGACAGGGCCCGGCAATGAAATCACTGCGCTGTAGCAAAAACATATCTGGTCGGGATAGGACGGCTCAGTCGTCGACGGCGTCGAGTACCCAGCGCAACGTCGCCACACCGGCCACGCCCAGTGCGATCCCCACATCGCGTGAGCCGAACGGCCCGTCCGGGAGTTCCAGCATGTCCCGGGCCCAGGGCGGCAACGCGGCCACCGCGCCGTGCCGCAACATCCGGTAGGCGGGTTTGTCGGTCCATCCCACGGGCGGCTCGTCGAGGATGAAGTGTCGGGCGTCCACGGCGGCAGGGGAGGACTCGAGTTCGGGCAGGTATTCGGCCAGCGCGGCGTTCAGTTCGTCGGCCGACTCCGGCACGTCACGGGCACCGAGCAGGCGGCCGGTCCGCGCGGACTGGCGCACGTACTCGTCTCGAAGGTCCGGGGTCTGCTGCTGACGCCCGTACAGGCGGTGGCACTCGAGGAAGCTCCAGATCTCGGCTATGTGGACCCACCTCAGGAGGTGCGGATCGCGGGCGTCGTACGGCCGGCCGCGGTGATCGACGCCCACCACGGACCGGTGCACATGGTTGATGGTGCGGATGAGGTCGGTCGCGTCGGCGATGGTGCCGAACGTGGTGGTGGCGATGAACGCCGAGGTCCGCTGCAGCCGCCCCCACGGGTCACCGCGATAGTCACTGTGGTCCGCCACCCCGGCCATCGCCAACGGATGTAGAGACTGCAGCAGCAGCGCGGTCAGCCCGGCGGAGAACATCGAGGCATCCCCGTTCACGCGGCAGATCGCGTCATCGGGGGAGTTCCACCGCTCACCGTCGGAATGCCAGATCTGCTGCCGACGCTCCGCCGCGTCCTCGCCCGCGACCCGCGACCGCACGACCAGGCCGACCCGGCGGCGCGCGCTGGTCACGGCGCCGGACAGTGCTCCGGTGACGCGCTGGGACGCCGTTGTCGTCGTGGTCGTCATCGCTCGTTCCACCCCGCGATTCGTCGTCCGGAAAAACGTTGTGTACGTCACCATACCCCTGGTATGGAGGCCTGTCGGGGTATCATCGCCGGGATGAGTTCTCCGAACCCGTACGTACCCCGCCACTCCCGTATCCGGGGGGTGGCCGGAGTCGTCGGGGTTCTCGGCGCGCTGACGGCGATCAATCTGACCGCCAACCTCGCCGATCTGGCCCACCGCGAGTGGGTGATCCCGCTGTCGGTGCTGGCGCTGGTCGCCGTGGTCAAGGCGCGGGGAATGCGCTGGTCGGAGCTGGGGATGTCGCTCCGGCACATGCCGAGGGGCCTCGCCTACGGCGCCGCCGCGACGGTCGCCGTGGCCGCCGTGGTCACGGCGGGCTGCCTGATCCCGGCCACGAGCCCGTTCTTCCTGTCCGAGCGCTACTCGGACCTGCGCATGGCCGTCTTCTCCGCCCTCGTCCTGATCCCGCTCATGACCGTGCTGCCGGAGGAGTTCGCGTTCCGCGGCGTCCTGCAGGGGGCGCTCGAGCGGACCTTCGGCACGCGCGGCGTGTTCGTGGTGGGTTCGATCGCCTTCGGCCTCTGGCACGTCACCACGTCACTCGGCCTGACCTCCGGCAACGCCGGCCTGTCCGAGCTTCTCGGGACCGGCCTCGGCGGGCAGCTCGCGGGGATCGGCCTGGCCGTGGCGGCGACGTCCGTGGCCGGCGCCGGGTTCATCTGGTTCCGGCGCCGCAGCCGTAGCCTGCTGGCCCCGATCGGTCTGCACTGGGCGTTCAACGCCGTCGGTGCGTTGGCCGCCGCGCTCACGTGGCGCGCACTGGCCGGCTGAAGATCGCACGGACCGCGATCAGCACCAGGACGGCGCTGACGCCCATCACCGTCAGCATCGGCACCGCCGAGGTGGAGCCGGCGAGGCCGGTCAGGGGGGAGACGATCGCGGCCAGGAGGAACTGCGCCGCGCCCATGATCGCCGATCCGGAGCCGGACCGGCCCGCCGTGGCCTGCATCGTCAGGGCCGCCGCGTTGGGCAGGATCAGCCCGATGGACAGGGTGAGAAGGATGAAACCGACCGTGATCGGTGCCAGCCCCAGGGTGCCCGACGGGGATAGGGCGACGACGACGACAAGGTAGACGATCGCGATCGACATCCCGGTTACCCCGGTGAGCATCAATTTCTCGGGCGCGAACCGGCCCACGAGACGGGCGCCCGCCACATTGGAGACCAGAATTCCGAGCGAGTTGATGGTGAACGCCACCGAATAGGCGGTTGGCGACAGGCCGACCATGTCCTGGTAGATGAACGGGCTGGCCGAGATGTAGGCGAACAGCACGCCGAACGTGAACACGAAGGCCGAGGTCCGGGCCACGAAGGGGCCGTGGGTGCCGACGATCACCATGTCCCGCAGTGACGACACGAATCCACCTTCGCTGCGGTCCTCGGGACGGAGCGACTCCGGAACGGCGAGCACCACCGCGATGAGGGTGAGCGCGGACAGCGCTGTCAGCAGCCAGAAGACCCCACGCCAGCCGCCGAACGGCACCACCGCGCCGCCGAACAGTGGGGCGATGACCGGGGCGATCGACTGGATCGCCATCAGCGTGGCGAACGCCTTGGCCACGCCCGGGCCGCGACCGATGTCGGCGACGATCGCCTTGCTCAACACGATCCCCGCCGCGCCGAAGAATCCCTGCATCGTCCGCGCGACGATGAGGAGCCAGATGGACGGGGCGAGAGCGCAGGCCACGGCGGCGATCAGGGTGCCGAACGATCCGAGGATGAGCAGCCCGCGTCGACCGATCCGGTCGGACAGCGGCCCGAACACCAGTTGTCCCACCGCGAGCGCGATCATGAACGCCGTCAGCGTCAGTTGCGCCGTGGAGGCGGAGACGTCGAATTCCTCCGCGATCAGCGGCAGCGCCGGGAGGTAGGTGTCGGTGGCGAACGGCCCGATGGCCCCGCCCAACGCCAACGCGAGAAGCGTCAGCGTGGGCACCGAGGTCGAGACGACCGGCGCGGACGCCCGGTCGCGAGAGCTATCAGCGTCGGAGGTCCTGCCGGACGGGGGAGTCGGAGTCACGAAGTGGGACCATACCGCCGATCGACGGTGGCCCCGCCTCAGCACTAACCCGGTGATACCCCCACCGATGGCACCTCCACAAGTGGCATCCCGACCAATGGCGCCGGCCCGGCGGTGGGGATCAGTTCACCTCTACCTCGGCGACGCCGTCGAGGTAGGTGATGGCCCCGCCGTCGAACGTCGAGATCCAGCCGCCGTCCGTGGTGGCCTCGTCCGAGGTGGGGAAGCCGAGGTCACCGCCGGGCCCGCCGGACTCGAGATAGGCCGAGAGGATCTCACCCTGCACCAGGAAGACCTGCCCGGCGGGCGTCAGGACCAGGGAGCCCCGCTCGAACTCGGTGATCGAGCCCCCGTCGATATCCTCGGCCGGACCGGTGGCCACGCCCAGATCGACTCCGGATTCCGCGAGCGCGGTCCAGCGCTCGGCGACCGCCGCCGGAACGCCCACCGGGTCGGCGGGCCCGGGGACGGTGGATGACATCGTGGTGGACGGTGTCGTCGTCGTCATATCGATACCCGCGGTGCCCGACGCGGCGGGTGCCGGTTCCTGCTCGTTATCCGAGCAGGCGGCGAGTCCCGCGCCGACAAGCGCGGTGAGGCCGACGGCGGCAACGGTGCGCGTGAACCTGACCATGGGACCGAATTCTAGTACGCGCCGACCAGACGAACCGGCCCCCACGCGCCGGGGGACCGGTGCGTGGGGGCTCAAGGTGGGGTACGCGCGGCGAGTGGCCGCGAGTGGAGTGCCGTCAGTTCTGCTCGACGGTGGACTCCTCGGTGGCGATGTCGTAGGTGATCTCGCCGGAATCGAAGGTGGAGATGAATCCGCCTTCCTGCGGGGTCTCATCGGTGGTCGGGAAGCCGAGGTCG
>NZ_JAALDM010000117.1 GCF_014144865.1 Dietzia aerolata | reverse complement strand
CCGGTGGGCAGCGGCAGCGCGTCGCGGTCGCCCGCGCGCTGATGGGCCAGCCGTCGCTGCTGCTGGCGGACGAGCCGACCAGCGCGCTCGACTCCGAGTCCGGCGCCGCCGTGATGGACCTGCTGATCGGCACCGCGCGCGAGGAGGGCGTAGCGCTGATGCTCATCACCCACGACGCGGGGATCGCGGACCGCGCCGACGCGCGGATCCACCTCGTCGACGGGGCCGTGGTCTGACCGGTTCACAGGCTGGCCGGGTGCGCGCGCCCGCACCCGCTCAGGTGTGCCGGATCGCTCAGGAGTTCTGCGCAACTAGACTGTCCCGCGGTACACCCCGAGGAAAGGCCACACCCATGCTGACCCGCATCGACCTGCGCGGTCGTACGCTCGGTACCGCCGAGCTGCGACGCACACTCCCGCGCGGCGCCGCCGATGTCGACTCCGTCGTCGACACGGTGCGCCCTGTGGTCGAGGCGGTTCGCGACCACGGAATCGGCGCCGCACTGGACTACGGGGAGAAGTTCGACGGCGTCCGGCCGGCATCGGTGCGGGTGCCCGCCGAGGTGATCGAGCGCGCGGCGCGGGAGCTCGATTCCGACATCCGCGACGCGCTTTCCGAGGCGATCCGTCGCGCCCGCATCGTCCACTCCGCGCAGCGGCGCAGCGACACGGTCACCGAGGTCGCCCCCGGCGGCTTCGTCACAGAACGCTGGGTTCCCGTGGAGCGTGTGGGCCTCTACGTTCCGGGCGGCAAGGCGGTCTACCCGTCCAGCGTCATCATGAACGTCGTCCCCGCGCAGGTCGCCGGCGTCGGATCACTCGTGGTGGCGTCGCCGCCCCAGGCCGACTTCGGTGGCTGGCCGCACCCCACGATCCTCGCGGCATGCTCTCTGCTCGGGGTCGACGAGGTGTGGGCCGTCGGCGGCGCCCAGGCCGTCGCACTGATGGCCTACGGCGGGCAGGAAGCGGGCCGGGACGTGGACAGCGGCGGCGCTGACGGCGACGTCGTGGAACTGGAGCCGGTCGACATGGTGACCGGACCCGGAAACGTCTTTGTGACGGCCGCCAAGCGACTGTGCCGCAGCGTCGTGGGCATCGACTCCGAGGCGGGTCCGACCGAGATCGCGGTGCTGGCCGACGACACCGCCGATCCGGTTCACGTGGCCTACGACCTCATCAGCCAGGCCGAGCACGACCCGAACGCGGCGAGCGTCCTGGTCACCGACTCCGAATCCTTCGCCGACTCCGTCGACGCGGAGATCGACGTCCGCTACGAGGTCACCCTCAACGCCGACCGAGTGCGCGAGGCCCTGGAGGGGCCGCAGTCCGCGATCGTCCTGGTCGACGACATCGATGCCGGGCTGCGGGTGGTTGACGCCTACGCCGCCGAGCACCTGGAGGTCCAAACCCGCAACTCCGCCGCTGATGCCGCGCGCGTGCGCAACGCCGGCGCGATCTTCGTCGGCGCCTACTCGCCGGTGCCGCTCGGCGACTACGCCGCCGGATCCAATCACGTCCTGCCAACCTCGGGTACCGCCCGGCACTCGTCCGGGCTGAGCGTGCAGACCTTCCTGCGCGGAATCCACGTGGTGGACTATGACGAGGCCGCGCTCAAGGAGATCGCACCGACCGTGATCGCACTCGCCGATGCCGAGCGCCTGCCCGCACACGGCGAGGCGATCAGGGCCCGGTTCGAGGATCTCGCGGCAGGGGAGGGCCAGCAGTGACCGCCGCCCCGCGTCCCGGTGTGGGACTCGATGCTCTCCCGCTGCGTGAGAACCTCCGGGGTCGCAGTGCCTATGGCGCGCCACAGCTCGAGGTTCCGGTGCAACTCAACACCAACGAGAACCCGCACCCGCCCAGCCCGGAGCTGGTGGCGGACATCGCCGCCGCGGTGTCCGACGCCGCCGCCGACCTGAACCGCTACCCCGACCGTGACGCCGTCGCCCTGCGGACTGAACTGGCCGCATACCTGACGGGTCAGACCGGGGTGTCACTTGACGTCGACATGCTGTGGGCTGCCAACGGGTCCAACGAGATCCTGCAGCAGCTCCTTCAGGCGTTCGGTGGCCCGGGCCGTAGTGCGATGGGATTCGTGCCCAGTTACTCGATGCACCCGCTTCTCGCAGCCGGGACCGACACCGAGTGGATCCCCGTCGAGAGGGCGTCGGACCTGTCGATCGACATCGACGCCGCCCTGGCCGCGATCGCCGAGCACCGACCCGACGTGCTGTTCGTCACCACCCCCAACAATCCGACCGGACACGCGGTCGATCACGATGACCTCCGACGGTTGCTCGATGCGGCTTCCGGGATCGTGGTGGTGGATGAGGCCTACGCCGAGTTCTCCCCGTCACCGAGTGCCTGCGTGCTGCTGGCCGAGTACCCCACGAAGCTCGTGGTGAGCCGGACCATGAGCAAGGCCTTCGCCTTTGCCGGAGGGCGGCTCGGGTACTTCGCCGCAGATCCCTCGTTCGTGGAGGCCGTGCTTCTGGTGCGGTTGCCGTACCACTTGTCGATGGTCACGCAGGCAGCCGCGCGGGCCGCTCTGCGCCACGCCGAGGAGACTCTCGCGTCGGTTGCGCTGCTGGCGGATGAGCGTAAGCGGGTGACCGCCGTGCTCGAGGAACAGGGGTACGAGGTCCTTCCGAGTGAGGCCAACTTCGTCCTGTACGGGCCCTTTGTCGACGCGCCGCGAGCCTGGCAGCGGTATCTCGACGCCGGCGTGCTCATCCGTGACGTGGGCATCCCGGGGCGGCTTCGTGCGACCATCGGACTCGAGCACGAGAATGATCGGCTACTGCAGGTGAGCGCTGAACTGGCGGCCGAGGAGATCGGGCCACAACTTGAGGAGAAGCGATGAGTGAGCAGACCACGCGGCGCGGCCGGGTCGAACGGACCACCAAAGAGTCCTCGATCGTGGTCGAGATCGACCTCGACGGGACCGGTCAGACCGACATCGACACCGGTGTGCCGTTCTTGGATCACATGCTCACCGCCTTCGGGCAGCACGGCGCATTCGATCTGACCGTCCGGGCCACCGGCGATATCGAGATCGAGGCACACCACACGGTGGAGGACACGGCCATCGTGCTCGGACAGGCCCTCGGCCAGGCGCTCGGTGACAAGCGCGGAATCCGTCGATTCGGACAGTGCTCACTGCCGATGGACGAGACGCTCGCCGAAGCCGTCGTCGACGTGTCGGGTCGTCCGTACTGCGTCCACACCGGTGAGCCCGACATGATGATCGGCTATGTCGTGGTGGGTCACGACAGCGCGCCGTACGGAACCGTGCTCAACAAGCATGTCTTCGAGACCCTGGCCTACAACGCACGGATCGCCCTGCACGTGATCGTGCATTACGGGCGCGACCCGCACCACATCACCGAAGCCGAGTACAAGGCGGTCGCGCGGGCGCTGCGCGCGGCCGTCGAGCCGGATCCGCGTATCACCGGGATCCCCTCGACCAAGGGCGCACTGTGATGTCGGCGTGACCCGCGGTGGCACCGAGCCCGGGGCGCTCTCCCAGCTGACCCGAACGCCGGGCATCCTCGCCGCCTTCGCACTGGTCCTGCTCGCCTTCGGCGGGTTCTCCCTGCTCCTTCCCGTCGTGCCGCTCGCGGTCGTGCGCGGTGGTGGCAGCGAGTTCGTCGCCGGGGCGACCACCGGTGTGTTCATGACGGTCACCGTCCTGTTCCAGCTGGCGACCCCTCGGATCACTGCGGCGATCGGATATCGCTGGGTCCTGGCGGTCGGCAGTGCACTGCTCGGCCTGCCGTCCGGCCTTCTCGCCGTGTTCGACGTGTCGTTCGGTGTGCTCGCGATCAGTGCCGTTCGCGGTGCCGGATTCGGCATGATGACCGTCGCCGGTTCGGCACTGGTGGCCGAGCTCGCGCCTGCGGGAATGCTCGGCCGGGCCACCTCCCTGATCGGCCTGGCGATCGGAATCTCCGAGGCGCTGTTCCTACCGGCGGGACTGTGGCTCCTCGAGGCGTTCGGACTGCCGGTGGTGGCGTGGAGCGCGACAGCATTCGGCGTCGTGGGACTGTTCGCGGCCGCACGTCTACCGAATGTGTATCCGACCCCGACCAAGCCGGCGGACAGGGCCGCGCTGAGTACGAAACAAGTGCTCATCCTGCTGGTGGGTCCGTTCCTGGTGATGCTGGCCGTGTCACTTCCGTACGGCGCGGCCGCCTCGTTCCTGTCTCCCGCGCTCGATGAGATCGTCCACGGCAGCGGCGCCGTGGTGGCGGGTGTCGGGCTCGGACTACTCGGCGCGGGCGTCATCGTGGGCCGAACCTTTGCAGGCAACATCTCCGATCGCCGGGGGCCCGGTGCCATGGTGTGGCCGGGTCTGGGACTGGCGGCACTCGGCATGATCGGCATCGCGGTGCTGCTGACAGTGGAAGTGAATCCCTGGTGGTTCCTCGTTCCCACCATGGTGTTCGGCCTGGGATTCGGCGCTGTGCAAAACGACGCCCTGGTGGCATCGTTCGAGAGAATGCCACGGTCACGACTGGGGACGGCGTCAGCGTCGTGGAACATTTCCTTCGACACCGGCACAGGACTCGGTTCGATCGTCATGGGCGGACTGGCCGGATTCGGATACGTGGTGCTGTTCGCCGTGTCCGCGGCAATCGTCCTCGTCGTGGGAGCGCCGGCGGCGATCTACGCCCGCCGCACCAGGCCCCCACGCGATCTGACTCAACTACAAACCGGCGATAAGGTGGACGGATGACGAAAGCGGCCACGCGGGTGGCAATTCTGGACTACGGATCAGGCAACCTGCGATCGGCGCAACGGGCATTGGAGCGCGTGGGGGCGAGTGTCGAGGTGACCTCGGATCCCCGCGAGGCCACAGAGTCCGAGGCTCTCGTGGTGCCCGGGGTCGGCGCCTTCGCCGCGTGCATGCAGGGACTCGAGGCCGTCAAGGGTCCTCGGATCATCGGCGAGCGTCTCGCGGGATCCCGGCCCGTCTTCGGGATCTGTGTGGGGATGCAGGTGATGTTTGACCGAGGGCTGGAGTTTGCCGACGGCGAGCACTCGGGCTCCGCCGGCGTCAAAGGATGCGGGGAGTGGCCCGGAGTCGTTGAACGACTCGAGGCGCCTGTCCTTCCGCACATGGGATGGAACACCGTCGAGGCGGCAGAACAGTCGGTGATTTTCGCCGGCATGCCGGCTGACGAACGTTTCTACTTCGTCCACTCCTACGGCGTTCGCGACTGGACGATGGAACCCTCCGATCACCTGCGTGCACCGGATGTGACCTGGGCGTCGCACGGTACGAGATTCGTGGCGGCGGTGGAGAATGGGCCGCTGACCGCAACCCAGTTCCACCCGGAGAAGTCCGGGGACGCGGGGCTGCAGCTGCTCGAGAACTGGATCCGGTCCCTTGGCTAGGCGGGACGGTGCTCCGGCTCCGGTGTCGTTCGCGACCCTCGCACTCTGGGTTGCGGGCGCCGGAGTTCTCGGACTGGCACTCACGGCGGTCCTGGTGGGCGTTCTACCGCTAAGCCCGGCAGGACGAGCCGTGGCGGCTTTCGTCGGAATCGTGCTGACCATTGTCGCCATGGGGGTGGCCTCAAACCGGATCACAGACCGCGCCATTCGGGCGGAGTACGGGGACGAGCCGGCGGACGGCGTGGGCGATGACGATGACACCGGCCGTGACGGACTAGGGTGACCACCGTGAGCAACGCTTCTTACCTCGAACTCCTTCCCGCCGTCGACATCGCCGATGGCCAGGCCGTCCGGCTCGTCCAGGGAGAGGCGGGGACCGAAACCTCCTACGGTTCCCCGCTGGAGGCCGCGCTGCAGTGGCAGCGCGACGGCGCCGAATGGGTCCACCTCGTCGATCTCGATGCCGCATTTGGACGAGGCAGCAACCGCGAGCTCCTCGCCGAGGTCGTGGGCACTCTCGACATCAAGGTCGAGATGTCCGGCGGGCTCCGCGATGACGAGTCTCTCGAGGCCGCACTGTCCGCCGGATGTGCACGCGTGAACCTGGGCACTGCCGCCCTGGAGAACCCCGAGTGGTGCCGCTCCGCGATCGCTCGTCACGGTGACCGAATCGCGGTGGGGCTGGACGTCCGCGTGGTCGATGGCGACCCCCGACTGCGTGGCCGGGGATGGGTGTCTGACGGTGGAAACCTGTGGGAGGTGCTCGAGCGTCTCGATCGTGACGGGTGCGCCCGCTACGTCGTGACCGACGTGTCCAAGGACGGCATGCTCGGCGGTCCGAACCTCGACATGTTGTCGCAGGTGTGTGCCGCCACCGATGCTCCCGTGGTCGCCTCGGGTGGCGTGTCCTCCGTCGCGGACCTCGAGGCCATCGCCTCTCTGGTGCCCCAGGGCATCGAGGGCGCGATCATCGGCAAGGCGCTGTACGCGGGGCGTTTCACCCTTCCGGAGGCGCTCGCCGCCGTGAGCAGCCGCTGAGTGCAGTGACCCTCTGGTAGTCACCCGCTGCATGACCTCGAGCAGGAGGCCCGAGATGACATTTTCGACCGGAAACACCCTGCCGACGGACCTTCCCGTCGACCCGGCGGAGGCGCTCGCACTGGCCACCCGGGTGCTCGACGAGGTCACGCCGCGCTTCATCGAGGGCGTCGGCGCCCCGGGAGTCCAGGAAAAAGGCAGCCGAAATGATTTCGCCACCGAGTTGGACCTGGAACTCGAGCGCCGGATCTCGGATGCGCTGCGTGAGGGCACCGGGCTGGAGGTTCATGGTGAGGAGTTCGGTGGACCTCCCGTCAACGAGGGGACCCTGTGGGTTGTCGACCCTATCGACGGCACCGCCAATTACTCCCTCGGGATCCCCACCGCCGGAATCCTGCTTTCTCTCGTCCATGAGAGCCAGCCAGTACTGGGACTGACCTGGCTGCCGATGCTCGGGCTGCGGTTTACCTCCGTCGCAGGCGGACCGCTGCGTGAGAACGACGAGATCGTCTCGGCGCTGCCCGACGTGTCGATGAGGGACGTGGCTCTCGGTCTCGGTTCCCTCAACACTGGCGGCAGGACCACGTACCCGCCGGCGTATCGGCGCGAGGTGTTCGAGCGGCTCACTGTCCATGCGGCTCGGACCCGTAAGTTCGGCTCCACCGGGGTGGACCTGTCGTTCGTGGCCTCCGGCAGGCTGTCCGCCGCCGTGAGCTTCGGGAACTTCGCCTGGGACAACGCAGCGGGAGCCTCACATATTCGCGCTGCCGGCGGTGTGGTGACTGACCTGGCGGGTGAGCCGTGGTCTGTCGAGTCCCAGTCGATGCTGGCTGCCGGCTCGCGTGCCCACGCCGAGGTGTTAGACACGGTGACACAGCTCGGTGATCCGAGCAATTTCTTCGAAGCGGGTCGTCGACGGGCGACCCCGGAACCAGAGAGCCCGCGCCCGTGGCTCGAAGAAGGACGATGAACCGATCATGACTCTTGCAACCCGAGTGATCCCTTGTCTCGACGTCGACGCCGGCCGTGTAGTCAAGGGCGTCAATTTTCTTGATCTACGCGACGCCGGAGATCCCGTGGAGTTAGCCGCGGCCTACGGCGAGCAGGGTGCCGATGAGCTGACTTTCCTCGACGTGACCGCGTCGTCATCGGGGCGGGGAACGATGATCGATGTGGTCGAGCGGACCGCCGAGCAGATTTTCATTCCGCTCACCGTCGGTGGCGGCGTCCGGACCGAGGACGACGTGAACCAGTTGCTGCGTGCGGGTGCAGACAAGGTGAGCGTGAACACCGCCGCCATCGCGCGCCCTGAACTGCTGGCAGAGCTCAGCCGTCGCTTCGGCTCACAGTGCATCGTCCTGTCTGTCGATGCGCGCACAGTTCCGGAGGGCGAGAGGTCGACCCCGTCCGGGTGGGAGGTCACCACTCACGGTGGGCGACGTGGAACCGGAATCGACGCGGTCGAGTGGTCACAGCGTGGCCAGGAGCTTGGAGTGGGGGAGATCCTGCTCAACTCGATGGATGCCGATGGCACCAAAGCCGGCTTCGACCTGTCGATGCTGCGAGCCGTGCGCGAGGCGGTCACCATTCCGGTCATCGCCTCGGGCGGTGCCGGTGCGGTGGAGCATTTCGCTCCCGCGGTTCAGGCCGGCGCCGATGCCGTGCTCGCCGCGAGTGTCTTCCACTTCGGTGAGATGACCATCGGAGACGTGAAGAAGGCGATGGCCGCCGAGGGGATCACCGTCCGATGAGTGACTTCACCCTCGATCCGGAGATCGCCGATCGACTCTCCCGGACGGCAGACGGCCTCGTCGCTGCAGTGGTGCAGGACGCGACCACTGGCCGGGTGCTGATGATGGCGTGGATGGATGACGCCGCACTGGCAGAGACGCTCGCGACCAGGCGGGGTGTGTACTTCTCGCGCTCCCGCGGCACGCGGTGGGTCAAGGGCGAGACCTCCGGTCACGTTCAGCACGTGCGCAGTGTCGAGATCGACTGTGACGGCGACGTCGTACTGCTGCGCGTGGACCAGACCGGCGCGGCATGCCACAACGGCACCACCAGCTGCTTCGACACCGCCACACTTCTCAGGGAGGACTAGAGCGACATGCCCTTCATCCAGATCAATCAGCTCGCTGGAATGCCCGCGGAGGACCGGGCCCGAGTTATCGAAGCGGTCACCACGGCGTATGCCGACGCCGCGGGCAAGGACCCGGCCAAGGTGTGGGTCCACGTCGCGGACATGCCGCATGAGTCCTTCGGGGTGGGCGGCCAGGTTTACGGATGAGTACCCGCACCACCACTTTCGAGCAGTTCCGCGCACTGGCGGCTGGGCATCGTGTGGTGCCGGTCGTGCGTACCGTCCTCGCCGATTCCGAGACGCCGCTGTCGGCGTACGCCAAGCTCGCCAATGACAGGCCGGGCACCTTTCTGCTCGAATCGGCGGAGCACGGCAGGTCGTGGTCGCGATGGTCGTTCATCGGCTGTGGGGCCGCCGCCGCGCTGACGGTCGACGAGGCGGGCGAAGCGACCTGGTGGGGGACCGCACCGGCCGGAGCCCCGACGGGTGGGGACCCCTTGGAGGCACTGCGCCGCACGCTCGAGCTGCTGCGCACCGATCAGATCGACGGCCTGCCCCCGTTGACCTCCGGGATGGTGGGCTACCTCGGCTACGACATCGTCCGCAGACTCGAGCGGATCGAGACCGACACGATCGACGACCTGCAGGTGCCCGAACTGGTGCAACTGCTCGCCACGGACCTGGCGGCATTCGATCACCACGAGGGCCGCATTCACCTCATCGCCAATGCCGTGAACTGGGACGGCAGTGATGAGCGCATCGAGGAGGCCTACGAGGACGCCGTGGCCCGGGTGGAGTCGATGACCGCCCGACTGGCCGCTCCCGCGCACGGTGGGGTGAGCGTGTTCGATGCCGCCACGCCCGACATCAGGCGTCGCACCGATGAGGAGACCTACCACTCGCGGGTGGCGAACATCATCGAGCAGATCCACGCCGGTGAGTCGTTCCAGGTGGTCATCAGCCAGCGCTTCGAGGTGGACACGTCAGCTTCGCCGCGCGATGTGTACCGGATCCTGCGCACGACCAACCCGAGCCCGTACATGTTCCTGATGACGATCCCGAATGGTTCGGGACCGGATGGGTTCGGGGGTACGGCGTTCACGATCGTCGGTTCGAGCCCCGAGGCGTTGGTGACGGTCACCGACGGCATGGCGACGACGCACCCGATCGCGGGGACGAGGCCGAGGGGCGACGACGACGAGCACGATCACCTGCTGGCCAAAGATCTGGTCGAAGACGTCAAGGAGAATGCAGAGCATCTCATGCTGGTCGATCTCGGCCGCAATGACCTGGGCCGGGTGTGCGAGCCTGGCACGGTGACGGTGACCGAGTTCCGGCAGGTGGAACGCTACAGCCACGTGATGCACCTGGTCTCGACGGTGACCGGCCGGTTGGCGGAGGGACGCACCGGCTTGGATGCGGTGACTGCATGTTTCCCTGCAGGCACGTTGTCCGGGTCGCCCAAGCCCCGCGCGTTGCAGATCATCGAGGACCTCGAGGACACCCGGCGCGGCGTGTACGGGGGAGTGGTCGGCTACGTCGACTTCGCCGGCAACACCGACCAGGCGATCGCGATCCGATCTGCGGTCATCAAGGACGGCACGGCCTATGTCCAGGCCGGTGCCGGGATCGTCGCGGATTCCGTCGCGGCCGCCGAGGACGAGGAGTGCCGGAACAAGGCGATGGCGGTGCTGCGTGCGGTTGCGGCGGCGGAGACGCTGCGTGACGCGACCGAGGGGACGGCGTAGCGGTGAATCAGCGCTCCCGACTCATGGTCCCCGTCGTCCTGCTGCTCGTCGGCGCGGCTCTGCTGTGGCTGGCGTCCCGGATGACGTGGCTCGAGGTGGTGGCCTTCAACGATCAATCGGGAGAGGTCGCACGCACGCTCAACGGCAGCGATTGGCAGCCGGCGTTGATGCCACTTGCGCTCGGTGCCGTGGCGGCGATCTTGGCCGTGGCGCTCGTCAGGGGCGTGGGTGCTCGGGTGATCGGGGCGGTCATCGCCCTCCTCGGGGTGGCAGCCGGGGCACTTGTGTGGTCCGCTGTCGGCAGTGTCGACGCTGACCGCGTGCACTCGGTGATCACCAGTAGTGAGGGCCCGGCCCGGACCAATGCGGGCCCGGGGGCCGAGGGCTCGGCGGCGATCCCGGAGTGGTCTCAGATCACGGAGATCTCCACCAGTTCGGCCGGCCCGGCGGTCACCGGAGTGGGAGCACTGGCGTTGCTCGCCGCCGGTGTCGTGGTGATGGTCCGCCCATCGCGTGCCGTTCGCCGCGATGACCGGTACGTGACGCCGGCCGTCCGACGTGAGGAGGCCGCTACAGCTGTCGAGCGTGACCCGGATTCCGGTCGTGACCTGTGGCAAGACCTCGATGAAGGGAACGATCCGACAGTGTGACTTCCGCAACAGGAGTCCCCGATTCGGGAACGCCGCTGCGGCCCTCTATTGTTGATCTCGATCACACTTTTTCCGCCAACTCTGCTGAGGGAGGTCACGGTGGGCACCGTGCTCGACTCGATTCTCGACGGGGTCCGCGAAGACGTCGCGGCCCGCGAGGCGGTTCTCGACCTGCAGTCGGTGAAGAAGGCGGCCAAGTCCGCCCCGCCGCCACGTGACGCGCTCAAGGTACTGCGTGAACCCGGTGTGGGTGTCATCGCAGAGGTCAAGCGTGCGAGCCCGTCCAAGGGGCAGTTGGCCGATATCCCGGATCCTGCGGACCTGGCACGGATGTATGAGGACGGCGGAGCACGGATCATATCCTGCCTGACCGAGGAGCGTCGCTTCAACGGCAGCCTGGCAGATCTCGATTCGGTGCGTCGCGCCGTAGACATTCCTGTATTGCGAAAGGACTTCGTGGTCGGTCCGTACCAGATCCACGAGGCCCGAGCCCACGGAGCGGACCTCGTCCTGCTGATCGTGGCCGCGCTGGAGCAGGAGGCCCTGGTGTCGCTGCTCGACCGCACCGAGTCGCTGGGGATGACAGCTCTGGTCGAGGTGCACACCGAGGAGGAGGCGGACCGTGCCCTGGAGGCCGGTGCGACCGTCATCGGCGTCAACGCCCGCAACCTCAAGACTCTCGAAGTGGACCGGAACGTCTTCTCCCGCATCGCGCCCGGCCTGCCGTCGGATGTGGTGAAGATCGCCGAGTCCGGTGTCCGCGACGCGTCCGATCTGCTCGCGTACGCCAGTGTGGGCGCGGACGCCGTCCTCGTCGGTGAGGGACTGGTGACACAGGGCGATCCGCGCGCCGCGTGTAACGCGCTGGCCACGGCGGGTGCACACCCGTCCTGCCCGCAGGGACCCCGCTAGTCCCCGGCTTCGCGCTTCCGGCAGACTGGGAGATGTGACTTCCAACGATCTGCCACCGATTCCCACGATGGGGGACGTCCTGCGGACCCCCACCGGCAATGAGCCCGATGACAAGGGGCACTGGGGGTTGTTCGGCGGTCGATACGTCCCCGAGGCGCTCATGGCGGTGGTCGACGAGGTGACGGACGCGTACGCCAAGGCACGCGTCGACGAGGAGTTCCTCGCAGAGTTGGACCGGCTCCAGCGCCACTATTCGGGTAGGCCGTCGCCGCTGTATGAGGCCGAGCGGTTCGGCGCCGAGATTGGTGCCCGGGTGTTCCTCAAGCGCGAGGACCTCAACCACACGGGCTCGCACAAGATCAACAACGTGCTCGGCCAGGCACTGCTCGCCAAGCGGATGGGCAAGTCCCGTGTCATAGCGGAGACCGGTGCCGGCCAACACGGGGTGGCCACAGCGACGGCGTGTGCGCTGCTGGGCCTGGAGTGCAAGGTGTTCATGGGCGCGGTCGACGTCCGTCGCCAGGCGCTGAACGTGGCCCGGATGCGACTGCTCGGCGCGGAGGTGGAGGCCGTGGAGATCGGTTCGGCCACTCTCAAGGACGCGATCAACGAGGCCATGCGGGACTGGGTCTCGCGGGCCGATGACACCTATTACGCGTTCGGGACCGCGGCCGGGCCGCACCCGTTCCCGGCGATGGTCCGCGACTTCCAGCGGATCGTTGGCGCCGAGGCGCGCTCGCAGATCCTCGAGCAGGCCGGGCGCCTACCGGACGCGGCGGTCGCCTGTGTCGGCGGCGGGTCCAACGCGATCGGGCTGTTCCATCCTTTCCTCGACGACGAGTCGGTGCGGCTCGTCGGCTGCGAGGCCGGGGGAGACGGGGTCGAGTCTGGCCGGACTGCGGCCACCGTCAACGCCGGTCGACCCGGCGTGTTCCAGGGCTCGTACGCGCACCTCATGCAGGACTCCGACGGCCAGACCATCGAGTCCCATTCCATCTCCGCGGGGTTGGACTACCCGGGGGTCGGGCCGGAGCACTCCTACCTCTCGGAGATCGGCCGCGCGGAGTACCGTCCGGTCACCGATTCCGAGGCCATGGACGCCTTCGCGCAGCTCTGCCGCACCGAGGGGATCATCCCGGCCATCGAGTCGGCACACGCGATCGCCGGCGCCGCGAAGCTCGCCGCCGAGGGGGTCGGAATGATCCTGGTGAATGTGTCCGGCCGAGGTGACAAGGACGTTGACACCGCCGCCAGGTGGTTTGGCCTGTTGGGCGGGGGTGCCCCGCCCGAGGCGGGGGTTGATGCCAATAGGGGCGACGACGACGGCGAGGGTGCCTACGCAGACGGGGGAGTCGAGGGATGAGCGTTCTCAGTGACGTGTTCGAGAAGTGTCGGGCCGAGGGGCGGGCAGCGCTCATCGGCTACTACCCGGCCGGCTTCCCGACCCTGGAGGGCTCGGTCGAGGCCGTCCGGACGATGGTCGCCAACGGATGCGATGTGGTCGAGGTGGGGATCCCGTACTCCGACCCGATGATGGACGGACCCACCATCCAGGCGGCCGCGAACACCGCTCTCGAGGCGGGTTTCCGTGTCGCCGACGTCTTCGAGGTCGTCCGGGCCGTTGCCGAGGCCGGCGCCGTGCCCGCGATCATGAGCTACTGGAATCCGATCCTGCAGTACGGGGTAGAGCGGTTCGCCGCCGACTTCGCCGCAGCAGGCGGGGCCGGGGTCATCACCCCGGACCTCATCCCGGAAGAGGCCGACGAGTGGATCGCGGCCACCGACGAGCACGGGGTCGACCGGGTGTTCCTGGTCGCGCCGTCGTCCACGCCGGAACGCCTCGCCTCGACGTTGGCCCAGACCGGCGGGTTCGTCTACGTCCAGGCGGTCATGGGCGTGACCGGCGCCCGTGACGTCGTCACCGACGCGCCGCGTGTCCTCACCGCCCGGGTCCGCGAGGTCTCCGACCTGGCGTGCGGCGTCGGGCTGGGAGTGCGCAGTGGGGATCAGGCCGCGGAGATCGCCTCGTATGCCGACGGCGTGATCGTCGGCTCCGCGCTCATCACCGCCGCGACCGAGGGGCTCGACGAGTTGGGTCGGCTCACGGCGGAGCTCGCCGAGGGCGTGCGGCGTCCCGGGAGCGCGTCATGATCCCCAGTCCTCCCCAGGGCGTCTGGGAGCTCGGGCCACTGCCGATCCGCGCCTACGCGCTGTGGATCATCCTCGGGATCGTCGTGGCGATCTGGTGGGGAGAAAAACGCTGGGTGGCTCGTGGAGGTAAGGCCGGCGTTGTCATCGACACCGCCCTGTGGGCCATCCCGTTCGGCCTCATCGGCGGCCGCATCTACCACGTCGCCACGGACTGGTACCGCTACTTCGGTGACGGCAAGAACCCCGTCGACGCCTTCAAGATCTGGGACGGCGGACTCGGGATCTGGGGCGCCGTCGCATTCGGTGCACTGGGCGCCTACATCGGCCTGCGACAGCAGGGCATCCGTGCCCTCGGTGCGTTCGGCGACTCGGTGGCACCGGGCATCGTCCTCGCGCAGGGGATCGGCCGCCTCGGCAACTACTTCAACCAGGAGCTGTACGGCCGGGAGACCGACGTCCCGTGGGCCCTGGAGATCTATCAGCGCTACGACGAGGTCTACGGCTACTCACAGACCCTCGGGCGGTCCACGGGACAGGTACTGGCGACCGTTCATCCCACGTTCCTCTATGAGCTGCTGTGGAACGTCCTCGTCGCGATCGTCCTGGTGATCGTCGACCGGAAGTTCCGGCTCGGCCACGGCCGCGTGTTCGCGTTGTACGTGGCCCTGTACTGCTTCGGCCGTTTCTGGGTGGAGTTGCTGCGCGCCGACGAGGCGACCCTGGTGTTCGGGCTACGCATCAACACCATCGTCGCGGTGGTCGTCATGATCGCGGCGCTGATCTACTTCGTGCGCGTTCGCAAGGGCCGCGAGGATCCGTCGGAACTGCGGGCCGCGGGTGACCCCGGGCGGGATTCCGCCGATCCCGACGACACCGCTGCATCGGACACCGCCACCGGTGCCGCCGCCACTGACACCGACGAGACCGGCACCGACACCTCCGGCGCACCCGGCAGGAACTCGGCCTCCGAAAGCTCCGATTAGCCGACATTGACGGGGCGTGCCCGGCCCGAACCGCCGGGCCAGGCACCCCCGTTGGCCGGTCGTTGACGTCCGGTTCACCGGCAGTCCGGTCAGGAGGACTAGATTGGTTGGAGTGAACCGTCGTACGAAGATCGTCTGCACCCTGGGTCCCGCCGTCGCCTCCGAAGCCGGCATACGTGAACTCGTCGACGCCGGAATGGACGTCGCAAGACTCAATTTCAGCCATGGCGAGCACGCTGATCATGAGGCGAACTATCGCTGGGTCCGCCAGGCCTCGGATGAGTCCGGCCGCGCCGTGGGTGTGCTGGCCGACCTCCAGGGGCCGAAGATCCGGCTCGGTCGCTTCATCGAGGGCAGCCACGTCTGGGCTGAAGGTGACCGGGTGGTCATCACCGTCGACGATGTCGAAGGCACCAAGAACCGTGTCTCCACCACCTACAAGGACCTGGCGAATGACGCCCGCCCCGGCGACCGCCTGCTCGTGGATGACGGCAATATCGGTCTGACGGTCGAGAACGTCGAGGGACCGGATGTGCACTGCCTCGTCACCGAGGGAGGCAAGGTCTCCAACAACAAGGGCGTCTCGCTGCCCGGGATGAACGTGTCCGTGCCGGCCCTGAGCGAGAAGGACGTCGCCGATCTGCGTTTCGCGCTCAAGCTCGGGGTGGACTTCATCGCCCTGTCGTTCGTCCGTTCGCCGGCGGACGTCGACCTGGTGCACGAGATCATGGACGAGGTCGGTATCCATGTGCCGGTCATCGCCAAGCTCGAGAAGCCGGAGGCCATCAAGAACCTCGAGTCGATCGTGCTCGCCTTCGACGCGGTGATGGTGGCCCGCGGTGACCTCGGTGTGGAACTGCCGTTGCAGGAGGTCCCGCTGGTCCAGAAGCGGGCCGTCCAGATCGCTCGCGAGAACGCCAAGCCGGTAATCGTCGCAACGCAGATGCTCGAATCGATGATCGGAAACTCTCGTCCGACGCGTGCCGAGGCCTCGGACGTGGCCAATGCGGTGCTCGACGGTGCAGACGCGGTGATGCTGTCCGGTGAGACCTCCGTGGGCAAGTATCCGATCGAGGCGGTCCGGACCATGTCGTCCATCGCGCTCGCGGTGGAGACGGATTCCACCGCGGCGCCGGATCTGGTTCATATCCCGCGCACGAAGCGAGGGGTGATCTCCTACTCGGCCCGCGAGATCGGGGAGCGGCTGGGAGCCAAGGCGCTCGTCGCGGTCACCTCGACCGGCGACACCGTGCGCCGACTGGCACGCCTGCACAGCCACCTTCCGCTGATCGCCGTCACCAGCGACCCCAGGATTCGTAGTCAGCTCGCCCTCACGTGGGGAACGGAGACATTCCTGACGGACCGGATCAATGACACCGCCGAGGTCGTCAAGGTCACCGACGAGATGCTGCTCCCACTCGAGGGATATAACGAGGACGATCTGATCGTGCTCGTCGCCGGCAACGTCCCGGGCGTCGAGGGCTCGACCAACTTCATCCTCGTGCATCGGATGGGCGAAGCCGACCACTGATCACTGCCAGATAACGTCTCGAAGACGCCGGTCAGCACCCCGCTGACCGGCGTTTTTGTACCAGTTTGTTTTTTGGGCGTGACAGCGTCGATATAGTTCTGTTACCTTCTTGGAGGCCACCGGGGAAGCCGGTCGGCCCACTGCTTTACCCCGGAACAGACTTTGAGGTTCTCCTGATGACCGACGCCACTCGTATCACCTTCGCTGAGCTTGCCGACCGTCTCGGCGTTGACGGCTCCGCCTCGGCCGCCGGCCGTCACCGTGCAGTTCGCTCCTCGGCCCGGATGGGCCGTCTCGTCGCGGGTGCCGTTGCCGGCGCCGCACTCTCCGGTGGCGTTGCCATGGCGGCCGCCCCCGCCGCTTCCGCCCAGTCGGCCGAGGTCAACCCTGACCAGCTCGCCGAGATGGCCCAGGGCGTCGTGCAGGGCATCGGACTGACCGACCAGCAGCTGCGCGATTACGCGAACGACTTCGCGATCGATCCGTCGATGCTCGGCTCGCTCGGCATCCCGGGTGTCGGCGGCGCACACGCACCCACTCACGGCCCCATCACCTCGGGCTTCGGACCGCGCTGGGGTACCTTCCACAACGGCACCGACTTCGGAGCGCCCGTCGGAACCCCGATGTACGCAGCGAAGTCCGGCAAGGTCGTCGCCGCGGGCCCCGCCTCCGGGTACGGGCTGTGGATCCGAATCCAGACTGATGACGGTGAGCTGCTCGAGTACGGCCACAACGACGCCAACTACGTCTCGGTCGGACAGCGCGTCAACGCCGGTCAGGTCATCGGCACCGTCGGTAACCGCGGCTACTCGACCGGCCCGCACCTTCACTTCGGCGTGCGCAACGCGGCCGGCCAGTGGATCGACCCGGTGCCGTGGCTTCGCTCCAACGGTGTAGTCGTCTGATAGACGGGTACACATAGCCCCCGGCTCGCATTGACGAGCCCGGTCTCAGAGATCTCTCTCGCGCCCCATCTCCCACCAGGGAGGTGGGGCGCGAACTCGTTGTCACGTCGTGCGTCGGGGCTTTCTGACACAGTGGGGTGGAGCAATCAGATCTAGCGGAGAGGCGATCAATGTCGCAGACCGTCAAGGGCGTTATCGCCCGAAGCAAGGGGGCCGGGGTCGAGTTGGTCGACGTCGTGGTCCCTGATCCCGGACCTAACGATGTCATCGTCCGCGTGCAGGCGTGCGGTGTCTGTCATACCGATCTGGCCTATCGGGACGGTGGCATCAATGATGAGTACCCGTTCCTGCTGGGGCATGAGGCCGCGGGCATCGTCGAGACCGTGGGTGAGCGGGTGACCCATGTCGAGGAGGGTGATTTCGTCGTTCTCAACTGGCGTGCGGTGTGCGGGGAGTGCCGCGCCTGCAAGCGGGGGGAGCAGCAGTACTGTTTCGCCACGCACAATGCGTCTCAGAAGATGACGCTGACCGATGGCACCGAGTTGACGCCGGCGCTGGGTATCGGGGCGTTCATCGACAAGACCCTGGTGCACGAGGGTCAGTGCACCAAGGTTGATCCGGCTGCTGATCCGGCTGTGGCCGGGCTGCTCGGTTGTGGGGTGATGGCCGGGATCGGCGCGGCCGTTAATACCGGTGGGGTGAGCCGTGGTCAGTCCGTTGCCGTCATCGGGTGTGGTGGTGTGGGTGTGGCCGCGATTGTCGGTGCTCGCCTGGCCGGTGCTTCGACCATCGTGGCCGTTGATGTCGATGACACCAAGCTCGAGTGGGCAAAGGACTTCGGTGCCACCCATACGGTCAATTCGAAGGGCACCGACCCCGTTGCGGCGATTCAGGAACTCACGGGCGGTTTTGGCGCGGACGTGGTGATCGATGCGGTTGGTCGACCGGAGACGTACGAGCAGGCCTTCTATGCCCGTGATCTTGCGGGCACGGTTGTTCTGGTGGGTGTTCCGACGCCGGAGATGCGGCTGGAGTTGCCGCTGCTGGACTTCTTCGGTCGTGGTGGTTCGCTCAAGTCGTCCTGGTACGGCGATTGTTTGCCGGAGCGTGACTTCCCGATGCTCGTCGACCTGCACCTGCAGGGCCGGCTCCCGTTGGAGAAGTTCGTGTCCGAGCGGATCGGGATCGATGCCGTTGAGCAGGCCTTCGATGCGATGAAGGCAGGCTCTGTTCTGCGATCGGTGGTGACGTTGTGAACGAGACCTACACCAGCGCCGGATACAGCGGCGGACTTCGTATCGAGAAGGTTGTCACCAGCGGAATTTTCGCGCTCGACGGCGGCGAGTGGGAGGTGGACAACAACATCTGGATACTCGGTGACGACTCCGAGGTGTTCGTGATCGATGCCGCCCACACCGCCCAGCCCGTCATCGACGCGGTGGCAGGACGCACGGTGAAGGGCATCCTGTGTTCCCATGCCCACAATGACCACATCACGGTCGCGCCAGAGCTTTCCGAGAAACTCGACGCCCCGATCCTGGTGCATCCAGGTGATCAGATGCTGTGGGACGAGACCCACCCGGAGGTCACGCACGGTGACCTGTCGGACGGGCAGAAGTTGGAGATCGCGGGAACCCGTATCGACGTGATGAACACTCCCGGGCACTCGCCGGGTTCGTGCGTGTTCCACGTCCCCGAGGCGGGGGTGTTGTTCTCCGGCGACACCCTGTTCTCCGGCGGGCCCGGCGCCACCGGCCGTTCGTACTCGGATTTCCCGACGATCATCACCTCGATCCGTGATCGGATCCTCACCCTGCCCGCCGAGACCCTGGTACACACCGGTCACGGTGACGGCACCAAGGTCGGAGACGAGTCCCCGCACCTGGAGGAGTGGATTCGCCGCGGCCACTAACCGCGGTTGCGGATGCTGTCGCGCACACGGAGGCGGGCAGTCGGGCAGGATGGACACGTCCGACGCGCCCGCCCCGTGGGCGCACGCCCGGTGACCGCCGGGCGAACGCCGATCGGACGTGCCGAGGAGGACCAGAACACCATGGCTAGGGTCACCGCCACCAACACCACCGTCATCGAGGCGCCAGTCGAGGCCGTGACCGCGGCGATCGCCGATTACGCGGGGGTGCGCCCGCGGATCCAGCCGGAGCAGTTCAGTGCCTACCGGCTCATCGAGGGCGGCCAGGGCGAGGGCACTGTCGCCGCGTGGCATCTCCAGGCGACGAAGAAGCGCAGCCGCGACGTCAAGGTGAGCGTGACCGTCGAGCAGGCGTCCGGGCACTGGTCGCTGGTGGAGAAGGACGCCAACTCCACCATGGCCACCACCTACACCGTCCGTGAGGCGACCGGCGGCTCGCTGGTCGAGATGACCACCTCATGGGAAGGCGCTACAGGAGTCGGCGGATTCTTCGAGCGCACTTTCGCCCCCGGCGGTCTGAAGAAGATCCAGCACGAGTTGCTGTCCAACCTCGCCGCCGACCTCAAGGCCTGACGCCGCACGCGGCCGGCAGAGCCGACAGATCGAGCAGACAGTCAACAGCCGCCTGTCCCTCCCGCATAAGCGGGGCGGGAAGGCGGCTGTTGTCGTGGGGCGGTGCCGCCCTGCCGGACCGGGGGCACACAGGGAGTTCAGCGATCTGCTGACTGGATGTCTTGTGACGTCGGGTGCCCCCGGTCGGACTCGAACCGACACTGGACGGGTTTTGAATCCGTTGCCTCTGCCAATTGGGCTACGGGGGCGCGCGGCGAACCGCTGGTGAGAAAGTCTAACCGACGACCCGTGAACGCCTGTCGGATGCCCGCCCTAGAGTGGCTGTGTGAGTACCTCGAGTGAGACCGTGGACGCAGAGACAGTAGACGCAGGAACGACGTCCGGTGATCGGACTGATCCTGCAGCAGAGCTGGAAGCAACGAGCGGCAGCCCCGCACCGGGTGCGGAGGACGGGCCGGCCCGACTCCTGCTGCTGGACGGGCATTCATTGGCGTTCCGCGCGTTCTACGCGCTGCCGGCAGAGAACTTCTCCACCGCGTCAGGGCAGCACACCAACGCGGTCTACGGTTTCCTGTCGATGGTCGCGAACCTCGTCACGGAGGAAAAGCCCACCCACCTGGCGGTCGCCTTCGACGTGTCGCGTGCGACGCTCCACCGCACGGCCGAGTACCCGGAGTACAAGTCCACTCGATCGGCGGCGCCCGAGGAGTTCAAGGGGCAGGTCGAGCTCATCCAGGAGGCGCTCGTAGCGCTCGGTGTGCGGACGCTCTCGCTCGAAGGACATGAGGCGGACGACATCATCGCGACCCTAGCGACACAGACGTCTGACTCGGAGCCGGAGTCGAGCACGTTCATCTGCACCGGTGACCGGGATGCACTGCAACTCGTCACCGACTCGGTCACCGTTCTCTACCCGGTCAAGGGAGTCTCGGAGCTGGCCCGCTACACCCCGGACGCCGTCGAGGCGAAGTACGGCGTCACGCCCACGCAGTACCCGGACGTCGCCGCACTGCGCGGGGACACCTCCGACAACCTGCCGGGCGTGCCCAAGGTCGGTGACAAGACCGCCGCGAAGTGGATCACGCAGTACGGATCGCTGTCCGAGCTCATCGCCCACGCGGACGAGGTCAAGGGCAAGGTCGGCGAGAGCTTCCGAGAGCACCTGCCGCAGGTTCAGCTCAACCGGCGCATCACCGAACTGACGCGCGACCTGGACCTGGGAGTCACGCTAGCCGACCTGATCCGCAATATCCCCGAGCGTGCTGACGTCAACGCGTTGTTCGACCGTCTGGAGTTCGGCCCGCAGGCCCGCGATCGCTTCCTCGGTGCATTCCTCCCGCAGGGCGCGGCCGAGCCTGTTGTGGAATCCGAGCTCGAGCAGGCCTCCGTCCTGCACGCAGGTGAGGTCTCCGATTGGCTGGCCGCCCATGCGCCGGCGGGGAAACGGCACGGCGTCGTCGTCGTCGGACCCTCCGGCCCCGCCCGGGGTGACGCGCAGACCATCACCATCGCCGCCTCCGGCGGCGCCTCGGGCCACATCGACCTGGGCTCGATCGGGCCCGACGACGAGCAGGCACTGACGGCGTGGCTGGCCGATGACGCGGTGACCAAGGCCCTCCACGATGCCAAGGCCGCCACCCACGCTCTCTCCGGCCGTGACCTCACCCTCGGCGGGGTCACCATGGACGTGGCGCTCGCCGCCTACCTGGTCCGCCCCGGGCAGCGCAGTTACGGACTGTCCGAGCTGTACCAACGACATCTCCAGCGGGAACTGCCCGAGGTCGAGTCGGGGGAGAAGCAGCTCTCGTTGCTCGACGAGGAGGACGATGCCGCAGCCGAGCAGAAGAACGCCGACGCCGCCGCGACCCGAGCCCGGGCCGTACTGGACCTCGCCGACCGTCTCGACGTGGAACTCGATCAGGTTCACGGAGCCGGACTGCTCGCCGAGATGGAACTCCCGCTCGTGCCGGTGCTGGCGCGCATGGAGGAGCGCGGGATCGCCGTTGACGGTGCCGCGCTGGACGACCTGCGCGACGGGTTCGCCGACCGAGGTCGGCAGGCGCAGGACGCCGCCTATGCGGCAATCGGCGGCGAGCAGATCAACCTCGGCTCGCCCAAGCAGTTGCAGGTCGTACTGTTCGAAACCCTCGGGATGCCGAAGACCAAGAAGACCAAGACCGGCTACACGACCGACGCCAAGGCGCTCGAGGATCTGCTGTCCAAGGAGACCGGGGAGACCCCGGGGCGCGCATTCCTTGAGGCGCTGCTGCTGCATCGCGAAACCACCAAGATGCGCACGACGGTCGAAGGCCTGATCAAGACGATCGGCGACGATCGCCGTATCCACACCACCTTCAACCAGACCGTCGCCGCCACCGGGCGACTGTCCTCGACCGATCCGAACTTGCAGAACATCCCCGTCCGAACCGAGGACGGTCGACGCATCCGCAAGGCGTTCATCGTGGGTGAGGGCTATGACTGCCTCCTCACCGCCGACTACAGCCAGATCGAGATGCGCGTGATGGCGCACCTGTCCGGCGACGAGGGGCTCATAGAGGCGTTCCGGACGGGCGAGGATCTGCATTCGTTCGTGGGGTCGCGGGCGTTCGGAGTGCCGATCGACGAGGTCACCCCGGAGCTGAGGCGCCGGGTCAAGGCCATGAGCTACGGGCTGGCCTACGGGCTCAGCGCATTCGGTCTGGCCGCACAGCTCGGGATCAGCCAGGGTGAGGCACGCGAACAGATGGACGCCTACTTCGCCCGGTTCGGCGGGGTGCGCGACTACCTTCAGGCCGTGGTCGAGCAGGCGCGTCGGGACGGGTACACCGAGACGCTGTTCGGTCGGCGCCGCTACCTGCCGGAGCTCAACTCGGACAACCGGCTTAAGCGGGAGAACGCGGAGCGGGCCGCGCTCAACGCGCCGATCCAGGGGACCGCTGCCGACATCATCAAGGCAGCCATGCTGAAGGTTGACGCCGATCTGACTGAGCGCGGGCTGACCAGCCGACTCCTGCTGCAGGTGCATGACGAGCTCGTCGTGGAAATCGCTGAGGGGGAGCTGGATGAAGTGCGCGACCTGGTGGTCGACCACATGTACTCGGCGATCGAACTCGACGTGCCACTTGACGTGTCGACCGGCATCGGACCCGACTGGGACTCGGCCGCGCACTGACCGGGTCCGGAGCAATTAACTCGGCGGACACCGGGTCGATACGGCCAGTTCGTTTTGTCGGGGTCCCCGCATGCCCTAGGTTCATTGCAGATTCGGCTAACTACGCCTGAAAGGCCCTGCCATGACCTTTTCTTCACGGCGCGGTGTTCGTGCCGCCCTGGCCATGTCCGCCACCGCAGCTCTTGTGCTCGCCGGTTGCACCACCAACACCGAAGGGACCGAGGAAGCCACCGAGTCCCGTGAAGAGGTGACGGTCGAGGTAGACGACGAGATCGCTGAGCTCGTCCCCGCGGAACTGCGCGAGCGCGGGGTGATCGTGATCGGGACGAACACGCCGTACGCGCCCAACGAGTTCAAGAACGAGAACGGCGAGATCGTCGGATTCGACATCGACGTGATGGACGCCGTCGCCGCGGTGATGGGGCTGGAGGCCGACTTCCGCGAGTCGGACTTCGAGAAGATCATCCCGGCGATCGAGGGCGGCACCATGGACATGGGCGCCTCCTCGTTCACGGTTAATGCGGAGCGGCTCGAGACCGTCGACTTCGTGACCTACTTCGAGGCCGGCATCCAGTGGGCCGCCGCGGCGGGCAGCGACGTGGACCCCGATGACGCCTGCGGGCTGAGCGTCGCGGTTCAGCGCACGACCGTCTCCGATCAGGAGGATGTGCCCGCGCGTAGCGAGGCCTGCGTGGCGGCGGGTAAGCCGCCGATCGAGAAGGTCCAGTTCGACACCCAGGACGAAGCCTCTACAGCCGTGGCGTTGGGCAAGGTCGACGCGATGTCGGCGGACTCGCCGATCTCCGCGTATGCGGTCAAGCAGTCCGACGGCAAGATGCAGCTCGTCGGAGAGGTGTTTGATTCCGCCCCGTACGGCTGGCCCGTGCGTAAGGGCAACGAGTTGGCCGTCGCCCTCGAGGCCGCCGCGAACAAGCTCATCGAGTCCGGTGACTTCGAGACCATCGCCACCAACTGGGGTGTCGAGAACGGGATGATCTCGCAGTCCGAGATCCGGAAGTGATCGCCCGGTGAGCAGTACTGGAACAGGTGCCGAGGCCTCGACCGAGGCCTCGGCACCGGAGCCGATCAAGGCGGTGCCGCTGCGGCATCCCTGGCGATGGGTCTCCGCCGCCGTCGTCCTCGTCCTGGTGTTCTTGTTCATCTGGGGTGCCGCTACCAATCCGGCCTACGGGTGGGGCACCTACGGCCGTTACCTGTTCGACACCCGCTTCGGTACGGCGGCGTTCTACACCATCGCACTGACCCTGCTGTCGATGGTCTTGGCCGTCATTCTCGGCGTCATCCTCTCCGTCATGAGGATGAGCAGCAACCCGGTCCTCAAGTCGGTTGCCTGGGTCTACCTCTGGATCTTTCGAGGGACGCCGGTCTACGTCCAGTTGCTCTTCTGGGGACTGGTCTTCACCATCTATCGGCAGGTCCAGTTCGGAATCCCCTTCACCGATATCCAGTTCATCCGGTTCGACGACACCATGGTCCTCTACTCAGCGTTCTGGCTTGCCGTGGTGGGCCTGGCGATGAACGAGGCCGCCTACATGGCGGAGATCGTGCGCGCGGGCATCTCGTCGGTGCCCGAAGGGCAGGCCGAAGCATCGACTGCGCTCGGGATGACGTGGGGGCAGACCATGCGTCGGACCATCCTGCCGCAGGCGATGCGGGTCATCATCCCGCCCACCGGCAACGAGTTCATCTCCATGCTCAAGACGACCTCGCTCGTGGTGGCGATCCCGTTCTCCGGCGAGCTCTACGGACAGGCTCGCGATATTTCGGGAGTTAATTTCGAACCCATCCCGCTGCTACTCGTGGCGGCCACCTGGTACCTGGTCATCACCAGCGTCCTGATGGTGGGTCAGCACTTCCTCGAGAAGCGCTTCTCCCGCGGCGCCACCAGACAACTGACCGGCAAGCAGTTGGCGGCTCTCGCCGACGCGGACGGTCTGACCCCGTCGGGCCTCGCCGCCGTCGAACAGACCGGGCCCACCGACCCGACCGGAGGGAAACCATGACGCCGATGATCAAGGCAGATCAGGTCTGCAAGAACTTCGGGTCCCTGCAGGTGCTCAAGGGCATCGACCTCGAAGTAGGTTCCGGTGAGGTGCTGTGCCTCGTCGGGCCGTCCGGATCGGGCAAGTCGACGTTCCTGCGCTGCATCAACCACCTGGAAAAGGTGAATGCCGGCAGGTTGTACGTCGACGGTGAATTGGTGGGCTACCGCCAGAAGGGCGACAAGCTCTACGAGATCTCGCCGAAGCAGGCCGCCCGGCAGCGCCGGGACATCGGGATGGTGTTCCAGCACTTCAACCTCTTCCCGCATCGCACCGCACTCGAGAACGTCATCGAGGCGCCGATCCTGGTGAAGGGCGAGTCCCGGGCCGAGGCCACGAAGCGAGGCCGAACGCTGCTGGAGAAGGTCGGACTGTCGGCGAAGGTTGACGCGTACCCGGCGCAACTCTCGGGCGGCCAACAGCAGCGTGTGGCTATTGCGCGAGCATTGGCGATGGAACCGAAGCTGATGTTGTTCGACGAGCCCACGTCCGCGCTCGACCCGGAACTGGTCGGGGAGGTGCTCTCGGTGATGCGAGACCTCGCCGAGGCTGGAATGACGATGGTCGTGGTCACCCACGAGATGGGATTCGCCCGGGAGGTCGCAGACGCTGTTGCCTTCATGGACAACGGAGTGGTCGTCGAGGCGGGTCAGCCGGATCAGGTCCTGGGGGCTCCGACGCATCAGCGGACCCGGGATTTCCTGTCGAAGATCCTCTAGACAGTCTCCGCACGACCCCATTCCGGTGCATCGCCGGGGTGGGGTCGGGTCAGGGGAGAGTGGCGACGAAGATCGCGGTGCCGGGGAAGATCTCCCCACGCAGAGGACTCCACTGTCCCCACTCGCGCTCGAGCCACTCCGGCCATTCGGGCTCGATGAGGTCCTGCACGAGAAAACCGGCGGCGACGAGCTCCCGGATGCGGTCGCCGACCGTCCGGTGGTGTTCGACGTAGGTGAGCTCGCTGCCGTCGCCGTACTCGGCGTATGGAGATCGGTCGAAGTACGGGAACACCGCGACCAGGCCCTCCACCCCGGGATCATCGCGGAAAATCCACCGCATCGGATGATTGACCGAGAAAACGAAGCGGCCGCCGGGGCGGATGACCCGTGCGGCCTCTGTCATCACTCCGGCCGAATCCGCGACGAACGGGATTGCGCCGAAGGCGGAAAAGGCGACGTCGAAGCTATTGTCGGCAAATGGCAGACGGCCCGCGTCGGCCTGGATCAGTGGAACTTCCGCAGCCGGGCCCGTCGATTGGGCGGCGGCCTCGGCGCCCACGCGGAGCATGCCGGAGGAGAGGTCAAGGGCTACGGACCGGGCGCCACGGCCGGCCAGCCAGCGTGAACACGGTGCCGACCCGCACCCTATTTCCAGCACGTCGAGGCCGTTCACGTCGCCCAAAAGGTGCCAGTCACCTTCGTGAAGACCCTCGGGGCACCATACGAACTCGCCGTCAGGGGACCGGGCGCCGAGAAAGTCCCCATGGGTCTCGTGATAATCGTCAGCTTCCGAATCCCACCACGTTCGGGACGCGCGGACAGACTCTCCATGTCCAGGGGGGTTTGTGGACGTCACGCTGGAAGCGTACAGTTGACGGTCGCGTGCGTACACGCCCGCGTTTTCCCGTCCACCTACGATTCCTATCCACCTCGGAGCATCCCACCCTATGACCACCAACACCACGTCCCCGCAGGTAGCCGTCAATGACATCGGCTCTGCTGAGGACTTCCTCGCCGCAATCGACGCCACGATCAAGTACTTCAATGATGGTGACATCGTCGAGGGCACGATCGTCAAGGTCGACCGCGACGAGGTTCTGCTCGACATCGGCTACAAGACCGAGGGTGTGATCCCCTCCCGCGAGCTGTCCATCAAGCACGATGTCGACCCGGGTGAGGTCGTCGAGGTGGGCGACGAGGTCGAGGCCCTCGTCCTCACCAAGGAGGACAAGGACGGCCGTCTGATCCTGTCCAAGAAGCGCGCCCAGTACGAGCGCGCCTGGGGCACCATCGAGGAGCTCAAGGAGAAGGACGAGGCCGTCAAGGGCACCGTCATCGAGGTCGTCAAGGGCGGCCTCATCCTCGACATCGGCCTCCGTGGCTTCCTCCCGGCATCGCTGGTGGAGATGCGCCGCGTCCGCGACCTGCTGCCCTACGTGGGCAAGGAGCTCGAGGCCAAGATCATCGAGCTGGACAAGAACCGCAACAACGTCGTGCTCTCGCGCCGTGCGTGGCTCGAGCAGACCCAGTCCGAGGTCCGTTCCGAGTTCCTGCACCAGCTGCAGAAGGGCCAAGTCCGCAAGGGCGTCGTGTCCTCGATCGTCAACTTCGGTGCGTTCGTGGACCTCGGCGGCGTCGACGGCCTCGTCCACGTCTCCGAGCTGTCCTGGAAGCACATCGACCACCCGTCCGAGGTCGTCGAGGTGGGCCAGGAGGTCACCGTCGAGGTCCTCGACGTCGACCTGGATCGCGAGCGCGTCTCGCTCTCGCTGAAGGCCACCCAGGAGGATCCGTGGCGGCACTTCGCCCGGACCCACGCGATCGGCCAGATCGTCCCGGGCAAGGTCACCAAGCTCGTCCCGTTCGGTGCGTTCGTTCGCGTCGAGGAGGGCATCGAGGGCCTGGTGCACATCTCGGAGCTGGCGGAGCGCCACGTGGAGGTCCCGGACCAGGTCGTGTCGGTCGGCGACGACGCCATGGTCAAGGTCATCGACATCGACCTCGATCGTCGTCGTATCTCGCTCTCGCTGAAGCAGGCGGACGAGGACTACACCGAGGAGTTCGACCCGTCGAAGTACGGCATGGCCGACAGCTACGACGAGGCCGGCAACTACATCTTCCCCGAGGGCTTCGACCCCGAGACCAACGAGTGGCTCGAGGGCTTCGAGAAGCAGCGTGAGGAGTGGGAGGCCCGGTACGCCGAGGCCGAGCGTCGTCACAAGATGCACACGGTTCAGATCGAGAAGGGCCGTGCCGCTGCCGCTGAGGCCGCCGAGGCCGCACCGACCAACTACTCGTCGGAGTCCGCCCCGGCCGCACGCCCGGCCGCCGAGGCCAGCCCGGCCGAGTCGACTGGCGGTTCGCTGGCATCGGACGAGCAGCTCGCCGCCCTGCGAGCGAAGCTGGCCGGCGGCGAGTGATTCTCGCTGCCATGAGGCGCTAGCCGTCTCGTAGCACGGTGCAACGGCCCCGGCCACGCTCCACCTCGAGTGGAGCGCAGGCCGGGGCCGTGCTCTATTTCCCGGGTAGCCGGGCGCTCGATGTCGCGCGCTATAGATGTGTGGACACCGGGGAGATCACGGTGGTGGACAGCTTCGACCTCGCTGACCGAGGCGCCGTGAGAAGCCATATGGCCCCGGTTGACGCACGAACTCACCGGCGTCCGGGGCGCTATCCCCGGACGCCGGTGTGTAGTTGGTCGTGCGGACTTACGGTCAGCGTCCCGCTGGCTCCGCAGCCGGCTCGGCTGCTGCAGGGGCGACCTCGGCGACCTCTTCGAGCTTCTGCTCGTCGATCACACCCTCGTCGTCGATCACGCCGGCCTCGACGGCATCGGTCACCTTGACCCGGGACTCCACGACGGTGTGCGTATCTGAGTTGGGGGCCTGGAAGTTGAACTTGCTGAGGTCTGTACGCAGAAGGAAGACGTTGTAGGCGTCCCACGTCGACAGTGTGTAGTAGAGATGCTCACCGTCCGAGGTGATCGATGCCGGGTGGATCATCGGCGCGTAGGCGTTGGGGAACATCCGACGGTCCACGAGGGTCTGGGGCGGGGACCAGGGGCCCTGCGGCTCGTTGGCCACCCGCATGGAGACGACGCCGGACGCCATCGAGGTGAGCGCGACGAACTTGCCCAGGTGCTCGTTGTAGGAGACCGACAGCTCCTCGACCGGGCGCGGCAGGATTTCGTGACCGGTGGGCTCATCGGCCCAGGTCGTGCCGCCCGCGAACCATTCGTAGGCGTCGGGGTCCTCGACGTTCTCGATCTTCACGCGGGCGATCGTGGCGGGGCCGCGTCGCCCGGACGGGGTCATGTACTCGTACAGGTAGCCGTCATGTTCGACGAACGCGCTCATCTGCATGCCGTACCAGCCATCGGCATCGACCGGGGGCAGGTTCTCGGGCGTGGCAGGCGGGACGAAATCGACCGATCCGTTCCACTTGTTGAAGTCGGTGACCCGTCGCATCGAGTCGGTGAGTACCTCCCAGGTGGTTCCGTCGTCCTCGGAGCGGACCAGCGCGGAGTAGTTGGTGTTCCAGCCACCCGGCGCGTTCCAGTCCCGAACGGACATGACGCGCATGTACATGGTGTCGCCGAGGCTGATCGCGGCGGTGGGGATCACCGTCACCTCGCCCACGCCGTTGGCCTGGTGCGCGCCCTGGACCAGCGCGGCGGCGTAGCCATTGTTGTCCTTGGGGCGTGCGCCCGTGATCTTCAAACCGTCGGTGGGGACGCCACTCTGGGCGGTGAGCATGACGTTGGAACGCCAGTCATTGCCGCTCGGCACGCAGTCGCCGAAGGTGTCGCCGAACATCACCATGGTTTCATTGCCATGGTTGAACATGATCCCGAGGTCGGTGCCGTAGATGTTGTACGTCGAATCGGTCTTGGCGGGGCTGGTGGGGCCGGTGACGAGCTGCAGCACGGACGTGGCGCCCTTGAGGACTGGAATCGTGCCCTGATCGCTGGTGATCCACCGGGGGAATTCGCGTATGGACGAGGCGGCGGTGCCGGCCACGGAGTTCGCGGCGTTCGCGAGAGATCCGGTGGTCATGTTCACCCCCAGGGAGTTCGGGGCGAAGTTGCCGAGGAAGTTGTTGCACGGTCCACTCTGGGAGCCGGTGGAGCCCGCCGATCCCAGTGACCCTGCGGACCCTGAAGATTGAGCAAGTGAGGTGGCGGGTGCGATCAGTGCGGTCGACATAGAGGCGACGGACAATGCAGCGAGTAGGCCTGTGGCGAAAGACTTTCGAGACATAAGTGTGACTTTATAGAAATATCGCTGGAAGGTACACCCCTGCGGTCACTTAGACTCCAGTCATGCTGATGGTGGGTCTGACCGGTGGTATCGGTGCCGGCAAGTCAACGGTGACCGCGGTTCTCGAGGAAGCCGGGGCGGTGATTGTGGATGCCGACAAAATCGCGCGCGAAGTCGTGCAGCCGGAATCGCCGGGCCTCGCGATGTTGGTCGCGGAGTTCGGGGAAGGGATCCTCGGACAAGACGGGTCGCTGGACAGGGCGGCTCTCGCCTCGCTGGCGTTCGTGGACGCCGACCGCACGGCCGCTCTCAATGCGATCACACATCCACTGATCGGTCAGCGCACCGCAGAACTGTTCACCGCCGCGCCACAGGACGCGATCGTCGTGCACGATATGCCGCTTCTCGTGGAGGGCGGGCTGACGCCGGGCTACCACCTCGTCGTCGTCGTCGACACGCCGGCGGACATCCGACTGGAGCGACTGGTGGGGCAGCGCGGAATGCCGGAGGATGATGCCCGCGCACGGATGTCGCGGCAGGCGACCGACGAGCAACGCAGGGCTGTCGCGGACGTTCTCATCGACAACTCGGGGGAGCGCGAAGCCGTCGTGGAGGCCACGCGCGCCCTGGTCGAGTCCCGGTTGGTTCCGTTCGAGCACAACCTGCGGACCGCGACCCCGGTGATCGGAGACCGGACGGTCGTCCCGTTCCGTCCCGAGTGGGCGGCGGAGGCGGAGAGGGCGACAGCGCGAGTGCGGCACATCCTCGGTGAGGTCGCGGTACGGATCGACCACGTCGGACCGACCTCCGTGGGAGACCTCGATGCGCCGGACATCATCGACCTGCAGGTCACCGTCCGCGATGAGACGGGGGAGGACTCAGCGCTGCGAATGCTCCGCGACGCGGGATGGGTGCGCGACACGACCAGCGTTCGACCGCTGTTCCACTGGTGCGACCCCGCCCGGCCCGTCGAATTGTCGGTCATCGCGGAGGACGACCCGGAGCACGAATTCTCCCTGATGATGGCCGAGGTGATCGCCGACGACCCCTCTGCCCGCACCGAGTATGCGGAGATCCTCCAGCGCGCGGACCGAGAGGAAACCCGGCAGTGGGAGCGCGCACGGTGCGGCGCCTCGCGGTCGTGACCGTAGGCGTAGCCGCAGTCGGCGACTGACGCCCGCACACAGCAACAAACAACTGGAGGCCCGGCGTCATGCCGGGCCTCCAGTTGTCTTTCAGGGTGTCATTCGGTGGGGACGATTCCGTTCTCGAGCTCGGAGATCGGCACCTGTCGCACCACCTCGGTCTCGGCGGGAACGTCGTCGGAGGCTCGTCGCAGGGCGGAGGACGCCGGGAAGAGCGAATCCAGGTCGGTGCGCACCAGGAACACGTTGTAGGCGTTCCAGGTGGTGACCAGGTAGTACAGGTCGCCTTCCTGCGCCCACGGATGCATGAACCCTCCGTAGACGCCGGGCAGCATGGAGTAGTCGATCAACGTGGTGGTGGGGCTCCACGGTCCCTCGGGGCTGTCGGCGGTGCGCACGACGATGGAGTCAAAGCCGCGGGAGTACATGGCGACGTACTTGCCCAGATGCTCGTTCCACATCGTCGACAGCTCACTCGCGGGCGCCGAGATCACGGTCGTGGCGTCCTCGATATCGGAGACCCACTTCCCGGCGTCACCATCCCAGTACTCGTAGCCAGCCGGGTCGAGAACCCCGGACAGGAGCACGTCGTCGGCGACGTTCTCGTCGTCCAGTTCGTCGGTGGTCGGGGAGTCGGCCATCGCGACGCGGGCCACGATGGCCGCACCCTGACGGCCCGACGGCGTCAGGTACTCGTACAGGTAGTCGCCATCGTCGTCGTTGCCCTTGACGAACGAGCTCATCTGGGCGCGCTTCCAGTCGCTGTCGACGCCGGGTGCGCCGTCGCCGACCGGGACCGCATCGGTGATCGGCCGGGCGAGCTCGGGGACCGGGGTCCAGTTCTCCCCGTTGTCGGTGGAGTAGGCCATCCCGGAGTAGTTGGTGGTCCACGATCCGGGCTGGCCCCAGCGCGCCACGGACATGTAGCGCAGGTACTGGACCCCGTTGACGGAGATGCCCGCGGTGGGGATGATCGTCACCTCGCCGGGCTGGTCGATGCGGGGGATGATCGACTTGGCGAGGTTGTCGGAGTCCATCGCGGCCGAGTCGATGGTGATGCCGTCGGTGAGATCAGCGTCGCCGGAGCGGAACAGGACGTTGGAGCGCCACTGGTTCCCCGGGATGCTGCAGTCGCCCATGGTGTCGCCGAAGGCCAGGAGGATCTCGGGGTCGGCGGTATTGCCGTTGTCCCACATGATGCCCAGGTCGGTGCCCGCGACGCCGAACCTGGCGATCGACTCCGTGGGGCTGGTGGGGCCGGTGACCAGCTGCAGGAACTGGGTGGGGCCGCGCAGGACGGGCACGGTGCCCTCCTCGCCGGTGATCCACGGTGGCATCCCGTACACGGAGCCGATCATCGGATCGAGCGACCCGGAGAGCCCGTTGCCGAGGGACCCGGTCTCGAGCTCCTGTATCAGAGATCCCGAGCGATCGGCCGAGCCCAGCGATCCGGACACCGAGCCCAGGGAACCGGAATCCCCGGAGGAGCCGAGGGACCCCAGGGAGCCGGTGGCCATGCCGGCCCCGGTCCGGTGCTCGAGCAGCGAGCCGAAGTTGCCGAACATCTCGCTGCAGGGTCCGGCGTTGGCCGTGCCAGCACCGAGGGTGCTGACGACGGTCACCGTGGCGGCGGCGGTCACGGCCGCCGCCACGGCGGAGGTGAGACGCCGGGCTGGTGAGGGGGAGAGGGGGCGGGTCATGTACTAGGCCTCCGGGATGGGGATTCGGTCGACGAGGACGGTCTCGCCGGTGTCTGCGGGGTCGGGGGAGTCGGGGGTCCACGTGTCCGCCCCGCGCATGCGGGGATCGGGAAGGGACCGGGCGGGGAGCTCGCGCAGGTCGGTCTTCATGAGGAAGACGTTGTAGGCGTCCCAGGTGGACAGCGTGAAGTACAGATCATCGCCGTTCGCCTCGATCGCGGGGCTCCAGGGGTGTGCAAAGGCCCCGTACAGGGTGGGCAGGTGCTCGAAGGACAGGAGGGTGTCCTTGCCGGACCAGTCGCCCTCGGGGGACGGGGCCTGCCGCATCACCACGTCGTTCTTCTCGTCGGTGTACAGCGCGATGAACCTGCCCAGGCGCGGGCTCCAGGTGACCGAGAGCTCACTGACCCTGCCGTCGAGGACGACCTCCGCCTCGTTCTGCTCGGTTACCCAGCCGGTGCCGTCCCAGTACCGGTAGGCGTCCATGTCCTCGATCTGCGCCTCGGGCACCCGGGCGAGGATCGCCGAGCCGTTGCGGCCCGACGGGGTGAGGTACTCGTAGACGTGACCGTCGTGCTTGAGGAAAGCGCTCATCTGGCCGGCCACGTGGTGGGAGTGCGCGGGCGCGAGCTCGGCCGGGACCAGGGCGCGGTTCCCGGTCCCGGTGCGTGCGGTGCCGCCTACGGGGATCCATGTGTCCCCGTTGTCGGTGGACCTGGCCAGGGCCGAGTAGTTGGTGGTCCACTCGCCGGGGGCGCCCCAGGCCTCGACGGACATGTAGCGCAGGTACTGGGTGGTGCCCACGGCCACGCCCGCGGTGGGGATCACCGTGGTCTCGCCGGGCTGGTCGGTGCGGGGGAGGATCGACGCGGCCATGCCGGGGCCCTCCATGGGGGCGTCGTCGACGCGCATGCCGTCCGCCAGGTCGCGGTCGGAGGAGCGGAACAGGATGTTGCTGCGCCACTCGTCGCCGTCCACGCTGCAGTCGCCCATGGTGTCGCCGAGCGCCATGTGCACCTGGTCGGTGCCGCCCGCGCCTCCGTTCTCCCACAGGATGCCCAGGTCGGTGCCTGTGATCCCGAAGCGCTCGACCGTGTCGTTGGGGCTGGTGGGGCCGGTGAGGAGTTCGACGGTGGTGGTGCGTCCCTCCAGCACGGGGATGTAGCCGGACTCGCCGTTGTGCCACGGGGTTGCGGGGGTCGACGGGGCGAGCGGGGAGCCCCCGGAGCCGCTCGAGCCGCTCCCGCTGCCCCCGCCTGTGGCGGTCGGGGGCCAGGGGTCGCACGGGGCGGCCGCGGCGATCGGCGCGGCGAGGGTGAGAAGCCCGACCACGAGGGAGGTGGCGGTGGTCGTGGCCACGATCCGCGCGCCGGGGCGGCGCCCGAGGTCGAAAATATGACGACGACGACGAGGCTCGCCAGTCAGGCGAGGTTCACTATTCATGGGGCTTCTCCAGGACGGCGGGCCAGAGTGGCACGGATCATGGCAAGCGTAATGGCTGAGAGCGGCCAGACGTAACTGTCGACGAGCGGGGACCGGCGGGTGCTCGTAGGCTGGTCGGCATGGCATTCGCGACCGAGATTCCCGACGACGGAGTCCCCGCTGACCCAACTGTTTTGTCGTACTCGGAGTTTCGCCCGATCGGCGATGTCGAACGCAGTACGGATCGCTTCGAGGTGGTCAGCGAATTCACGCCGTCGGGGGACCAGCCCACGGCGATCGCCGAGTTGACCGAACGGCTGGGCAGGGGCGAGAGGGACGTCGTCCTCCTCGGTGCCACGGGTACCGGTAAGTCGGCCACCACCGCGTGGCTCATCGAACAGGTGCAGCGGCCGACATTGGTGATGGCCCCCAACAAGACGCTCGCCGCGCAGCTCGCCAACGAGCTCCGGGAGATGCTGCCGAACAACGCCGTGGAGTACTTCGTCTCGTACTACGACTACTACCAACCCGAGGCGTATATCGCGCAGACGGACACCTTCATCGAGAAGGACTCCTCGATCAACGACGATGTGGAGCGCCTCCGGCATTCGGCCACGTCCTCGCTGCTGTCGCGTCGCGACGTCGTCGTCGTCAGTTCTGTCTCGTGCATCTACGGCCTCGGCACCCCGCAGTCCTACCTCGACCGATCGGTGGCCCTGTCCGTCGGGCAGGAGGTCGACCGCGACCAGCTGCTGCGGCTACTCGTCGACGTGCAGTACGAGCGCAACGACGTCTCCATGACCCGTGGCACCTTCCGCGCCAAGGGCGACACCGTGGACATCATCCCCACCTACGAGGAGCTCGCCGTCCGCATCGAGTTCTTCGGCGACGAGGTGGACGCGTTGTACTACATCCACCCCCTCACCGGGGACGTGGTGCGCAAGGTCGACGAGGTACGCATCTTCCCGGCCACCCACTACGTCGCCGGCCCGGAGCGCATGGCCAAGGCGATCGCCTCCATCGAGGAGGAGCTGGAGGTGCGGCTGGCCGAGCTGGAGAACCAGGGCAAGCTGCTCGAGGCCCAGCGGCTCCGTATGCGCACCACCTATGACATCGAGATGATGCAGCAGGTCGGGTTCTGCTCCGGCATCGAGAACTACTCCCGCCACATCGACGGACGCGAGGCGGGCAGTTCCCCGGCCACGCTCATCGACTACTTCCCGGAGGACTTCCTCACCGTCATCGACGAGTCCCACGTGACCGTCCCGCAGATCGGTGCCATGTACGAGGGTGACGCCTCGCGTAAGCGCAACCTCGTGGACTTCGGCTTCCGGCTGCCCTCCGCGCTGGACAACCGGCCCCTGACCTGGGAGGAGTTCTCCGAGAGGGTGGGGCAGACCGTCTATCTGTCCGCCACCCCGGGCAACTACGAGATGGGGCAGACCGGCGGGGAGTTCGTGGAGCAGGTGATCCGCCCGACCGGCCTGGTCGACCCGAAGGTGGTGGTCAAGCCGACCAAGGGGCAGATCGATGACCTGATCGGGGAGGTCCGGAGCCGCGCCGAGCGTGACGAGCGGGTGCTGGTCACCACGTTGACCAAGAAGATGGCCGAAGACCTCACCGACTACCTGCTCGAGACGGGGATCCGGGTGCGGTATCTGCACTCGGAGATCGACACCCTGCAGCGTGTGGAACTGCTCCGGGACCTGCGCCGTGGCGACTACGACGTGCTGGTGGGCATCAACCTGCTCCGCGAGGGACTCGACCTGCCGGAGGTGTCACTGGTGGCGATCCTCGACGCGGACAAGGAGGGCTTCCTGCGTTCGAGCACCTCGCTCATCCAGACCATCGGTCGTGCCGCCCGCAACGTCTCGGGCGAGGTCCACATGTATGCGGACCGGATCACCGACTCGATGCAGCACGCCATGGAGGAGACGGACCGCCGGCGCGAAAAGCAGCTCGCCTACAACACCGAGCACGGGATCGATCCGCAGCCACTGCGGAAGAAGATCGCGGACATCCTCGACCGGGTCGGGGAGGAGCGGAGTTCCTCGGACGACGCGTCGGACCGTCCCGAACTCGTCGGGGCACGCGCCGTGGGCGACGCCGCGCGCCCACGGCAGGAACTCGAGAAACTCATTGAAGAGATGACCGAGCAGATGGTTTCTGCGGCTACAGATCTCCGGTTTGAACTGGCAGGACGCCTACGCGACGAGATCGCCGAGCTTCGTAAGGAGCTCAAGGGCATGCGCGAGGCCGGAATCGACTGACTCCTCACCTGTGATGTGACACTCTTACCCCCTACGGGACCAGCGCTCGCGGTCTACGCTGGGTAAAACGTGTTCCCGAGGAGAGGACAGCAATGAGCGCCTACACCAAGGTGATCGTGGGTACGGATGGGTCAGAGTCGTCCTACCGCGCGGTTGAGCGCGCCGCCGTTCTGGCCGCCGATGCGTCGGCGACCCTGGTCATCGCCTGCGCCTACGTGCCGGCCGATCCGCGGTCCGTCAGCCAGGCCGCAGACCAGTTGGGCGAGGACGCCTACCAGATCCGGGGCGACAACCCCGCCGTGGACATCGTCCGCGGAGCGAAGGACCGGGCACAGGCCTCCGGTGCGACCGAGATCGAGGTGCGGACCATCAAGGGCGCCCCGGTGGAGTCGCTGATCGCCCTGGCAGACGAGGTCGGCGCCGACCTTCTGGTCGTGGGCAACAAGGGGCTCAACTCGCTCACCGGACGCCTGCTGGGCTCGGTTCCGGCCGACGCCGCGCGCCGCGCCACCTGCGACGTGCTCATCGTCCACACGGTCTAGACGACACCGGCCGGGCTCCCTCGGCGGCTGACGAGCGTCAGTCGCAGAGGTGGGTCCGGCTCGCGTCGACCAGTGCGCGTCCGACCCCGGCGGTGTCGATGTCCTCGATCTGGGAGGCGATGGCGCTGCTGAGCGGCCGGATCTCATCGAGGATCGTCTCGTCGTCGACCCCCTCGGCGATCTTGAGGCAGATCCCGATCCCCACCTCGACCGTGGTCTCAGCACTCATCCCGGTCGGAAGTCCGAACTCGGTCAGTTCGTCGAGAAACGCCTGTTCGTCGTTAGTGCGTGACTCCGAGGTCGAGCCGGACGGATTCGGCGCTTGGCCGGCGCCGCCAGTGCTGCCGGTGTCGCCGGAACCGCCGGAGTCAGAAGCCTCAACGGAGGACTCCGGGGCCTCGTCGGCGGACTGACCGCACGCACTCACGACCACCGTGAGGGCGAGGAGAGCCGGCGCCATCAGAGCGCGCCCTGGCACGAGCCTCATGCGGTCAGGTCCTCTCGTTTGTCGGTTGCCCCATCGCTCGGGGGCAACCCGTCGTTGTCCGGTTCCGCGTCACCGTCCGCCAACGCGTCCCTGATTCCCGCGAGCAACGTTCCGAAGCCGCCGGTCTGGACCAGGACGAGCCTCTGGGTCGCACGGGTGGTGCCCACGTACAGGTCCTGCAGGCCCTGAGGTGAGCGAGCGAGGACCCGTTCGGGATCGACCACCACCACGACATCGAACTCAAGCCCCTTGGCCAAGGCCAACGGCAGCACGGACGTGCCCGGGCGGGCGCTATCAACGGCCTCGCGAAGAGCAGGATAGCCGTTCGCCGGCGCCGAATCGTGTGCCCCGCCGCGGTGTGCCGAGTCGTGACCGTCCGCGGAGTCGACGCCGTTGTCGTCGTCGTGGTCGTGGTCCGGGAGCACCACCGCGACGGCTCGTTCCGGCGGGACCGCGGTGATCCGCTCCGTCACCACCGTCGCCACGGACGCGGCGTCGGTCTCGGCCCATTCCACCGGATGCCGGCCCTGACGCACGGGACGCGGCGACGTGGCTCGCGGGTCGATCTCGGTGAGCAGCGCCTCGGCCACAGCTGACACGGTGGCCGGGGTCCGGTAGTTGACGGTGAGCTCGCACAGCACCCAGCGGTCGTCCACGTAGGGCGACAACGCGTCGTCCCACGAGTCGATCCCGGCGGGACTCGAGGTCTGGGCCACATCGCCCACCAACGTCATCCACCGGTTGGGGGAGCGGCGCATCAGAGTGCGCCACGCCATCGCCGACAACTCCTGCGCCTCGTCGACAATCACGTGACCGAAGGCCCAGGTACGGTCCGCCCCCGCGCGGTCGGCGACCGTGAGGTCCGTGTCGGCGCTGTGGCGGCGGGCCAGCGATTCCGCGTCCACGACGTCGTACGCCATGAGCACTTCGGGATCCAGATCGTCCTCGATGTCCTGCACCGCGGAACCGGTGAGGATCTCGAGAGCCTCCTCGGCCTGCCGCACCTGCTCGGCCCACGCGCGATCCGCCTCGGTGCCGTCGGCCGCCGGGTCCTCACCCAGGAGTTCGGCCAACTCGTCGAGTAGGGGGACATCGGCCACGGAGAACGCGAAACCGTCCTGACGGAACAGCGCGTCCTGGTCCTCGGCGACATAGTCGCCCGCGGCCTCGGTGATCCGGTCGCGGCTCGAGAGGAACTCGGCGAGGAGCTGTTCCGGCTGGAGAACGGGCCACCACTTATTGATCGCCTCGGCGACCTCGACCGACTCCTCGACCTCCCGCTTCAGCGCGGCGCGGTCGTCGGCGTCGAGCAACGGGCGTGCGGGGTCTCCCAGGTCACCCAGTCCGTCGCCCCGGGGGGCCCACGCCTGGTCCTCCGCCTGGCCCACCGGATCGGTCAACGCTGCCACGTATTGCTCGGTCAGTGCCTCGACGATCCGAGTGGCGAACGCCTCGCGCGCCTGGTTGTGTGGACGGCGGGTCATGCGGGCCCGACCCCGAGCAGCCCGGACCGACGCCGGATCAAGGACCAGTCGGTGACCGTCTACCAGCACCTCCACGTCGTCGGTGGGGGCCGTTTGACGGGACCGCACAGCCGCCTTGAGGATGTTGACCATCGCCTCGGAGCCCTTGACCTCTTCACCCCTCAGGGACTCAGGACCGGTCGCCCGGACGCCAGGGTAGAGGTCACCCAACGTGCGCAGCACGACGCCCGACTCGCCCAGGGACGGAAGGACCCGCGCGATGTAGTCGAGGAACCGTGCGTTGGGCCCCACGATCAGCACGCCACTGCGGTCGAGCCGCTGGCGATGGGTGTAGAGCAGATAGGCGGCGCGGTGCAGTGCCACCGCGGTCTTGCCCGTGCCCGGCCCGCCCTGGACCACGAGCACGCCGGCGTGCGGGTTTCGGATGATCTCGTCCTGCTCCCGCTGAATGGTGGCCACGATGTCGGTCATGTGACCGGATCGCGCCTGCTCGAGGGTCTCGAGGAGTGCGGACTCGCCCACCACGTCGTCATGATCCTCGGGAACGTTCCCGTCGGTCGGGGCGGTGAGGAACTCGTCATGGACGCCGATCACGCGGCGTCCGATCGTGCGCAGATGCCGGCGCCGATGCGCGCCCTCCGGGCGGGCCGTGGTGGCCAGATAGAACGGGCGGCTGTGGTCGGCGCGCCAGTCGAGCAGGAGCGTCGTGAGGTCCTCGTCGTCATCCCTGAGCCCGACGCGGCCGATGCGGCGCACCTCGCCGTCCTCCATGTCCAGACGTCCGAAGTACAGGCCAAGGTTCGCGGCGTTGTACGCCGCCAGTTCTGAGTTGTACAGACGGGCGAACGACTCCCGCTCCGACCGGGCCTGCGGTGTACCCCCGGTTCCGCGTAGGACGGCGTCCAGGCGCGCGCGGGTGTCCCGGCGCAATTCCTCGAGGCGATCGAGGAGACGACCGAGGTGCTCTTGCTCCTCGGCGAGGGGATCGTGTCCCGTCACGGGTGCTCCTTCGGACGGTTGGACGGCTCATGGCAGGACGTCCAGGTTACCGATAATCGTGACGGGCCTCTGACGACGACGACCCCGCCCGGGTGTCGGGCGGGGTCGACGTCGATTGCTTCGCGGCGCCGGTGGGGACCGGCGAGGCTGTCAGGGCGCGATGACCTGGGCGGCCTTCTCGCGGAGCTCGTCACTCTTCTTCCGTGCGTCGGCGCCCTTCCGGCGCGCCTGCTTCTGGGCCTTCTTCGTGGCGTCGGCACCGGCCTTGCGTGCCTTCTTGTCGGCCTTCGCACGGCGGTCCGCTGCGGCCTGTCGAACGTCGTCGGCGGCCTTGCGCACGGCTGCGGTGTCGATCTCCTCGACCCTGCCGGCCACATCGCTCGCCACCGACTCGGCACGGTGGCGGGCCTGCGCCGCCAGCGGAGCGGCCTCCTCGGCAGCCACATGCGCAGCCGTCGCGACCCGCTCACGGGCCTGCTCGACAACCGGAGCGGCCTGTTCACGTGCCTCGGCCACACGGTCTCGAACTCGAGCGGCGACGACCGGAGCCTTGGCCATCACCAGACCGGCCAGGCCTGACGCCTGCTCGCGCACCTGCTCGGCGACCTCGGGAGTCCGCTCGCGCACCTGCTCGACGACCTCCGGGGCCCGGCCACGGACGGTGTCCGCTGCCTCACGGACCTGCTCGGCCACCTCGGGAGCCTTCTCCCGGACGGTTCCAGCGGCGTCGCGCGCCTGGTCGGAAATCGAATGGGCGACGCCGGCGACCGCAGAACCCGCGGTGACGGCCTCGGCCTTCGCGCCGGGAAGCTTCGCGGCGACCTTGTCCTTGGCCTTGCCGGCCCGCCACGCCAGACCGGGCTGGCCGGCCGTGTCGACGGTCGCCAGGGCCAGGGCTCCGAGCAGGGCGACGTCGGTCGCCAGGCCGGTGGTCTTGCGGCTACGCGCGGCCGGATCGGACTCCGTCCAGAACGCATGACGGCTGACAGTCGAGGGCAGGTGGGCCGCGGTCAGGGCCAGAGCCGACAGCCGCGGCGCCTTGCCGAGTGCGAACAGGGCTCCCGCACCGATCTTGACACCGGCGAGTGCCTTTACCAGCGTTTCGGTGTCCTTGGGCACGGGTGGGACAGACGTCGTGACGCGCTCATTGACCACCTGCTCTCCCTTTTCCACCAACGGGGCTGCCTGCTCGACGAGCGGCGCCGCATTGTCGACGTGGGCCTGGGGGTTGCGCAGCGTCTCGATGCCGTCGATGACGAAAACCGAGGCGAGCATGGGTCGAGCGAGACGTCGGATCATCGTTCCTCCTGGATAAGTGGGAGTGCGTGGTCGAACCTAGTGCGAACTCGGGCGGCATGCCTCCGATCGCGTCAATTCGGCGCTGAGCCGAGGGTTGCCGATCGTGGGGTGGTCTGCGGTGATCGGGTGGTGAGCGTCAAAGATAACGATTCGGAATCGACGGTCATGCGCGGGCCGACGGGACGTGTGTTCGGCGGCTCACCAGCCCCGCTCACGCCACTCGGGCAGGCTCGGACGCTCGGCGCCCACCGTGGTGTCGTCGCCGTGCCCGGGATGGACCACCACGTCGTCGGGCAGGACGTCGAAGACCCGTGATTCCAGATCGTTCATGAGGGTGGCGAACTCTTCCGGGGAGCCGGTCTTTCCGGGCCCGCCAGGGAACAGCGAATCGCCCGAGAACAGATGCGTCCCCTCGTCGGTCCGCAGCAACAGAGCGATGCCATCTGGAGTGTGGCCACGCAGTCCGATCACCTCGAGCCGAAGGTCCCCGACCTCCAGGTGGTCGCCGTGGGAGACGTGGCGGTCGGTCGGGATGTCGATCGAACCGGCGTCACCGGGGGAGGCGATCGTCGACAGGCCGAGGGACTCCACCGTCTCCGCGAGACCTATCCAATGATCCGCGTGCAGATGCGTGGTGAGGACCTCCTTCAGAGATGGTGCGTGCTCGCGGAGGTGCGCGACCAGCTGCGGGGCGTCGTTGGCGGCGTCGATGAGCAGTACATCGCCGGTCGCGATGGACTCGACCACGTAGACGTTGTTGTCCATCTCGCCGACGGAGATCTTGGTCAGACGGGCGGGGCCGACGGTCCACCGCTGGCCGGTGAGTCGACCGTCGAGGTGGCCGGTGTAGCCCTCGGTGAGGGTGATGCGGTTTGGGACGGAAGTGGCTTCATTCGACATACCTGCAGGCTACCGACGTCGTCGGAGCCCGGGGGCCGGAAGCGTGTCGGAGATCGTTGGTACCTTCGTGTGCGGGAACGGCGGCCTATCGGTACCTACGGCGATGTGGCGACCTCCCCCCTGGAAGGAGAACCCATGGTGGACCGGTTGGTCGTCCGCGGTGCACGTGAGCACAACCTCAAGGGCGTGGACATCGATGTCCCCCGAGAGGCACTGATCGTGTTCACCGGACTGTCGGGGTCGGGCAAGTCCTCCCTCGCGTTCGACACGATCTTCGCGGAGGGGCAGCGGCGCTATGTCGAGTCGCTGTCGGCCTATGCGCGGATGTTTCTCGGCCAGATGGACAAGCCGGACGTGGACTTCATCGAAGGCCTTTCCCCGGCGGTGTCCATCGACCAGAAGTCCACCAACCGCAACCCGCGCTCGACCGTCGGCACCATCACCGAGGTCTATGACTATCTGCGTCTGCTCTACGCGCGGGCGGGAGTCCCGCACTGCCCGACCTGTGGTGAGGTCGTCTCGCGGCAGACGCCGCAGCAGATCGTCGACCAGATCCTGGCGGGGGAGGAGGGCGCCCGCTTCCAGGTCCTGGCGCCAGTAGTCCGCACCCGCAAAGGCGAGTTCGTGGACTTGTTCGCCCAGCTCGCCGCCGACGGATACAGCCGTGTCCGCGTCGATGGAGAGCTGCACACCCTTGCCGAGCCGCCGACACTGAAGAAGCAGGAAAAGCACGATATCGAGGTGGTGGTGGACCGCCTCGCCGCCAAGGCGACCGCCCGCCAGCGTCTGACCGATTCGGTGGAGACCGCACTCGGCCTGGCCGACGGCGTGATCGTGATCGACTATGTGGACCTCGAGGAGTCCGACCCCGGTCGGCGTCGCCGTTTCTCCGAGCACATGGCCTGCCCCAACGGGCACCCCATCGCCCTCGACGACATGGAGCCGCGGGCGTTCTCCTTCAACTCGCCGTACGGAGCGTGCCCGGTGTGCGACGGGCTCGGATCCCATCTCGAGGTCGATCCCGACCTGGTGGTGCCGGACCCGGAACTCTCGCTCGCCGACGGTGCCATCGCCCCGTGGGCCGGCGGACAGAGTGCGGATTATTTCCAGCAGCTCCTGACCGGTCTTGCCGAAGACCTGGGGTTCGACCTACGCACCCCGTGGCAGGATCTGCCCGCAAAGGTGCGTAAGGCGGTGCTCGGCGGTGCCTCGACGAAGGTCCGCGTTCGATACAAGAACCGCTATGGGCGGGTTCGGACCTACGACGCCAAATTCGAGGGCGTCATGGCGTTTCTCAAGCGTCGGCTCGAGCAGACCGAGTCTGAGTCGCAGAAGGAGCGCTACCAGGGCTACATGCGCGAGGTGCCCTGTCCGGCGTGTGACGGCACCCGCCTCAAGCCCGAGATTCTTGCGGTGACCATGGCCGGACCAGGCGGACAGGAACAATCGATCGCCGACATCAGCCGTATGTCCGTGTCGGACTGCGCGAGCTTCCTGGACGGGCTCGAGTTGACCGACCGCCAGGCCATGATCGCCGGTCGGGTTCTCAAAGAGATCCAGGCCCGGATGGGATTCCTTCTCGACGTCGGCCTCGATTACCTGTCGCTGGACCGCGTGGCAGGGAGCCTGTCGGGCGGTGAGGCGCAGCGCATCCGCCTGGCCACCCAAATCGGCTCGGGCCTGGCCGGAGTGCTCTACGTTCTCGACGAGCCGTCCATCGGATTGCACCAACGCGACAACCGGCGACTCATCGACACCCTCGTTCGGCTGCGGGATCTCGGCAACACGCTGCTCGTGGTGGAACACGATGAGGACACGATCAAGGCCGCCGACTGGATCGTCGACATCGGGCCACTCGCCGGTGAACACGGTGGCCGGGTCGTGCACTCCGGGAGTTACGAAGGGCTGCTGGCCAACAAGGAATCGTTGACCGGCGACTACCTCGCGGGCCGGCGGTCCATCGCTGTCCCCGAGACCCGTCGTGAGCGGGACCCGGACAAGCAGTTGCGGGTGCGGGGCGCCCGCGAGAACAACCTCAGAAACGTCGACGTGGTCTTCCCCGGCGGCGTGCTGTGTGCGGTCACCGGGGTGTCGGGATCAGGGAAGTCGACCCTGGTGAACGACATCCTCGCCACCTCACTGGCCAATCAACTCAACCGGGCCCGGCAGGTGCCCGGGCGGCACTCCGGGATCGACGGTGTCGAGTCCTTCGACAAACTGGTCCAGGTCGATCAGTCGCCCATCGGGCGGACGCCTAGGTCGAACCCGGCCACCTACACCGGCGTATTCGACAAGATCCGTACCCTGTTCGCCGCGACCACCGAGGCGAAGGTGCGTGGCTACAAGCAGGGAAGGTTCTCGTTCAACGTCAAGGGCGGCCGATGCGAGGCGTGTCAGGGTGACGGCACGCTGAAGATCGAGATGAATTTCCTGCCGGACGTCTACGTCCCGTGCGAGGTCTGCCACGGTGCGCGGTACAACCGCGAGACCCTCGAGGTGCACTACAAGGGTAAGACCATCGCCGAGGTGCTGGACATGCCGATCGAGGAGGCATGCGAGTTCTTCGAACCGATCACCTCGATTCACCGCTACCTCAAGACGCTCACCCAGGTCGGCCTTGGATATGTGCGACTCGGTCAGTCGGCACCCACACTGTCCGGCGGTGAGGCGCAGCGCGTCAAGTTGGCCGCTGAGCTCCAGAAGCGCTCGAGTGGCCGGACGGTCTACATTCTCGATGAGCCCACCACGGGCCTGCACTTCGAGGACATCACCAAACTGCTCCTGGTGATCCAGGGACTGGTCGACAAGGGCAACACCGTGATCGTCATCGAACACAATCTCGATGTCATCAAGAGTGCCGACTGGGTCATCGATATGGGGCCCGAGGGCGGCGCAGGCGGCGGCACCGTGGTCGCGGAGGGGACACCTGAACAGGTAGCCCGGATCCCGGAAAGCCACACCGGTCGGTTCCTGGCACAGGTGCTCCCCGTCGACGGGGACGCCGAGGCCGACTCGGTGGAACAAGGTGGAGGGACTGCAGCGGCGACGAAGTCGGCCGCGAAGAAGACCCCTGCAAAGAAGGCGCCCGCGACGAAGCAGGCGGCAAAGAAGGCCGCGCCGAAAACCGCTACCCAGAAGACCGCAGCTCAGAAGACCGCGGCCAAGGCGGCGCGCAAGGCCCGGTCGCTGCGTTGAGGACCGGACCCTGCGCGGGGGCGATCAGTAGACGGGGCCGGTGAACTTCTCGCCGGGGCCCTCACCGGGCTTGTCGGGGTAGGCGCTGGCCTCGCGGAAGGCGTGCTGCAGACCCTGGAGTCCGTCCCGCACGACGCCCGCCTGGGGGCCGAGGTACTCGGCGGATCCCGCCACGAGACCGGCGAGGGCTGTCACGAGCTTGCGGGCCTCATCCAGATCGAGGTGCGGGCTGCCGGTGGGCTCGTCGTCTGCCAGGCCCAACTTCTCGGCGGCGGCGCTCATGAGCACGACAATGGACCGGAAGATGATTTCCTGAGCGGAGACGTCGGCCAGATCGACGAGCTCGACCTCACGGGCATCGATGTGGTCCTCGAGGGAGCTCCCGGGGGCCTGGTCAGAAGAAGCTGGCTGGTCGGTGGTCATGGCGATAACTGTCCCACGGACGGACAATTGCCGGGTGTACGGGCACCGGTTTGGGGGTCCCCACAGATCCTGGTAGTCTGTTCTCCGACTGTGGGATTCCTTCACATGAGGGAATCCATCGTCCAAGAGGAGCCTGATCTCCCACCATCCGACGCCTACGGGTTGTTTGATGGTCACCACCCCCGGCGAGGGGTCTGCGCACTTGGGCAGACGTGTCTTCGGCGAAGGGTGAGGAGTGACAGGCCCCAGGCATTAGTGCCGTGGGGCCTTTCCGGTTTTCCCGCCATCCAGGTCGGGCCGGCCGGGGGAACCTCGAGGGCGGATGCGCGACCTGAGCAGTTGGTCGCGGACACATGCGCACCGTAACTACCGAGGAGGGCCCATCAGCGCCGAAGCACGTATCAACGAACGAATCCGTGTCCCCGAAGTCCGACTCGTCGGCCCCGGGGGCGAGCAGGTGGGGATCGTTCGCGTCGAGGATGCACTTCGTCTGGCCCTGGAGGCCGATCTGGACCTCGTTGAGGTCGCGCCCAACGCACGTCCGCCGGTCTGCAAGATCATGGACTACGGCAAGTTCAAGTACGAGGCCGCGCAGAAAGAGCGCGAGTCACGCAAGAACCAGCAGCAGACCGTGGTCAAGGAGCAGAAGCTCCGCCCGAAGATCGACACGCATGACTACGAGACCAAGAAGGGAAACGTCGTCCGTTTCCTGGAGAAGGGCTCCAAGGTCAAGGTCACGATCATGTTCCGTGGCCGCGAGCAATCCCGTCCCGAGCTCGGGTTCCGGTTGCTGCAGCGCCTCGCAGACGACATCACCGACCACGGATACGTCGAGACCAGCGCCAAGCAGGACGGCCGCAACATGACCATGGTCGTGGCCCCGCACAAGGGCGCCAAGACTCGCGCCAAGGCGCAGGACTCGAAGGTCACCGACCCCGCTTCGGAGTAATCCGACCGGCTTTTTAGCGCCGACCAGACCACGGACGCATCGCGTCCGCCCCCCGAGACCCCACCGGGCCCCGGGACGAACCATGTGAGGAAGACCGATCATGCCGAAGATGAAGACCCACAAGGGCACCGCCAAGCGCTTCCGGAAGACCGGAACCGGCAAGCTGGTCCGCCAGCAGGCCAACCGCCGCCACATCATGGAGAAGAAGCCCACCAAGCGCACCCGTCGTCTCGACGGCCGCACGGACGTCGCCCAGGCCGATGTGCCCCGGGTGAAGCGACTCCTCGGGCTCTGAGCCCACCCCAGACGTAGAACTTTCGGTCACCGCTCAAGGTGACCATCCCAGATCAGTGAGGATTGACCAGTGGCACGCGTGAAGAGAGCCGTCAACGGCCAGAAGAAGCGTCGGACCGTACTCGAGTCCACCAAGGGCTACCGTGGGCAGCGCTCGCGGCTGTACCGCAAGGCCAAGGAGCAGATGCTCCACTCGATGAACTACAGCTACCGTGATCGTCGCCAGCGCAAGGGCGACTTCCGCAAGCTGTGGATCTCCCGCATCAACGCGGCGGCCCGCGCCAACGACATGACCTACAACCGCTTCGTCCAGGGCCTCAAGCTCGCCGGCGTCGAGGTCGACCGCAAGGTCCTCGCCGACCTCGCCGTCACCGACCCGGCCGCGTTCACCGCACTGGTCGAGGTCGCCCGCAAGGCGCTCCCGGCTGACGTCAACGCGCCGGCGGCCTGACGTAGGCGACTTGACGCACAATTCCCGGCCCGGGCAGGGCACAGAGCGACCCGCGGATCCGTTCACCGAACGGACACCGCGGGTCGTTTCTGCGTCCAAGCTCCACCGTGCCGCAGCCAGGCGCAAGGCAGGCCGATTCCTCGCCGAGGGCGCCAACTCCGTGGAGGCCGCCCTGTCCACGGGCCACGCCCTCGAGGTGTTCTGCGCCGAGGACGCCCTCGATAGGTTTGACGACCTCATCGACTCCGCCCAGGCCGCCCACGCCGGCCGCGTCCGGGTGTCGACGGTGACTACGCGGGCCATGCGAACCCTGTCCGACACCGTGACCCCGGCCGGGATCGTCGCGGTGTGCCGCACACTCGTCCACGACGCCGCACAGGTCGTGGGGCAAGACGGTGCGCAGGACGTGGGGCAAGACGGTGCAGCGGACGGGTCCCGGGATGACGCCGCGCACCCACCGCGGCTGGTGACTATCGGGCAGGCGTTGGCCGAGCCCGGAAACGTCGGCACGCTCATCCGCGTCTCGGACGCGCTCGGCGCCGATGCCGTGTGGCTCACCGAGGGCGCCGTGGACCCCGAGAACCCCAAGGCCGTCCGCGCCTCCGCGGGCAGTCTGTTCCACCTGCCGGTCGTGCGGGGGATCGGCGAGTCGGATCTGGTGGAGCGCGCCCACGCCCGCGGCCTCCAGGTCGCCGTGGCGACCGCCGACGGTGAGGTCGACATCGAGCACGCCAATGAGCAGCTCGCCCGCCCCACCGCCTGGATCTTCGGCAACGAGGCCCACGGTGTGCCCGCCGACCTGGCAGCGGCCGCAGACCTGCGCGTCCGCATCCCCATCCGGGGCCGCGCGGAAAGCCTCAACATCGTCACCGCCGCCTCGATCTGCCTGCACACCAGCGCCCGGTTGCAGGCGGGCGGGTCATGATGGCCACCCTCACCGCGAGGAAGGTCGGTGCGGCCCGGGGCGCACGCACACTGTTCGAGGGGCTCGACCTCGTCGTCGCCACCGGTGACGTCTGGGGCCTGACAGGCCCCAACGGGGCCGGAAAATCGACGCTGCTCCACGCGCTCGCCGGAACCCCCGACGCGGAGATGTCGGGACAGGTCACCGTGAGCCCGCCCGAAGCCACCGTGGGATTGTTGCGACAAGAAATAGAATCCGACGACGACGAGGTCGTCCGCGAACTCCTGCATCGCGTCACCGGGGTCACTGACGCGCAGATCATCATGGACTCTCTCGCCGAGCAGATGGCGGACTCGGAGGAGGCCGCCGAGGCGTACGGCGACGCACTCGAGAGATGGCTTGCACTCGGCGGTGGCGACCTCGACGAACGGATCCCCGTGACCGCGGCCCGGCTCGGCCTCGACGGCTCGGTGCTGGACCTGCCCGTGGCGGCGCTGTCCGGCGGGCAGCGGGCCCGGGTCAACCTCGCGGCCGTGTTGCTGAGCCAGTACGACGTCCTGCTGCTCGACGAACCGACCAATGATCTCGACCTGGCGGGCCTCGAGGTGCTCGAGGAGTTCATGCAGGCCGAGCGTCGGCCGATGGTCGTGGTGAGCCACGATCGTGAATTCCTGGCCCGGTGCGTGACCGGCATCGTCGACCTGGACGCGGCGCAGCGCCAGATCACGGTCTTCGACGGCGGCTACGAGTCGTACCTGACCGAGCGGGCCCTGGCCCGTCAGCGCGCACGCGAGGCGTATGAGGAATACGCGGGCCGGGTCGACCAGCTCAAGGACCGAATCCAGACGCAGAAGACGTGGCTCGACAAGGGTGTGCGCAACACCATGCGCAAGTCGGGCGGCAAGGACGCCGAGCGGGACAAGCACATCCGCAACCGGGCCGGCCAGCGGTCGGAGAAGCAGGCCGCGAAGATCGCCCAGTCCGAGCGTGCGATGGAGCGGCTCGAGGTGGTCGCCGAACCCCGCAAGGAGTGGGAACTGCGGATGGAGATCGCGGCGGCCCCGCGGTCCGGCTCCGTGGTGGCGGTGCTCGACGAGGCGACGGCCCGGCGGGGAGACTTCCGGCTCGGACCCGTGACGCTGCAGATCGACGGGGGCGACCGGGTCCGGATCAGCGGCGCCAACGGGTCCGGCAAGTCGACGCTGCTGGCGATGATCCTGGGCGACCGGGAGCCGGACGAGGGCAGGGTCACCCTCGGTGCCTCCGTCGAGGCCGGGCGGGTCGATCAGGCGCGCGCCGCCTTCACAGGGCCGAACCAGTTGCTCGACGTGTTCTGCGCGGCGGCCGGTCCGGACGGGGCCGATCCCACGGAGGTCCGCACCCTGCTCGCCAAGTTCGGGCTGGGCGGAGAACACGTGTCGAGGCGGTGTGACTCGCTCTCGCCGGGCGAGCGGACCCGCGCGGCGCTGGCCCTCCTGCAGCATCGGGGAGTCAATCTGCTGGCGCTGGACGAGCCCACCAACCACCTGGACCTCCCCGCGATCGAACAGCTCGAGCAGGCCGTGGAGAACTTCGACGGCACCGTCCTGCTGGTGACCCACGACCGCCGGATGCGCGGGGGCTTCCGGTCGACACGCGAGCTCGTGGTCGACGCCGGCGAGGTGCGCGAACAGCGCTGACGCCGTCACCATCCGGGCGAGAGGCACCCCGCCGGCGGGAGGACCGGCCGGTAACGGTGCCCGATGCCGGGGGATTCGGAATCGGATCCCGGGAGCGCGGCGAGCACCCGCAGTGCGCGGGCGGGCTCGCCGAGCAGATCCCAGCCGAGGGCGGCGACCGGATCGTCCGGGTTGACCGCGGTGACGACGCACGGACCGGACGGCCGGCTCCGTTCAGCGGCGCCGGGCCGACCCTGCCACAGCGCCACGTCGACCAGCGCCGCGATCGCCGGGTCATCGAGCGCGAATTGACCGGCCTGGGCGCCGAGGCTCAAGCCGTGGACGACCAGCCGGGGACGGTCGTCGACCGGGACCGCGCGCAGGCGGGTGGCCACCTCGGCGAGGAGTGCGTGCGCGGACTCGGCCGCGACCTCCGGCCGGAGTGCGTACACCGCTGCGGAGGGGGCCGAGGAGTACCGCATCGCGACGGTCGCCACGTCCCCGGAAGCCCAGTCCTCGAACGCCTCGACCTGGTCGGCATCCACCCACCCCGAGCCGGTCGGGATGGTCACCACGAGCACGGAGCGGTCGAATCCGCCGGCGTCGTCGAGCGCGTCGGCGGTCAGTCGTGCAGCGTCACGCGCGTCGAGTTCGGGGTGGTCGCCGTACACGCGTACGGCCGGCGTCAGCGCCCGGTCGGCGAGGACCAGTCGTGGCTCCGAGGTCAGGGGTCCCGAGTCGAGTGCCCACCACAGGTGTGCGACCAGCGCGCCCAGCAGTGTGTACCCGGCGACGGCGAAGAACAGGATGCGTGCGGCGCGCCGGATCACCACGGCAGTGCCTCCTCGACGGGGGCGCCGTGACCCTGCCGCACGGTGTTGACCCGCACCGCCGCATGGGCGATCCGCGCCATGACCATGCACGCGGAGCGGCCGTCGCAGGACCGGAGCATCTGCCGCCCGAGGAGGTCGTCGAGGTCGGCGCGGAGTCCGTCCGGGATCGGCGTGTGGTGTCGGTGCGCCACGCGCAGCAGGTCGTAGCCGAGGTCGTGGACGCGGCAGGCCGGCTCGAAGGACCGGGGGAGCGGCACCGGCGACGAGCAATCACCCGTCTCCTTGGCGGCCAGCGACCGCTCGAGCTTCGGCGTGTAGCCGAGCTCCGCGATGAGGTCGCGCCCGATCGCGTCGGTGCCGGGACGGGCGTCCGCGAGGTCCCGGGCCGCGGCGAGCGCCGAGGCCGCCGGGTCGCCGTGGGAGCTGGTGTCGGTGGTGGTGGCGGACGTGGTGCCGCCGCTGCCGGCCAGGACGGTGGTGACGGAGAGAAGAAATAGGACGACGAAGACGGCGACACGGCTTACGGATACTCGGAACATGCCGGTCAAACTAGGAACGCAGAACCGGCGGCGGGATCCCCGCAGACAGTGATCTCGGTGTACCTCTGTCGCGGTAACCCGACGGGGGTACCCCGATGTCACTCCACAGGGGGATATCCCCGGCGGGCGGGGCGCAATACCTTTGACGGCATGCGATCGAGCAGCTCGGATCCCGCCCCAGTCGACCTCACCTCGCCCGATGACGCCGCCGGTGATGGACGGTCGGCGACGCGCGTCGAGCGCGGGCGATCCTTCCTCGGCATCCTCCGACCCGACTGGGTGGACCTGGCCCTGCTAAGCCTGGCGGCACTGTTCTTCACGGTGGCCTGGCCGACCTTCTTCGTGACGCATGACGCCTGGCCGGCGCTCGTACCGCTGCTGGCCGCACTGGGCACCCTGCCGGTGGCCGTGGCCCGCCGCTGGCCACTTCCCGCGTGGTGTGCGGTGGCGATCGCCTGTGTGGTGGCCGTGCCGCTGCGTACCGAGCCGGATTTTGCACTGGGCTGGCCCGTGGTGTTCCATCTCGCGCTGGCCGTGTGCCTGGGCGCGGTGATCCTGCTCGGTCCGCCGAGGAGGATCGCGGCGGCGGTGGCGGTGACCGTGGCCCTGATGGCGCTCAACCCCGGCCTCGAGGTCAGCGTGGGGTGGATGGTCGGCGCCGCCGTCTTCTCCACGGTGATGATCCTCGTGCGCTGGCTGCTCATCTCGCGCCGTCAGCTGGAAAGCTCCTCGCAGCGACTGGAACGCGAATCGCAGCGGTCCGCACAGCAGGCCGACCTGCGGGTGTTGGCCGAGGAACGCAACCGCCTGGCGCGTGACCTGCACGACGTGGTGGCCCACCAGATGTCGATGATCGTGGTGCAGTCGCAGTCGGCCCCGTACCGATTGCAGGGCGTCACGCCGGCCGTCCACGCGGAGTTCGATTCGATCGCCGAGACAGCCCGCGAGGCCCTGGACGAGGTCCGCGGCCTGCTGGGGGTCCTGCGCACGGACGCGGAGGAGCAGACCACCGAACCCGTCGGGGTCGACCAGATCGAGCCCACGCTCCGGGCGGCCCGCCGCTCCGGGATCGACCTCACATGGCAGCTGACCGGGGAGATGGACCGGATCGACGAGACCGCCGGCGTGGTCCTGCACAGAGTGCTCCAGGAGTCACTGGCGAACGCCTCCCGGCACGCGCCCGGCGGTGTCGTCGTCGTCACCCTCACCGCGGACACCACCTCCGACGGCGACGAACCGCCCTCGGCGACCCTCGAGGTGGACAACGGCCCGGCCGCACCCGACGCCCTCGTGGCGCCCGGCACCGGCGGTGGCTCCGGGATCGCGGGAATGTCGGCGCGGGTCCGCGCCGTGGGCGGCAGCTTCTCGGCGCTGCCCGCCTCGGACGGCGGGTTCACCGTCACCGCCACCGTCCCGCTGCGGTCCGGCAGGCGCGGCGGCTCCCGTCTTCTAGAGTGAGTCCCATGGCCATCTCCGTGCTGATCGTCGACGACCAGGCGATGGTGCGGCAGGGGTTCGCCGCGCTGCTCGACTCCCAACCCGACATCGCGGTGATCGGCGACGCCGCCGACGGGGCCGAAGGCGTGGCCAAGGCCGACGCACTGCGCCCGGACGTGGTGTTCATGGACGTGCGGATGCCGACCATGGACGGTCTCGAAGCGGCCAGGCGGATCCTCAGCGCCGGGCACGATCCCGCTCCGCGGATCATCATGCTCACCACCTTCGACCTCGACGACTACGTGTACGAGGCCCTGCGCATCGGCTGCTCCGGCTTCCTGCTCAAGGACGCGCCCGCCGAGGAGCTGTTCCGCGCCGTGCGGGTGGTGGTGACCGGCGAGGCGCTGCTCGCCCCGACCGTCACCCGGCGCCTGATCGAGGCGGCGGTCACCCACGAACGCCGGCCGCGCCGTGAACCGGCCGAGCTGACCTCGCTGACCCCGCGCGAACGCGAGACGGTCGAGCAGGTGGCCACCGGCCGGTCCAACGCCGAGATCGCCGAGGTCCTGTTCATCTCCGAGGAGACCGTCAAGACCCACGTGCGGCGGGTGCTGCAGAAACTCTCGCTGCGCGACCGCGCGCAGGTGGTCGTGTACGCCTACGAGAACGGGGTGGTCTGAGCCCGACACGGGCACGGGGCCGCCGGGGGAGATCGACTAGGATATGCCCGATGCCGCCGGCGGTCGCCGGAGCTGACCAGTACGGGGAGGACGCAGCACAGGTGAGCGAAGATTCAGGCGTGGCCGAGGTCAAGATCGACGAGGAGTCCCTGGCGGGATATGCCGCCGAGGCGGAGAGCGCCTTTGCCGCCGCCGCGGACCTCGACGCGTTGGCCGCGGCCAAGACGGCGCACCTGGGTGACCGCAGCCCCATCGCTCTCGGCCGCCGGACACTCGGCTCGCTGCCCAAGGAACAGAAGGCCGCGGCCGGCAAGGCCGTCAACGTCGCCCGCGGCCGCGTGCAGAAGGCCTACGAGGCGCGACTCGAGCAGCTGCAGGCCGAGCGTGACGCGGCCGTGCTGGTGGCGGAGACCCTGGACCTGACGGTCCCGGCGGCCCGTGGCCCGGTCGGCGCCCAGCACCCCATCACGATCATCACCGAGCAGGTCGCCGACGTGTTCGTGGGAATGGGCTGGGAGATCGCCGAGGGACCGGAGATCGAGGCCGAGCACTACAACTTCGACGCGCTGAACTTCCTGCCGGACCACCCGGCGCGCACCCTGCAGGACACCTTCCACATCGCCCCCGAGGGCAGTCGCCAGGTCCTGCGCACCCACACCTCGCCGGTGCAGATCCGGACGATGCTCGACCGGGAGCCCCCGATCTACGTCGCCTGCCCCGGGCGCACCTTCCGCACCGACGAGCTCGACGCCACCCACACCCCGGTGTTCCACCAGGTCGAGGGACTGGCCATCGACAAGGGCCTGACCATGGCGCACCTGCGCGGCTCACTCGACGCGTTCGCCCGCGCGCTGTTCGGCCCGGAGACCCGCACCCGCATGCGGCCCAACTACTTCCCGTTCACCGAGCCCTCCGCCGAGGTCGACGTGTGGTTCCCGCGCAAGAAGGGCGGCGCCGGCTGGGTCGAGTGGGGCGGCTGCGGCATGGTGCACCCCAACGTGCTCATCGCCTGCGGGATCGACCCCGAGGAGTACTCGGGATTCGCGTTCGGCATGGGCCTGGAGCGCACCCTGCAGTTCCGCAACGGGCTGTCCGACATGCGGGACATGGTCGAGGGCGACGTGCGGTTCTCGCTGCCCTTCGGCGTCCGGTACTAAACCCGCGGTACCGATCCACCCACGAGCTCACCCGACCACCGAGAAACACGAAGGACCCCACAGTGCACATCGCGCAGTCCTGGCTGACCGAGATCCTGCAGCGCGCCAACGACGGTTGGTCGGTGACGCCCGCCGAGCTCGACGCGGGCTTCGTGCGCGTCGGCCTCGAGGTGGAAGGCGAGCCGCAGACGCTGCCGGAGATCACCGGGCCC
>NZ_JAALDM010000116.1 GCF_014144865.1 Dietzia aerolata | reverse complement strand
GCCTCGGGCCGCACTGTCGTTGTCCGCGTCGACGTACGCGTGGTAGTGCGGGTCGTCGTCCGAGTGGCCGGTCGCCTCGTAGTGCTCGACTTCCGGGAACGGTCGCTGCCCGAGTTGCTCGAACCACAGGACTTGAAGTACTTCGAGACCAATGCTGACGGGAACGAACTCAGCACCGATTGCGGCGCGCACCCGCTGGGTCCGTAACCAGTGGTAGACCACGTTCCGTTCACCAAGTGGATCACTGAACCATCACCGCTGCCAGTCGGCTTAGACACAACCGCCCAGTCTCCGTAGCAGTCCAGGTGATTCACTCCATCCCAACCCAGATCACTGGCGATGTCGCTCTTCGAGCAGGATGATCCGCTCGTCGCCGGCACCACCTGGCTTTCTCTCGTCGTGGTCGACGACGAGGTGGTCCACCCCGCGGTGCCCGGGGTGGAAGTCGAGGCAGTCTCGGTGGCGATCACGTAATCGTCATCGCCACCGGCAAGTAGTAGTCCCACGCCTCCGGCAGCGAGCAGGACGACGGCCCCGATCGCCACGCCGATCACGATCGGCCAGGTCTTCTTGCGAGGCTGCTGCTCGGTGGGCTGATTCCAATGCGATGGATCGCCCTGCCCATACCACCGAGCCTGACCTGCTCCCGCAGCTGCGCCCTGATTGTCGAACCAGTCGATCGCCTCAAACTGATTCGTCTCAGGGTCCGGAGGCGAGTTCCAATCCTCCCAATCCGAACCTCCGGCCCCGGAAGCCCCCCAGCCACCATCGTTACCGTTGGTCATCGTTCGGAACCTCTCCCACAAGCGTCATTACGGCCATTGGACTGTCAGCAAGCCCAGGAACATAAGTCTCGCTTCGCGAAGAGTGGAGTGTCACGCCCCACGGAAAAATCATGCCTTCGTACGACACGCAGGCCAGCGGATGAACATCAGTTGGGGTTTGCAGCACCGGCTACCTGGTCAGACGTCCGGCGGCCGGTGCCGTCCAAGGTGAGGTCTGGGGCCGCCGGCGATTACCGGGTGAGTTGGCCGGCCACCACGTAGTCGTCGCCGGCCGGGCGGTACTCCGCGGCCACCGAGGTGTCCGATCCGCGGGTGACTAGCCAGGTTCCCGGGCTGTCGCATCCGCCCGAGGTGATGTGCTCGCGGTAGACGCGCGCCCCGTTCTGGTTGCCGGTCGGGGTGAGCGTGCCGCTGCAGCCCAGCTCCGGGTACCTCACGGTGGAGCCGGTCGAGGAGAAGGTCATCTGCACTTCGTAATCCCGATCCGACTGCCGGGTCCCACGCTGGACGAGCGTGCCCGAGTAGGTACCGGAAGCCGGGGCGACCTCGTTGGAGTTCTCCCCGTCCGGAGCATCCTGCCCGGTGGTGGCGGGCTCGGACGACGCGGGATCGGAGGGTTCCGCCGCAGGATTGCCATCCTCTTGGTCCGAGCCGGGGGCCGTGCTCTGACCCGGGGCGTTCGTGGGGGTGGGGGCGGCGTTGTCGTCGTCGTCACCGGGACCGTCACCGCCGGCCCCGCCGGAACCCTCCTCCGACGGCGCCGCGGAGGTCACACCCGCGGGATCCGAGGCGTCACCCGAGTCGCGGTCGAGCACCACGAACGCGAGCAGGGCGATCAGCGCGCCGGCCAGGACGCCGATCAGCGTGATGAGCAACCACTTCGGCGGGCCGCCGTTACCGTTGCCCTTGGGCGGCGTGGCGCCCGCGTCGTCCCAGTCGCCGGGTTGCTGGCCGCCATATCCCTGACCGCCGTATCCCTGGCCGCCGGGAGCTCCCTGCCATCCGGCCGGGCCCGCTGCGGTGGTGTCGCCCCACGCCTGGTTATGGCCCTGTGGATTCTGGCCGCCGGAAGCGCCCTGCCATCCGCCGCCGTCCCACGTCTGGTCCTGCCACCCGCCGGGGGACGGATCGCCCTCGCCACCACGCCAACCACCCATGAACGCCTCCTCGACAACCGGTCGACCACCCGAGCCCGCTGACTCCTGATCATGACACTCACCGGCGCCGGACGAGCCCGATACGCGCCCGATACGACGGCAAAACGGCGACACCGATCCGGGCGGGCCGCCCCGGGAGCGGCCCCGGGATCGCCCCCTTGCGCAGAACAGGCGAGCGCTCGCGGCGGATCGGGGCGACAATGGGACGCACGAGAACCGGAGGTGTGGAATGAGAGACGGCGTCGTGGTGGACATGGGCGGCAGTGGGACGCGCATCGGCGCGGTCGAGGACGGCCATGTGGTGAAGGTGCACAGCGCCCATGTGGCCACCGCGGAGGATCTCGCGGCGGCGATCCTCGACGTCAATCCCTCCCCCGGCGGCGTGGGCGTCTCCATCAACGGCAGCGTCGACGCCGACCGCGGCCGCGTCTTCGCCTCCCGCGCCGCGGCCTGGGCCGAGGGCGACCTGCGCACCGAACTCGTCGCGCGCGTCGACGCCCCGGTCTCGGTGATCGGCGACGGTGACGCCCACGCCCTGGCCATCACGCGGCTGCCGAACGTCCGGTACGGCGGCATCGCCCTGTCGCTCGGGGCGTCGCTCGCGTTCGGCGCGCTCAACAGCCACGGCGCCCTCATCCACCCGTGCGGCGTCACCGGCTGGGACCTGGGGCACTGGCGGATCGTCGACGACAACACCAACACCGAAGCGTGGTGGGCGCTCGGCGGGCACGGCCTGTACGACCTCGAGCGCGAGCACGGCGACGACGCGGCCGATCTGTATGCCTACCGACTCGCCTCGTTCCTGGTCGACACCGTCCAGATGTTCCGGCCGCGGACCGTGCTGCTCACCGGCGGGATCGTCGTGGGCCTGGCTGAGGCACTGCACGGGCCCGTCGCCGAGCAGTTGCAGACCCTGCCCAACTCGGTGCCGACGCCGCGGGTCGTGTACTCGCCCTCCCGCGACACGGCCCTGTTCGGTGCGGCCGTCGCGGCCGGGCTGGCGTTGCCGGAGATGCGGTAGGCCATCGCCCGGACTTGCCGGGCCTTGCCGAAGCGTTCCGGTTGCGGTCGTCGGGCTGATCTCCGGCTATTCCAACAGTCCTCGCAGGTCGTCGGCGGTAAGCGCCGCCGAGAAGTGCTCGCCGCTGTCGAGCACGGAGGCGAAGAGCTCAGCCTTGCGGCGCTGCAGTTCCACCACGCGCTCCTCGATGGTGTCGCGGGCGACCATCCGGTAGACCAGCACCGGGCGGGTCTGGCCGATGCGGTGGGCGCGGTCCACGGCCTGGGCCTCAGTGGCCGGGTTCCACCACGGGTCGAGCAGGAACACGTAGTCGGCGCCCACGAGGTTCAGGCCCACGCCGCCAGCCTTGAGGCTGAGGCAGAACACCTGCGCCCCGCCCTCGGTGAACTCGCCCACCGCGCCGGCGCGGTCGGAGGTCTTGCCGTCCAGGTGCGCGACCGAGATCCCCTCGGCGCGCAGGCGGTCCACCACGGTGTCGAGGTAGGTGGTGAACTGGCTGAACACCAGCGCCCGGTGCCCCTCGGCCACCACCTCCCGCAGCGCGCTGACCAGCTCGTCGGTCTTGGCGGAGGCCACGTCGGCGTGCTCCGGATCGACCAGGGAGGCGTCCAAGCAGAGGCGGCGCAAGACGGTGAGGCCGGCGAGGATCGAGATGCGGTTGCCGTCGAAATCGTCGAGCAGCGCGAGCAGGGAGGCACGCTGCCGGGCGAGTTCCCGCTCGTAGATCCGGCGGTGGGTGGCCGAGAGTTCGACTTCCATCACCGCGTCGGTGCGCGGCGGCAGGTCGCCCGCCACGAGTTCTTTGCGGCGGCGCAGGAGGAACGGCCGCAGCCGGCGGCGCAGCCGCTGCAGGGCCTCGGTGTCGCCGTGCTTCTCGATGGGCGTGCGGTACAGCTCGCGGAAGTCCCGGGCGTCGGGCAGCACGCCGCGACACGAGAGCGCCGAGACCGCCCACAGCTCGGTGAGGTTGTTCTCCATCGGGGTGCCCGTGACAGCAAGCAGAAAGTCCGCCCGCAGCCCGGCGAGAGCGGCGAACAATTTGGAGGCGGGGTTCTTGGCCTGCTGCGCCTCGTCCAGGATGACGCCCGCCCACTCGACAGCCGTATAGGACTCGGAGTCCAGACGCAGGACGGTCGAGGAGGTCACCACGATGTCGTGCGCTGCCGCGTCCTCGGCGACCGTGCTGGCCGACTTGGCCTCGGTCGCCGAGCGCCTGGCCACGCGCAGGGACGGCACGAACTTGCGAGCCTCGGCCTCCCAGTTGGGCACCACCGACGAGGGCGCCACGACGAGAAACGGCCCCGGCGAGGCGTCCGGAGTGGAGCCCACGCCGCCGGCATGGGTGAAGGTCTCGTGGGCGTGCGCGATGAGCGCGAGTGACTGGATGGTCTTGCCCAGTCCCATGTCGTCGGCCAGGATCCCGCCGATCTTGTGCCGCCACAGCATGGCCAGCCAGTCGAGTCCCTGCTGCTGATATGGCCTGAGTTCGGCCTGCAGAGCGGCGGGCACGGGCACCGGATCTGGTTTGTCCCTGGCGAGCTCCATCAGCGCCTTTGCTCGTCCGGTCGGCGGGGCAAGATCGTCGGCGAGTTCGGCCAGGTCCGCCAGCAACCCGGCCTGCCCCAGCCCGATCTTGATTCCGTCTCCCTTCGGCGCACGGCCCTCGCGATCGGCGGAGGCGGCCATGGCCTCCTCCAGCAGGACCTTGAGCTCGCCGAACCGCTCGAGATCTATCGGCACCAGCACGCCGTCCTCGGTGACGATCTCCTCCTGCCCGGTCACCACCGCCTGGAAGATCGCGGCAAACGGAATGGGTCGGCCCTCGACCGTCACCGACACCGACAGGCCGAGCCAGTCGATGCCCGAGCCCTCCTCCTCGGTGGCCACGTGGACCTGCAGCCCCTCGGTGGCGCGGCGGATCGCGGGGACGTCGTCGGTGAGCGTCACGCGGATCCCCTCGAGCGACTCCAGGACGGGAACACCGTCGGCAAGTACCTGCCCTGCCTCGTGCCCCGCGACCCGGTATTCCCCGACCTGCAGGAGCCAGTCCCACTCGGTCGCCTCGACGGACTCGGCGAGCGCGATCGCGTAGCCGTCTCCGCCGAGCGGCCCCTCGTCGGTGAAATCGTTGATGTTCAGCGGCCGCCTGCGCAGGGCCTCGGTCCCGTCCGGCATGCGCAACACCTCGACGTGATTCCACAACAGGATCAGATCCAAGCCGGTATGCGGCCGGAGCCGCTTGCCCCGAATATCGGCGACCGTGACCGGCCGGATGGACAGTTCCAGCTCCACCCGATCGAAACGGGGAAGCTCAAGGCGGCCCACCGGGTCGTGGACCGGGTAGTGATCGGCCAGATCAGGCAGGAACTCGGCACAGAATTCTCCGACCGCCTCGTCGGGGATCCGCAGCTCCCGCCACTCGCGCAGGCGGTCGGCCAAGCCCGGGTTGAGCCGCCCGACCGTGGACAGCTCCAGCACGCGATCGCGTATCACCGCCACCAGGTCCCCGCGTTGGCCGACAAGCGCGCCGGGAAGCGGCCGACCGGAAGCGTCAGACTCTCCGCGCACCGTGTACTGATCGTCCGCCCGGTGGGTGCCGGCGGTCGCGCCGCCGGAGGTGCTGCCGGCGTTGTCGTCGTCGTCCACAAGCTCTTCACCCGGGTCACCACCCTCGCTTCCGGGGTGACCACCGTCGGTGCCGGGCATCGGGACGGCCGCGGCGACCACCACCAGCTCGGACCCGTCGGGGCTCCACGTGGTCAGGCCGACGCGGCGCCGCGGGCCCTGCCTGACGTCGAGCAGCCCGTCGCCGGGGACGATCTCGACCTCCGACTCGGCTGCGGTAGAGATCAGGGGCCAGAGGGCAGGCACCTCGGCGTCGCACAGGTCGAGCCACACGCGGGCCTGGCGGTCACTGCGCGCGATCGCGTCCACGGCCCGGAAGAATCCGGACTGCGCGTGCGACATCCCGCCGTCCCAGCCGTACCGCAGCCGGTCCCACTCCACGCCCGCCGATTTCCAGCGCCCGCCCTTGCCCGGCACCACGATCCGCGCCTTGAGCCGATTCCCGAGCCCCGGCTGGATCCCCTCGGCGGCGGAGAGAGGATCGGTGTCGTCCGCCACGAGCGACAGCTGCAGCCCGATCAGCGGGGACTCCTCGATTTGCTGAGGCCGCGCGAGCGCGCGCATCGACTGCTCGGCCCGCCGCCGCCAGGTGGGGACGGTGGCGTCCTGCGCCAGCTCGCTGACGTACAGCAGGAGCGCCGCGGCGTGCTTGCAGTCCAGCGCGACCGGGCAGGAGCACAGCGCGCGCGTGGGCCTGGCCGCCCCGTCGGGTTCGGTTGGCGTGAGGTGGACCGTCGTGGAATACCAGTCGCGGCCACTGCCCTTGACCTCGGCGCTCAGGCGGTGGTCCTTACCGCGGTAGGTGACGCGCCGGATCTTGTCGCCGTTCGCGTAGCCGCGGGCACGCCCCAGGGCGGCAGAACCCACCAGGGATGCGATCTCGGACTCGGGGACCCACACGTTGGACTGGAGCACGCCGCCAGGCTAGAGGACGACGACGACAACGTCCGTCCCACACCGGCCCCGTGGCCCGTGGCTGTGGATACGGACAGGCCTGTGGAAAATCCTGCGCGCGGCCGGAGCGTGGAAGGCTCAGGCCTGCGCGGCCGGCGCGTCCTTGGCCGCCTCGACCCGGCTGGCAAGGCGATGCTCGGCGAAGATCACCACGGCAACAATGATCGCGCCGCCGATCGCGGCAGCCACGACCACCGGCCAGTTGTCGTCGGGGCCGAAGACCGAGCCCACCTCGTCGTCGCGCCACGGCCACAGGGCTCGCAGCGAGCCGATCATCAGACCCACCATCACGATGAGCGTGGGCTTGCGGAAGTCCTCCATCAGCCGGTCCAGGACCTTGACGAACAGCGCGATGCCGACAAAGGCACCGGCGGCGAACACCAGGATGTACGGGATGTTCCGGTCGCTGACGGCGTTCATCGTCGGCGCGTACAGCCCCATCGCCATGAGCAGGAACGAGCCCGACATACCGGGCAGCACCAGAGCGCAGATCGCGACTGCCGCGGCCACGAATACCAGCAGGTAGGACGGGTCGCCGATCTCACCGCGCGGCAGACTGGTCAGCGAGAACGCTAGGACGGCGCCCACGATGAGCATCAGCGCGAGCGCCCAGGTCCGGCCGCCCGGGGTCCGGCGGGCCATATTCAGCGGCACGAAGATACTCATCGCCACCATGCCGAAGAACAGCCCGCTGGAAATTTCGGGCTGGTTCTCCACAAAGCTGCCGAGCACGCCGGCCATGGTGAAGACCATCGCGAGCATGCCCAGCGCGAGCATGCCGAGCAGCCACCAGTCGGCGTGCCGGAACGCGGCCTTGGTCCGGGCCGCACGGTCCTTGCCGAGCACGGCCGAGCGCATTCCGTCGACGATGTGCGAGCCGGTGTCGAGCAGTCGCGGGTACACGCCCACCACGAGCGCGACAGTGCCGCCAGAGATGCCGGGGACCAACTCGGCCATCCCGATCAGCGCGCCCCGGACCACGTTGCCGACAGCTTCGATCGGGCCTGGCCGGGTGGGAACCGGGGAGGCGGGATCGAGGTCGGAATCCGCGACGGGATCGTGGTGCACCGACTCCGGATGTGCGTGGGCGGAGGAGGCCGGATCGACGGGCCGGGGATCTCCGGACTCGGAGTCGGGGCGGGAAGACTCGACAGACATTCCTCTACTTTCCCCGACAACCGGCCGAAGCGGCTAACCGCCACTCGTCCACAGGCCAGAACTGTGATCAACCCGTCACCGGACGGGCGACTAGAATCGTCCTTCGAGTTCCGCGCCGACCATCGCGCGGACCCGCGGGAGAGGAGCGTGCGCCATGCCGATGCACTATCCCCCGCTCTCTGACGGCACCTACCGCTATGGCGACCCGCCACAACCGCTGCCCTCCCCAGAACCCGGGCCCGAACCGTTCCCCGATCCGGCGTCGCCTTTCGCGGGGGCCCAGCCCATGGCAGCGCCGCAGGGACAAGCGGGCCAGACGGGACAGCCGGGCCAGCCAGCACTTCCGTATCAGGGCCAGCCAGCTCCGCCCCAAGGCCAACCGACCCCGCCGTACGGCATGTCCCCGCAGGAGCCCACCGGCCCGTGGCGCCCTGGCGGTCCCGCCGGCCTGGCCCACCCTGGCACGCCCGCTTCCTCGACGCTGGCCAGGACGTCCGGGTCGCGTGGCCCACTCGTCACGGTGGCGGCGATCGGGGTGTTTGCCCTCGTCGTCGTCGTAGTTTTTGGTTTTTCCCTCCTCGGCGGTGACGACGACTCCACCCCCGCCGCGCAGAACCCGTTCGGACGCTCCGACCCACCGCCGCCGATCCCCGACTCGGGCGAGTTCACCGTCGACGGCACCTTCACGGTGGTCTCGACCCGCGCCGACCCCGTCTCCGGCGACCGCACCAGCTGCGACCTGCCGCTCTCCCTGTCCGACATCGGCGAAGGCACGACCATCACGCTGCGCGAATCCGGCATCGGGGTCGAGGCCCGCACCAAGCTGGCCTACAGCGGCGGCGACCTGTCGTCGTGCACCTTCACCTTCGAGTTCCCCGACATCGAGCCCGGCGGCACGCTCTACCGGATCGAACTCCCGGGCCGCGGCCAGCTGGTCTACACGGAAGACGAACTGCGCGCGGGGGTCGACATCACGCTCGGGCAGTGAGGCGGCCGGTCGGCGCTAGGCTGGGGTTACTCGTGAATTTGACGACGACGACAACGACCATCGGCCACGGTGGGCAGCGACAAAGACGGGACGGGAGGCGCAGAGGTGGGCAAGAAGAAGCGCGGACCGGATGAGGGCGCGGACCCGGACACCGTGGGCGGCCCCGGCGACCTGACCGGCTCGGCAGGCCCGGCCGGCTCGGACAGTTCGGACGGCTCCGACGACGACTACCGCCTCCCGGCCGTCGAGGAGGTCGTGGACGACATCGATCTCGACCCGTACCTGGGCCGGCGCCACGATCCGCTCGCGGGCCCGCTCGACGAACCCGTCACCGTGGACGACGACGCGCCGCCGCTGTTGGTGCTGCGCGACCTGCTGGAGGACGAGCGGTTCCCCGAACTGTTCGCCCAGACCCTGCGCGCCGCCGACCCGGATTTCCGGGAGTTGTTCCCGCGCGACGCCACGCCGGTGCTGCGCCAGTTTGTGCGCGCCATGTCATGGGCACT
>NZ_JAALDM010000115.1 GCF_014144865.1 Dietzia aerolata | reverse complement strand
CGCTGCCCGCATCGCTGGTGGAGCGATACGGGCAGGAGGCTGCCACCGTGGTGGCCGTGAGCCGGCTTGAGCGCCCCCTCGATCCGGTGGCGCCGGGGCTCGACGTGACTCGCGCGGAATTTTCCTACGCAGTCACCCACGAAGGTGCGCTGACCGTCGACGACGTGCTCGACCGGCGCAGTCGGGTCGGGCTGGTACCGGCCGATCGAGCCGCCGCCGAGTCCGCGGCGCAGGAAGCGATCGCGCTACTCAGCACCAGCTGATCAGCGAGCCGCCGATTGCGGCTGCGGCACGTGCGGCTGCGGCACTCAGCGGACCGGAGCCGGCGCGGGGAACTGGGCGGTGAAATTCTCGAACGAGAAGCTGGCCAGCGCCCGGGCCCGGTCGAGTCCGAGCTCGCGGACGGCCTCTGCGGTGCGGGCCACGTTGGCGTCGCCGTCGTCGACCCCGGACGCGAGCGTGATCTTCGCTCCACCGGCCGGGCGGATGCGACCGCCGGACACCGTGGCCTTGGCTCCGACCAGCACCGGCTCTCCGTTCAGCACCTGGATGCAGTTCATGCCGAGCGAGTGCTTGCCCGGCAACGGGATCCCGCGGCGGGTGTCGAGCCGGATGTCGATACCGGCGGTACCGCCGGAGCCCACCGCTCCGAGGCGGGCATCGTCGAGCGCGCCGCCGGCGGTGCCCACCATGTCGCCCTTCCACTTGGGAAAGCCCCACAACTCGTTGCCCGCGGCCAGCGTGAAGTCCTGGTCGACCGGCAGCTCGTGGATGTGAACCCGAGTGCCCACGCCCGGCACCTTGACCTGGAACGCCAGTCCGACCTCGTGGTACGCGCCGAGCACGTTGCCCGGGACGTCGTGGTAGCGGACGTGGATCACGACCACCGGGGTGCGCCCGCCGGGCAGCGACACGACCTCGGCGCCCGCGGTATCGAGTACTGCCGACTGGGCGCCACCGGCGATGAGTCGACGGGCGACAGCCGCGCGCCCGAGGAAGGCCGCGCCGGAGATCGACGCGGACACGACGGGCACGGGGAACGTGATCTCGCGACCCGCGACTACCTGCGATGTGAGAGAAACCATGTGATGAAGGTAACTGGTCAAGTGACCAGTTGGGGCGTTATCCCGTCGGTCCGGCTGGCTCCTGCTCGCCGTCTGCATTGACGGTCCGGCCCTTGTACTGGGGGCGCAACAGGTTTGACGGCGACAGGATGTCGTCGACCTCCTCCTCAGAAAGCAGTCCCATTTCCAGGACGACCTCGCGTACGCCCCGGCCGGAGCGCGCGCACTCACGGCCGACCAGGTCGCCGTTGTGGTGACCGATCACCGGGTTGAGGTAGGTGACGATGCCGATCGAGTCCATCACATTGCGGCGGGCGACCTCGACATTCGCTGTGATGCCCCGCACGCACTTGTCGGTGAGGGTCTCCATGGCCGAGGTCAGCAGGGAGATGGACTCGAACATCGCCTGGGCGATCACCGGCTCCATCACGTTGAGCTGCAGCTGGCCGGCCTCGGCGGCCATGGTGACGGTGACGTCGTTGCCGATCACCTTAAAGCAGACCTGGTTGACGACCTCGGGGATGACCGGGTTGACCTTGGCGGGCATGATCGACGACCCGGCCTGCAGCTCCGGGAGGTTGATCTCGTTGAGTCCCGCGCGGGGGCCCGAGGACAGCAGTCGCAGGTCGTTGCAGATCTTGGACAGCTTCGCCGCGGTCCGCTTGAGGGCGGCATGGACATTGACGTAGTCGCCGGTGTCGCTGGTGGCCTCGATGAGGTTCATCGCCCCGGAGACCGGCAGCCCCGTGACTTCCCTCAGGTTGCTGATGACCGACCGCCGGTAGTCGGGCGGGGTGTTGACGCCGGTGCCGATCGCGGTGGCACCGAGGTTGACGGCCAGCAGCATCCGCGCGGCGGAGCCGAGCACGTGCAGTTCCTCGTCGAGAGTGACGGCGAATCCGCCGAACTCCTGCCCCAGCGACATCGGCACCGCGTCCTGGAGCTGGGTGCGGCCCATCTTGAGGACCTCACGGAATTCCTCAGACTTGTCGTAGCAGGCCTCCCGCAGTGCGACGATCGCCGGCTCGAGCCGCTCGAGCGCGTGCCACAGCGCAATCCGGAACCCGGTCGGGTAGGCGTCGTTGGTGGACTGCGACCGATTGACGTCATCATTCGGGCTGACGATGTCGTAGGAGCCCTTGGGGTGGCCGAGCCGCTCGAGCGCGAGGTTGGCCACCACCTCGTTGGCGTTCATGTTCACCGAGGTACCGGCGCCACCCTGGTACACGCACGACGGGAACTGGTCCATGCATCGGCCGTCTTCGAGGATCTCGTCGCAGGCCCCCACGATCGCGTCCGCGACCGTCTTGTCCAGGACGCCCATCTCGAGGTTCGCCAGCGCCGCGGCCTTTTTGACCATGACCATCCCGCGCACGAAGTCGGGGATGTCGCTGATCGACTTGGAATCTATTGGAAAGTTCTCCACGGCCCGGACCGTGTGCACACCGTAATAGGCGTCCGCCGGCACCTCCCGGGTTCCGAGCAGGTCCTCTTCCACACGCGTCTGGCTCATGCGCCCTCCACATCTCGGCTCCGGAAATCTCGGTCTGCCACGCCCACAATAACCACGCAGTGGCCCCATCCGGATCGATCCGCCATTCATCACCGCATCGAGTGCCTAGTCTGTGGCTATGTCGCCTTCGACGACCCACGGACCCAGCCGGATAGTGTCCCCTGCCCGTGATGTCCTCGGCAGCATCACCGACCGCCAGGAGGTGCCGCTCCCCCGCGGGACGTGGCGCTTGTTCGGTCTCGCCTTTATGGGGTTTGCGACCCCGGTGATCGGATTCGTCGAACTGGCCGAGCGCATCCACGGCGAGGCGAAGCTCCCGTTCGACCGCCCGGTCATGTTGTGGATGAAGCGACGCCACTCGCCACGCAGGACGCGGATCGTGCGGGCGGTCACCGAGCTCGGCGGGGTCACGGCGGTGCCGGTGGTGGCGCTGGCCGCGGCCGGGTACATGGCCACTGTTCACGGCAGTCGACGACCGGCCACGCTGCTGACGGTCTCACTTGTCGGCTCGACGATCATCAACTCGGTCCTGAAGGTGATGTTCCGCCGCGCCCGACCGACCTTCTTCCCCCACATCGTGCAGGAGAAGAGTTACTCGTTCCCGAGCGGCCACGCCATGGCCAGCGCCGCCCTCGCCGGGTGCGCGTGTGTGCTGACCTGGCGTACGCCCTGGCGCGTTCCCGTGCTGGCCGGCTCTGCGGTGTACGTCCCCACGATCGGCGTCACCCGCGTCTACCTCGGCGTGCATTTCCCTTCCGACATCCTGGCCGGGTGGTGCGTGAGCTTGGCCTGGGTGGGCGAGGTCGCCACGATCATGTGGCTCGTTGACCGCTTCGACCGCCTTCACGACGAGTGATGACCGCATCTCGACCGCCCCGGCTCGAGCTCGCCGCTGGCGACATCACCCACGTCGAGGTCGACGCGGTAGTCAATGCAGCCAAGAGTTCACTCCTGGGTGGCGGCGGGGTCGACGGCGCGATCCACCGCGCCGGCGGCCCGGCGATCCTGCGCGAGTGCCGCGCCCTGCGTGCCGATCAGTTCCCGGATGGCCTACCCACCGGCCAGGCCGTGGCGACGGGCGGCGGTGACCTTCCGGCCCGCTGGGTGATCCACACCGTCGGACCGGTGTATGGCCGGCAGGGCGGCGACCTCCTGGCCGAGTGCTACCGCAGCAGCCTGGCCGTGGCCGACTCTCTCGGGGCGCGGACCGTGGCGTTTCCGCTCATCTCCGCCGGTGCGTACGGGTGGCCTCTTGAGGACGCGGCCCGTATCGCACTCGACACCATCGGAGGCACGTCCACCACGGTCGAGACCGCAACGCTCGTGCTGTTCGACGCCGACACCCTCCGCCTGGCGCAGCAGATCCTGAGCTGAGTCAGGATCCGACTGCGCAGGTCGGAGGGTGTCGAAGCGGCGCGTGCCCGGGCGGCCCGGCGGCGTCCGTCAGATGCGGTCGACGAGCAGCTTGGCGAAGGCCGCCGGATCGGTGAGCTTGCCACCTTCCGCGAGGACCGCCGCGCCGGCGATGAGCCGGGCCGTGTCCTTCAGCTCCGCCGCCGACGGGTCCGTCGCGTGCTGTCCGCGCAGTCGCTCGACCAGCGGGTGCGACGGGTTGAGCTCCAGGATGCGCTTGCTCGCCGGCAGCTCCATCCCCGAGGCTCGGTACATGGCTTCCAGCTGCGGGGTCATATCGAACTCGTCACCGACCATGCAGGCCGCCGACTCGGTGAGCCGGTGCGACAGCCGCACCTGCTTGACCTGGTCCTCCAGCTCCTCGCCGAGCCAGGTGAGCAGATCCGCGAACTCGGCGGCATCCGGCTCGTCGGCGGGGTCCTGGGCGTCCGAGCCGATGCCCGACAGGTCCACATCGCCCTTGGCCACGGAACGCAGGCGCTTGCCGTCGACCTCGCCGACCGCGTCGACCCACACCTCGTCGACAGGATCGGTGAGAATCAGCACCTCGACACCGCGGGCGCGGAACGCCTCCAGGTGCGGGGAGTTCTCCACCGCCGCACGGGACGTGCCCGTCAGGTAGTAAATCTCTTCCTGCCCTTCGACCATCCGCTCGACGTACTCGGCGATGGTGGTGCCGAAGTCCGCGGTGTCGGCATCCGCGTCGGCACTGTCAACGGAGTCGGCGGAGTCGGTGGAGGTGGCATCGGCGGGCCGGGTCGAGGCGAACGTGCTGACCGCGAGCAACTGGTCGCGCGACTCCACGTCAGCGATCAGGCCCTCCTTGAGAACCGCACCGAAGGTGGTCCAGAAGCCCCGGAACTCCTCGGGACGATCGTTTCGGAGCTGCTCGATCGTCTGCAGCACCCGCTTGACCAGGCGCTTGCGGATCGACCGGATCTGGCGGTCCTGCTGCAGGATCTCTCGGGAGACGTTCAGCGACAGGTCCTGCGCGTCGACGATGCCCTTGACGAAGCGTAGGAACGGCGGGACCAGCTCCTCGCAGTCGTCCATGATGAACACTCGACGGACGTAGAGCTGCACTCCGCGCTTGGCGTCCTGCGAGAACAGGTCGAACGGCGCCTGCGTGGGCAGGAACAGCAGGGCCTGGTACTCGAAGGTTCCCTCTGCCTTGAGGGTGATCGTCTCGAGCGGCTCATCCCACGCGTGGGAGATGTGCCGGTAGAACTCGGAGTACTCCTCCTCGGAGACCTCTGACTTGGGCCGGGTCCACAGCGCCTTCTGCGAGTTCAGGGTGACCGTCTCGGTGATGGTGTTCTCGGCCGCGGGATCGCCCGCCTCATCGTCATCCCCCTCAGGCTCCGGGGCGGGGCGCTCGACCTCCATGCGGATGGGCCACGCGATGAAGTCCGAGTAGGTGCGCACGACCCGGCGCAGCGTGTTCTCGTCCGCGTAGTCCGGCAGCGCCGCATCCCCGCCGGACGGCTTGAGGTGCAGGATCACCGAGGTGCCCTGGGGCGCGTCGGCCGCCTCCTCGATCGTGTACGTGTCCTCACCGGAGGAGGTCCAGCGCGTGCCCACGGGCTCCCCGGCCTTGCGCGTGACGAGCGAGACGGTGTCCGCGACCATGAACGTCGAGTAGAAGCCGATGCCGAACTGACCGATCAGATCGGCCGTCGCCTGCTCCGAAATCTCCCCGGCCTCCTGCGCCGACCGGGCCGCCGCCAGCGCCTCGCGCATCTGGCCGGTGCCGGACTTGGCGAGCGTGCCGATGAGATCCACGACCTCGTCGCGGGACATGCCGATGCCGTTGTCCCGGATGGTCAGCGTGCGGGCCTGCTCATCCGCGTCCAGCTGAATGTGCAGGTCCGAGGTGTCCACCCCGAGGGACGAGTCCTGGAGGGCGGCGAGCCGCAGCTTGTCCAGGGCGTCCGAGGAGTTGGAGATGACCTCACGCAGGAACGTGTCCGGGTTGGAGTAGATCGAGTGGATCATCAGATCCAGCAGCTGTCGGGTCTCCGCCTGGAACTCCCTGGTCTCGGCGGCACCGGAGGTCTGCGAACTCATGACTGTGGAGGGTCCTTTCTAAGGCATCAGAAGAACTCGGCATCGGGCGGAATCCGCATCGATGCAACGAATCGATACGAATCCGGGCGCGCGGGTATGGGCGCCATGGAGATAAACCTACTGTGGTGGTCAGACATTCCGGAGGTAGCCCATGAGGTCCACACCCGTCCCCCGCGAACACCTCGACGTACTCGACTCGGCCACCACGCTTTTCGGCCGCGCCCTGGTCACCGGCCTCGACGGCGACTGCGCCGCCTGCCCCGGGTGGAGCCGCCGGGACTGCGCCAACCACGTTCTCGGCGGCGGGCTGCGCTACGCCGCCTACTTCACGAACGAGCCTGAGTCGGAGATCGGCTGGACCCGCACCGCCGACCACGCCGGCGACAAGCCCGTCCCCGCACTGCACCGCACCTCCGCCGGATTGCGCAAACGGCTCGCCAAGGCCCCCGACGCCGACGCGATGGTGCCCCACCGGTTGGCGGAGATCCCCGTCCGCGACCTGCTCGCGCTGCGCGTGTTCGAGCTGGTCGTGCACGCACACGACCTCGCTCCCGAGACCTGGGAGGCGCCCGAGGCTGCCGAGCTCGCCGCGTGGCTGAACGAGCACGCACGCGACATCGTGGAACTCATGCGGACCTTCGACGTCCTGGGCGAGGCGCTTCCCGTGCCCCTGGGCGCCGACGCACGGACCCGGCTCCTCGCGCTGTCCGGTCGGGAAGCAGCAGGCGAGACGGTCGGTGGGCACGATGGCATACCGAAGAGCGATACGCCCTGACCGTTCGCCCGGCGGGGAGCATTCGATGATGGCGGCGGGATGACGTCGTCGTCGTAAGAAACTCGATGGCTTCTCACAGGCCGGAACCCTTTGTGCGGGCGGTGACGACCACTAACGTCAGACCCGTGCGGCGCCACCGGCGTCGACCCACCACCCCGGCGAGAGGATTACCCGTGTCCGCCACCAGCACCCCCTACATCTCCTTCCCCGGCAACGCCTCCGAGGTTCTTCCCTACTACGCCGAACTGTTCGGCGGCGAGCTCGACATCCAGACCTACGACGACATGCCGTCGATGGAGGGCTTCCCGTTCACCCCGCCGCCCGGCGCCGTCGCGCACGGAACCATGACCTCACCGACCTTCAGCCTCGCCGGCGGCGACGGCATGGGCGACAACCTCCCCGTCCTCGACAGCGACGTCTACTCGTTCCTGCTCACCTTCGACGCCGAGGACGAGGCGCGCGGGTTCATCGCCAAGGTCCTGGACGGCGGCGGTTCCGAGGGCATGCCGTTCGAGATGGCGCCGTGGGGCGAGCTGTACGGACAGGTGAAGGACAAGTTTGGCATCCGCTGGGACGTCAACGTGCCCGCGCAGGGCTGAGGGCTTGGGCGGCGGCTGGCTGAGGGCTGCGGGCTGGGCGCGGCGGCGGGCTGCGCACGGTGGTTTTGTGACGGCGTAAAACACAGGTAGACGCCGTCCCGCGCGGGTTCGCTTGTTACCGTTATCGCATGGATATTTCTGGAGCAAGTGCGATCGTCACGGGTGGTGCCTCCGGCATCGGTGCAGCCGTCGTCCGTCAGCTCGCCGCCGAGGGCGCCAAGGTCGTCATCGCCGACATGAACGCCGACAAGGGCGAGGCCCTGGCCAAGGAAGTCGGCGGCGTGTTCGTGGCCGTCGACGTGACCAAGACCGAGCAGAACGAGGCCGCCGTCGCCGCCGCCCTCGAGCTGGGCCCGCTGCGCTACCTCGTCAACTCCGCCGGCATCGGCTGGGCGCAGCGCACCATCGGCCGCGACGGTGAGTTCACGTCCGCGTTCGACATCAACGCGTTCCGCAAGGTCGTCGACATCAACCTCATCGGCTCCTTCGACATGCTGCGACTGGCCGCCACCAAGATGAGCGTCAACGAGCCCGACGCCGACGGCCAGAAGGGCGCCATCGTCAACATGGCCTCCGTCGCCGCGTTCGAGGGCCAGATCGGCCAGGCCGCCTATTCCGCCTCCAAGGGCGGCATCGTCGGCATGACCCTGCCGATTGCCCGCGACCTGTCGGCCGCCGGCATCCGCGTCAACACCGTCGCCCCCGGCCTGATCGACACCCCGATCTACGGCGAGGGCCCGGAGTCCGAGGCGTTCAAGGCCAAGCTCGGCGAGAACGTCCTGTTCCCCAAGCGTCTCGGCACCGGCGACGAGCTCGCCTCCATGGTCATGCAGCTGCTGTCCAACCCGTACGTGAACGCGCAGACCGTCCGCGTCGACGGCGGCATCATCATGCCGCCCAAGTGATCTGACCCAGGTCAACGCCTGAGCGCTCGCGCGGCGAGCGCCGCGCCCCGAGCGCACAGGGAAGTGCCCCACCGGAAGGGTTTCCGGTGGGGCACTTCTCTATGTACGGGACCCGGGTGGGGCTGGGCCTTTCGGTGGGGCCGTGCCCTCGCGAGGTCGGCGCGCTACTTCTTGGCGCGACGCTTCTTGAGCCTGCCCTCGAGGTACACCGCGAGCTTGGTGAGCGTGTAGTTGATGATGACGAACAGGATGCCGGCGACGATGTAGGCGGGCACGGTGTTGGCGTACGCCGACCCGAGGGTCTTGGACCAGGTCAGCAGCTCCAGGTACGTGATGCCGTAGCCGAGGGCGGAGTCCTTGAGCACCACGACCAGCTGGCCGACCAGCGCGGGCAGCATCGCGGTGAGCGCCTGGGGAAGCTGGATCGAGCGCAGCACCTGCCCCGGGGAGAGCCCGACCGACAGTCCGGCCTCGGCCTGGCCCTTCGGCAGTCCGTGCACACCGGAACGCACGAGTTCCGCGATCACCGCGCCGTTGTAGAGCGTGAGCGCGGTGACCACCGCAGCGAGCGGGGCATGAACGTTGGGCACCAGGTTCGAGGTCGCGAAGTAGCCGAAGTAGGCGAACACCATCATCAGCAGCACCGGGACGGCGCGGAAGAATTCGACGATCACGCTGCAGAACCAGCGAACCGGGCCGATCGTCGACAGACGCCCCATACCGAAGAGCAGTCCGAAGATCACGGCGAGGACGATCGAAATCCCCGCGGCGGTGAACGTGCCCTTCAAACCGGGGATCAGGTAGTTCGTCCACACCGCCGGATCGGTGACGAACGGCTCCCACATGAACGCCTTGAGCTGACCGGCCTCGTTGAACTTCTGGATGACGACGTACGCGATCGCGATCGCGATGAGGATGCCGACCACGGTGAGGATCCGGTGGCGTACCCGGGCCTTGGGGCCGGGGGCGTCGAACAGTACGGCTTGAGTGCTCATCGCTTCACCGCCAGCTTCCGTGACAGGGACGTTGTGCCCAGCCCGATCGGCAGGGTGAGGACCACGAAGACCATGGCGAAGAAGAAGAACATCGGCAGGCTCGCGCCTTCGTTCTCGGTGATGACCTGCATCAGGCCGGCGGAGTCGCCGACGCCGATCACGGCCGCCACCGTCGAGTTCTTGATGAGCGCGATGATCACCGATCCAAGTGGGGCGATGGCGCCGCGGAAGGCCTGCGGCAGGATCACCTCGCGCAGGGACTGCCCGAAGCCGAGTCCGATCGACCTGGCCGCCTCCGCCTGGCCGACCGGCACCGTGTTGATGCCCGATCGAATGGCCTCACAGATGTATGCGGCGTGATAGACGGCCAACATGATCACGGCCCACCAGAAGGCATTCCGGGCGAAGTCCTTCGACACCGAGAGCCCCATGATGAATGACAATCCCAGGATGCTGAAGACCATCAGCAGGGTCAGCGGCGTGTTTCGGAACGTGTTGACGTACGAGGTGCCGATACCGCGCAGGGCCGCCACCGGGGAGACACGCAGGATCGCGACGATCGTCCCCAGGATGAGCGCACCGATGATGCCGAGCACTGACAACTGGATCGTGACCCAGACGGCCCCGAGGACGTCATAGTTGACGAACATATCGCCCATGGTCAGCCTTCCTTAAGGAGCATCTCCGTCTCCACGGTCCGGGCCGAGGGCCATGGGTCGACGGCCCGGACCGTGGAGACGGGGACTACCGGATCAGGTCAGGAGCAGGGCTCCGGCTCCGGCGGGTTACCCGGACCGGGGACGAAGTCGGCGGTGCCGAGGGTCTCGTCGAACGCGGTCTGCCAGTCACCGCTGTCGATCATCTCGGTGATCGCCTCGTTGATCTGCTCGCACTTCTCGACGTCTCCCTTCTGGATGCCGATGCCGTACAGCTCCTCGGTGAACGAGTTGCCGACGACCTTGAGCTGGCCCTCGTACTGCGGCTGGGCGGCATAGCCGGCCAGGATCGTGTCATCGGTGGTCAGTGCGTCGACCGCTCCCGACTGCAGCGCCGAGACGCACTCGGAGTAGGTGCCGAACTCCTGCAGGTTGACGCCCGGGACCTCTTCCTGCACGGTCTGCGCGGACGTCGAGCCGCTCACCGAGCAGAGACGCTTCCCGTCGAGGGAGTCCGGACCGGTGATGGAATCGTCGTCGGCCCGGACCAGGAGGTCCTGACCGGCGATGAAGTACGGGCCGGCGAAGCTGACCTTCTCCTTGCGGGAGTCGGTGATGGAGTAGGTCGCCACGATCATGTCGACCTGGCCGGTCTCCAGCAGCGTCTCACGCTGCGCACTCGGGGCCTGGACCCACTCGATGTCGTCCTCGGAGGTGCCCAGCTTCTCGGCCACGTACTCGGCGACCTTCACGTCGAAGCCCGTGTACTCGTTGCCTTCCTTCAGGCCGAGGCCGGGCTGGTCGTACTTGATGCCGATCTTCAGCTTGTCGCCGCCGTCGTCCGAGCCGCCACAGGCGGCCAGGCCGAGCGCCAAGGTTGCGGCCGCGGCAGCGGCACCGATCCGTCGGAATTTCATCTTGTCTCCTCGTGGGTGGGTGGATGCGTCGCGTACGGGTCCGCGTACGGTCCCTCGGTGGTGTGGAGGTCTAGTTGGTGAGGATCTTGGACAGGAAGTCCTTGGCCCGCGAGCTCTGAGGGTTGGTGAAGAACTCGTTGGGGGTGGCCTGCTCGACCAGTTCGCCGTCCGCCATGAAGACGACGCGATCGGCGGCCTTGCGGGCGAAGCCCATCTCGTGGGTCACCACGACCATGGTCATGCCGGTCTTGGCGAGCCCGGTCATGACGTCCAGGACCTCGTTGATCATCTCCGGGTCCAGAGCCGAGGTCGGCTCGTCGAACAGCATGACCTTGGGGTCCATGGCCAGGGAGCGGGCGATCGCCACGCGCTGCTGCTGGCCGCCGGAGAGCTGGGCCGGGTACTTGTCCGCCTGGTGGTCGACACCGACACGCGCGAGGAGTTCCCTCGCCCGCGCCTCGGCCTCGCCCTTCTTCTGCTTCCGAACCTTGATCGGGCCCAGCGTGACGTTCTCGAGAATGGTCTTATGCGCGAAGAGGTTGAACGACTGGAACACCATGCCCACCTCGGCGCGGAGTCGGGCCAGCTCCTTGCCCTCCTCGGGCAACGGCTTGCCGTCGATCCTGATGCTTCCTTCATCAAAGGTTTCGAGGCGGTTGATGGTGCGGCAGAGAGTTGATTTTCCGGACCCGGAAGGTCCGATCACCACCACGACCTCACCTTGCTCGATGGACAGATTGATGTCCTTGAGGGCGTGGAAGTCACCGAAGTGCTTATTCACGCCTGAGATCTCGACCAGTGCCATGAACGGAGCATAAACGGCGACAAGCCGCCACAAACGCAACTCGCGAGACTCAGTTCACAGTCGACACCAACTTGTGACACCCGTAGGATCCACTCATGGCGGTATCCGACGTGAAGGAATATGCCCATCTCAGTGCCGAGGACGTCGACGCGATCGGCGCGGAACTCGACGCGATCCGGATGGAAGTCATGGACTCGCTCGGCGAAGCGGACCGTCGCTACGTCCGTAATACGATCCGGCTCCAACGTGGCCTGGTGGCCGGCGGTCGCGCCGTGCTGCTGTTCTCCAGCTATCGGCCCGCCTGGGTGGTGGGCACCGGACTACTCGCGGCCGGCAAGATCATCGAGAACATGGAACTCGGGCATAACGTGATGCACGGGCAGTGGGACTGGATGAACGACCCGGAGATCCACTCGACTACCTGGGAGTGGGACATCGTGGGCACCTCCGAGCACTGGAAGGCCACCCACAACTACCACCATCACAAGTACACGAACATCATCGGAATGGATGACGACGTGGGGTACGGCGTCGTGCGCGTGACCCGGGACCAGCCGTGGCACCCGGCCTACGGGCTGAACATCGTGTGGAACACCATGCTCGCGTTCGCGTTCCAGTGGGGTGTCGGCGTGCAGCACCTGGAGATCGCCCCGGGCACCATCAACGCCTCGGGATGGCCCGAGCAGAAGCGCCGCATCGGCCAGTTCCTCCGCAAGGCCCGCCGGCAGGTGGGCAAGGACTACGTGTGGTGGCCGATGCTGTCCGGCTCGGACTGGAAGACGACACTGACCGCGAACGCCACCGCCAACGTCATCCGCAACCTGTGGTCCAACGCGGTGATCTTCTGCGGCCACTTCCCGGACGGCGCGGACAAGTTCACCCTCGACGACCTCGAGAACGAGACGCAGGCCCAGTGGTACCTGCGTCAGATGCTCGGCTCCGCCAACTTCACCGGCAGCAGGCTGACGCACTTCATGTCCGGGAACCTGTCATTCCAGATCGAGCACCACCTGTTCCCCACGCTGCCCTCGAACCGGTACGCGGAGATGTCGGTGAAGGTGCAAGACGTGTGCCGACGGTGGGACCTGCCGTACACGACGGGCCCGCTGTACAAGCAGTACTGGCAGTCGTGGCGCACGATCGCCAAGCTCTCGCTACCGGACCGATTCCTCACCGCGACCTCGGACGATGCGCCCGAGACCAGGTCGGAGCGGATGTTCGCAGGGGAACCCCGGACGTATGACGATCACGAGGGGCCCCGTTCCGGGCTCGTCACCGCTCTGCGGCGACACCGCGAGCGGACTCGGGCGAGCTGAACGGGCGAACACCGCTCCGGCCCGCTCAGCCGGTGCGGTGCCTTCCCGCGATCCGGTGCCGCTCGGCCTCGGTGAGTCCACCCCAGACGCCGTAGAGCTCCTTGGTCTCCAGTGCGAAGGCTCTACAACTGCCCAACACGGGGCAGGTCATGCAGACCCGCTTGGCCCGCTCCTCTTTCTCCCGGCGCTCACCTTTGGCCTCCTCCTCGAGACTGAAGAAGAGATCCTCGTGACCGATGCACGCCGCATCGTCTCGCCACGACCAGAACGCCGCAGTGGGTTCCAGAGTTTTGTACCTGGGCATACCGACTCCGTCCCCGCGCGGCATGAAGTGCCCTGCATTGAGCCCTGAAAGTTCCGCCCGCGGCCGAATCGTTTCCGATTATGGCAGCGGTGCGCGACACATGCATGGCAGCACCGACTACGACCACACCCATACTCGGTGAAAAGTGCCTCACCAAGGGGTGTGGTCGACTCCTGCGTCGGCCCGACGGGGCAGCCGGGTCAGTCGGCGCCGCGGATCGCGCCGAGGAGAGCCTCGCAGAAGACCGGCAGGTCACCGGGGTTGCGGCTGGTGATGACGCCGTCGTCGATGACCAGTTCGGAGTCCTCCCACTCCGCGCCGGCATTGACCAGGTCGGTCCGCAGACTCGGATAGGACGTGACCCTCCGGCCACGGACCACATCCGCCTCGATGAGCACCCACGGCGCATGACAGATGGCCAGCACCGGCTTTCCGGCCTCGACCATCTCGCGCACCAGGGTCACGGCATGCGGATCCTGACGGAGCGCGTCCGGGTTGGCGACCCCACCCGGCAGCACCAGGACATCCACGTCCGCTGCCGACGTCTCGGCGGTGGTCCGGTCAACCGGCTGAGTGCCGGCGGGGTGCAGATGGTCGACGAGCTGGACGTTGTCGTCGTCAATACTCACCAACACGGCGGTGTGACCGGCGTCCTCGACGGCCTCCCACGGTTCGGTCAACTCGACCCGCTCCACCCCCTCACCGGCGACGAGAAAAGCGACGGTGCGGGGCTCGGCTGCTGCTTCCTGTGTCTCGGTCATACCCCGAGCGTGGGGCCCACGGCGCAGTCCCGCAACCGCACCGGCGATGGGCCACACCCCCTGCCACGACGATCCGCTTCGCGTGCCGCTACGGGGTGGACCGCGGCGCGGGTGTCGGGCACGATACCGGCATGGGACGCGGATCACGGAATTCTCGGGGCGGAGGGCGGCGCGGCTGCGGCTGCTCCCTGATCCTTCTGGTGGCACTGCTGGTGGGGCTGGTCGCAGCGGCCGAGTTCGGGGTGCGCTGGTACCTGTCGGACCGGGCCGAGAAGGAGGTGTCGGCGAAGATCGACGCGCCCGCCTCGGTCTCGTTCGGGGGCGGCCTGCTGCTGTGGGAATTGCTGAGCACCCGCTCCGCCGACACTGTGCACCTGACCTCGCCCGGCTCGGACACCGTGCCGCAGCTCGACGTCACCGCGAGCACCGTGACGCTCGTCGATGGCGCGATCCACGCCGCCCACGTCGACGGCACCGCGGTGCTCGACGAACAGCAACTCGTGGCGGCCGCCTCCCAGGGCGAGGCCGCGCAGAACTCGCCGATTGCCGGGATGGCCGAGATCCGTTCCGTGCGGCCCGACCCCGCGGCCGGACTACTGCGCGCGGACATCGGCGGGATCGCAGAGATCGGCGTGTCTCCCGGCGTGACCGACGGCCAACTCACGCTGCGACCGGAGCAGACCGCGCTGCTCGGATTCCCGCTGCCCGATGGCCTGTTCGCCGGGATCACCACAGTGGTCGACTCGACGGTCGCGAAGCTGCCCGACGGCATGGTGATCGAGGGGGCCCAGGTGGTCGACCAGGGGCTTCAGGTGGAGCTCGGCGGACAGGACGTGACGCTGCCGCAGGGGTAGTCGGCTCAGCGCGGGATGCAGAGTTCGGTTGGTTCGTCGCGGCCCCGCACGACCTCCGATCCGGCCGACTGCCAGCGGTCCGCCTCTGCCGGTGTAGAGCCGGCCACCGCCGCCCCCGACGCGAGGACCAGCCCGTCATAGTTCTTGGCGAGATCGCACAGCCGTGAGGCCTCGTTGACGGCGTCGCCGATCACGGTGTATTCGAATCGATCATCCGAGCCGACGTACCCGGCCACCACATTCCCGTAGGACGCCCCGATGCCGGCGCGGCAGCCGGGAACCCGCTGCGGGAGCCGCTCGGCCAGTGTTCTGGCGCAGGCCAACGCAGCGGTTGCCGAGTCGTCCATAGATCTGGGTGCACCGAACACCACGAGGGCGGCATCGCCCAGGAAACTGTCGACGATGCCGTCGTACTCCTCCACGGTCTCCACCACCACGGCGAAAAACCGGTTGAGCACCTCAACCACCTCGGCGGCCTCGGCCCGGACCGCCATCTCGGTCGAGCCGATGATGTCCACAAACACCACCCCGACGCGCGCGTCGCGGCCGCCCAACTCGGGGTCGTCCAGCTCGGCGGCCTCGGCGACGTCCCGCCCCACGTGCCGGCCGAACAGGTCGCGCAGCCGCTCGCGTTCCTGCAGTCCCGCGGCCATCTGGTTGAAGCCGCGCTGCAGGCGCCCGAGCTCGGTGCCGTCGTAGACCACCACCCGGCGCGACAGGTTTCCCTCGGTGATGTCCTCCATCGCCCACTGCACGCTGCGCAGCGGGCCGAGCATCGATCCCGTGGACAGGGAGACCAGCAGGAATCCGGCCAGGAGGGAGGTGCCGCCCAGGACGAGGACCACGACGGCGAGACGCTCCACCGTGAGCGCCCGGCCGGCCAGGGTGTACATGGCCACGATGAGCAGACCGGCGATCGGGACGCCGCTGCCCAGGGCCCACGCCACCCGCAGGCGCGTCATGGCGCCGAGGAATCGGGCCCGCGGCACCGTCCCCGACGACAGGGCCACCGCGGCGATGGGTCGGAGTCCGAAATCGGCGAACAGGTAGGCGGCGCCGCACACCACGACGCCGGAGAAGATGATGGTGAAGCCCGCCGTGGGGATCGTCTGCGGGTCGGCCACGCCCAGCGAGGTGGTGATGACGATCGCGCCGAGGATCCACAACAGGCCCTGGATGAGGGTGACCCGCCCGGGCAGGCGCAGGGTCTGTACCCGCTCCCGCTCGGTGGGTTCACGGCCGTCGAGGAACCAGCGGACCTGCCGGTAGACGGCCGAGTGCACCCACACCAGTCCCACGACCATCGCGAGCAGCACGTAGACCGGCACCACCACCGCGAACGACCACAGGAACCGCGTCGACATCAGGCTCGGGCCCGGCAGCACGAACAGGATGAGCACCGTGGCCACGGCGACGCCCACGAAATTCGAGGCCAGCAGCGTCAGGACCAACAGGACCCGCACGCGCAGGGAGCGGACGCGGGCGGACTGGGTTTCACGTCCGAGCAGCACCGAACCCAGGTCCGGGCGGCGCAGTCGTGACAGATCGAGTCCCACGGATAGTCATCGTGCCACCGTCCGGCGCCCACGGTGACGCCAACCTCCACACCGACGAGTCGTCGGTCACACCTTGCCCCACCGGGAGGGGGTCAGCCGGTGGCGGGGCGTAGGGTGGTTGCAGTCGGTCCGCACCACGCTTGCGTCGGACCGAGCGGACAGTCGACCTTCCCGTTGGTCGCGCACCGGGCGCATCGCCTGAACTTCTTCGATGCGCCGCCTAGCGAGCGCGCCGGGCACGACGCCCCCATCAGTTACGGAGCACCCTCCTTTGTCACGTTCATTTGCCGACCTCGGCGTTCCATCTCCCCTGCTCAGCGTCTTGTCCGACGCGAGCATCATCACCCCCACGCCCATCCAGGACGCCACGCTGCCCGACGCGCTCGCCGGGCGCGACGTGCTGGGCCGCGGCCGCACCGGCTCGGGCAAGACCTACGCCTTCTGCATCCCGCTCGTGGCCCGCCTGGCCGCGTCCGGGACCAAGCGCACCAAGGGCGCCCCGCGCGGGCTCATCCTCGCGCCGACCCGTGAGCTGGCGCGGCAGATCAACGAGACCCTCGAGCCGCTCGCCAAGGCCATGGGCATGCGCACCACCGTGATCTTCGGTGGCGTCGGCCAGGGCCGCCAGGTCGACGCGCTCAACCGCGGCGTCGACATCGTGGTGGCCTGCCCCGGCCGCCTCGAGGACCTCATGGGCCAGAAGCACTGCCGCCTCGACCGGACCGAGATCACCGTGCTGGACGAGGCCGACCACATGGCTGACCTGGGCTTCCTGCCGGGCGTTACCCGCATCCTGTCGGCCACCCCGGCCGGCGCGCAGCGGCTGCTGTTCTCGGCGACCCTCGACGCGGGCGTGTCCAAGCTCGTGGACCGCTTCCTCGTGGACCCGGTCGACCACTCCGTGGATGACGGCTCCGCCACTCCCGGCCCGACCTCTCACTATGTGCTGCGCGTGACTTCCGACGACCGCGTGCGCGCCCTCGCCGATCTGGCCGGCGCCCACGAGCGCGTCGTGATGTTCACCCGCACCAAGCACGGCGCCAAGCGGCTGGCCAAGCAGCTCACCGGCCGCGGCGTGGCCAGCGTGGATCTGCACGGCAACCTGTCGCAGAACGCGCGCGTCCGGAACCTCGATGCGTTCTCGTCCGGCGAGGCGACCGTGCTCGTGGCGACCGACATCGCCGCGCGCGGCATCCATGTCGACGACGTGGGCCTGGTCGTCCACGCCGATCCCCCGGCCGAGCACAAGGCCTACGTTCATCGCTCGGGCCGCACCGCGCGCGCCGGCGCCGTGGGAACCGTGGTGACCGTGGCGACCCAGGATCAGGTCGGTGAGGTGCGCGGTCTGCTGCGCGCCGCGGGCGTGACCGCCGGCGAGATCCAGCTGGCCGAGGGTGAGGGCGCGGCCGCCGCGCTGG
>NZ_JAALDM010000114.1 GCF_014144865.1 Dietzia aerolata | reverse complement strand
ACTCCAAGAACTCCCACCCTTCTGAGAAGAGCGGGAACCCGGTGCCAGAACTCAATAGCTCGACGCCCTAGGAGGGCACAGCCTCTCCTAGGGCGTCGGGCTATTTCCTACTCCGCGACAGGACGACCGGTGGCGACGGGAGTCGTTCCGGGTTCGAGACGGACCACGATCTGCTTGGAGGTGGGGGTGTTGCACACGTCAGCCACTGCCTCGCGGTGAATGAGCTCATTGCCCTCGGGGAAGTACAAGGCGGCACATCCTCGCGCCGAGGGATACGACACCACCCGGTATCCACGCAGCACCTTGTCCGGGCGGCCCGGCCACTCACTGAAAATGTCGACAGTCTGCCCGTCACTCAATCCCAGCTCGGCGAGGTCATCAGGGTTGACAAACACCACAAAGCGTCCGTTGGAGACTCCCCGATACCTATCGTTCAGGCTATAGATAGTGGTGTTGTGCTGATCGTGGGCCCGCATGGTCTGCAGGATCAACCGACCTTTAGGCACCTGCATGTATTCAGCGTGACGGACGGTCAGCTGCGCCTTGCCCGTAGGCGTCGGGAAAGTGCGGCTGTCCCGCGGCCCGTGGGGGAGCACGAAACTGATCTCGTTCTCCATCCGACTGTTGAAGTTCTCAAAACCGGGAATCACTCGTGCAATCGAGTCCCGGATAGTGTCGTAATGCTGCTCGAAGCCCCGCCAATCGATGTCGACTCCCCGACCCTCCAAGACGCTCTCAGCCAGGCGGCAGATCACCGAGACATCGGAGAGCAGACCGGGGGCGACCGGATCGAGTTCGCCGCGGCTCGCATTGATTCGGCACACGGTGTCCTCGGCGGTGACGTACTGCGATAGCCCGTGCTGCATGTCCTTCTCTGTGCGGCCGAGGACCGGCAGGATCAGCGCCTCCCGCCCTGTCACGATATGAGAACGATTGAGCTTGGTGGAGACCTGAATGGTCAGATCGGCCCGCGCGATTCCTTCCTCCGCCCCCTTGGAGTCCGAGATCGCGGCGACAATGTTGCCGGCCATCGACATCATGACCTTCACCTCGCCGCGTTCGACGGCGTTCATGCTCGCCACGGTGTCGAACCCGTGCTTGCGGGGCGGCTCGAAGCCGAACTCGGCAGCCACGGAGTCGAGGAACGCGTCCGACATCTGTTCCCAGATGCCCATCGTCCGATCCCCCTGGACGTTGCTGTGGCCACGGATCGGAGAGGCTCCGGCCCCGGGCTTGCCGATGTTGCCGCGCAGCATCAGCAGGTTCATGATCTCGGCAATCGTGCCGACACCCGTCTTGTGCTGGGTAATGCCCAGGCACCAGGTGATGATGGTGGCGTTCGACTTGATGTAGCGGTCCGCCAACGAGTCGATCTGCTCCGTCGTCAGACCCGTCGCCTCGAGGACCTCCTGGTCGTCCGTCGCGAGGATGTGCTCGCGGTACGCCTCGAACCCCTCGCAGTAGGTGTCAAGGAACTCGTGGTCGAGTACCGTGCCGGGGGCTGCCTCCTCCGCGAGAAGGACCCTCTTGGCGACAGCCTGGATCAGGTGCTGGTCGCCGCCGATCCGGATCTGGAGGAAGTCGTCGGCAAGCTTGGTGCCGTTGCCCACCAGCCCACTGGGCCGCTGCGGGTTCTTGTAGCGCATGAGCGAGGCCTCCGGCAGCGGGTTGACCGCGACCATCTCCCCGCCGTGCACCTTGGTGTCCTCGAGGGCGTTGAGCATCCGCGGGTGGTTCGTCCCGGGGTTCTGTCCCATAACGATCACCAGGTCGGCCTTGCCGAAGTCATCATACGAGATCGTCGACTTCCCCACACCGATCGCCGGCGACATACCGGCGCCCGTGGCCTCATGACACATGTTCGAGCAGTCCGGCAGGTTGTTCGTGCCGAAGGCCCGCGCGAACAACTGATAGAGGTAGGCGGGCTCGTTCATGATGCGGCCACTCGTATAGAAAACGGCCTCATCAGGCGATTTCAGAGACCGCAGGTGCCGTGACGCGATGCCGAAGGCCTCGTCCCAGCTGACGGGAACGTAGTTGTCCGAGTCCGCCGCCTTGTACATCGGCTCGACGATGCGCCCCTGCTTGCCGAGCCAATACTCGGACTTGCTCCGCATGCTCGTCAGCGAGTGCTCCGCCCAGAACTCACGGGGGATGGTGAGCGGTGTGGACTCCCACACGATGGACTTGATGCCGTTCTCGCAGAACTCGAGCGGCTTGCTGTGATCCGGGTTCGCCCACGCGCAACTGGGGCAGTCGAATCCCCGCTTGTGGTTGATGGTCAGCGAGACCTTGGCGGTTCGCGCGGTTCCCATCTCCTCCTCGGAGGGGATCATCGCGTGTTCGATCGCCGGGAGCCCGACCGCCCAGGTGGCTCGCTTGCCGATCTTGATGTCGGCGTCGGTGAAATCTTCTCGAGGGGCTGTGTTCTTCATCGGTCTACCTCACTGCTGATGAGAAATTGGAGTTGATACCGAATGCTTCGAATGTTGTCAGGTTTCACTGTGTACTTCCGGGGTGTCGATAACCTCGGCGTGAGCAGGTGGATCAGCGGTTTCCTCCTCGATCGAGCGGACCGTGACCACCGCATCCGCGAGCGTGCCTTTCGGAAGGCGATGCGTGACCACCACGACTGTCCGATCTGGCCCCAGAAGCCCGGAGCGCCTGTCGAATAGACGATTGTGTAGGTCCGCGGAATCCTCGTCGTCGAGATGCTCGGCCGGTTCGTCCAGCAACAGAACGGGCGCAGGAGACAGGAGCGCACGGGCGAGAAGAATTCTTCGCCGCTGGCCCCCGGACACGGTGTCGGCACCTGCGGACAGGGTCGTGTGGAGGCCATCGGGCAGCCCGTCGAGCCACGAACCCAGCCCGACAGCCTCCAGCGCGGTACGCGCTTCATGCTCATCGACGTCGCCTCGCGCGACCCTCAGGTTCGCCAGGATCGAGGTGTCGAACAGGTGCGCATCCTCGGCGAAGAATCCGACAGAGCGGCGCAGCGAATCCGGGGAGTAATCGTCGAGCGGACGGCCATCGAGGGTGACGGCACCGCCGCGCGGCGGGAGAAGCCCGGCCATCGTCATCAGCAACGTCGTCTTGCCACTGCCGCTCTCACCGACGATCGCGATCCGCGTCCCGGGCCGCAGATCGATGTCGACCGGCTCGGTGACGGGGCGGCCCGGCCATCCACCCTGCAGGTCGGTGGCGACGAGCCGGGCTGGACCTTCCAGCTCGGTTGAACCGTGCGGCACCTGTGCGGCTGCTCGGTCGAGGAGGTCGTTGATCCGGCCTGCGGCAAGACGGGCGCGCAACAATGCGAGGGCCGCCGCCGGCAGCGGCGCCGTGGCCTCGAACGCCGACAGCGGCAACAGGACCAGAACCCCGAGCATGGTGGGGTGCATCGCCTCAGGACCGGACCCGAAGACGGTCAACCCGATGAGCAATGCGCCCAGCACGCTCACGCCCATCGCCAGCGGAGCGGCGGCATCCGCCCAGGCGGAGGGAATCGCGGACCGGTCGATGGCACGGACCGCGGAGTCGTTCTCGACACGCGCCCGGGACACGGTGGCGTCGAGTTGCCCCGCGACGCGCAGTTCCGCGGCGTGATCAACAGCGGTGACCGCGTGTTCGGTGAAACTCGTGCGAGCGCCATGCCCTGCGCTCTCGGCGTCGGTGGCGGCCCGGGCGCCGAGCCATGGTGCAATGATCCCCGCGACGACCAGTGAGACCGCGAGGATCAGACCGGCGACCGGGGCGATCACCCCGACCGTGACGATGGCGGCCGCGGAGATGATGGCCGCCACCGCCATCGGCACGATCGCACGAATGACGACGTCACCGAGGACGTCGACGTCGCTACCGGTTCGGGTGAGCAGGTCCCCGCGCTTCAACCCCGCTGTCGCCGCCGGATCGCCCGACGCGAGTCGATGGTAGAGCTGTGTTCGCGCGGCCGTCGTTCCCCGCAATGCCGTGTCGTGCGTGGCCAGACGCTCGAGGTAGCGGAACAGGCCGCGGGAGATGCCGAGTGCGCGAACGGCTACAACAGCGACGGTCAGGTCCAGGACCGGTGGCATCTGCCAGGCCCGGATGATCAGCCACGCTGACAGTCCGGCCAGGAACAGTGCGCTCCCCAGCGTCGCGGTGCCGGTGGCAATGGAGATGAAGACGCGACGGCGGTCGAGCTCGAGGATGGCCATCGCCCGGCGCAGGTCACCCATGTCGCGCTCCCCCGGCCTCGACGGCTCCTTCAGCCGTGGTCGAGGCCCGCACCGGCACGATCGTGTCCGCGATAGCCAGGATGCTCGGCCGGTGCGCCACGACGATCACGGTACGACCGGCGCGCGCCAATCCGAGCAGAGTGTCGAGAACCCTGGCCTCCGATTCCGGATCGAGATGCGCGGTGGGTTCGTCCAGCAGCAGGACCGGACGGTCGGAGGCGAGGGTCCGGGTCAACGCCAACCGTTGCCGCTGCCCCAGCGACAGCCCCGTGCCCTCGGCGCCCACCACGGTGCCCCAGCCGTCCGGACACCCCGCGAGCACCTCGTCGAAACCGGTGGACACGCACACTTCACCCAGCCCTTGCTGGCGCGGCGACACCCCCATCATCTCGAGATTCTCGGCCAGGGTCCCGGGCAGCAGGACCGGTCGCTGCGGCAGCCAGGCCACCTGCCGCCACCAACTCTCCTCCGCGGCCACGGGACTGCCGTCCACGGTGATCGTGCCCTGATCGGGTTCGGCGAGTCCGAGAAGTGCCAGTGTCGTCGTCGTCTTCCCCGCCCCGTTCTCACCGGTGAGGGCGGTGATCTCACCCGGGCGGCACCGCGCATCGAGGCGGTACGGCGCCCAGCCGTCGCGGCCGGCGACGCCGAGACCAGCGATCACCACCTCGGGGCCGGTTTCTCTACTCCTGTAGGGCTGCGACGGCGAGGCGGGCTCCCCGGCGGCCCCATCCGGCACCGCATCGAGCACGGCGAAGGCCCGACGCGCGGCGGCGAGCCCGTCCTCCGCGGCGTGGAACTTCGTTCCGACCTCCCGCAGCGGCCGGTAGGCCTCGGGGGCGAGGATCAGCGCGATCACGCCGGCCTCCAGCGGCATCAGCCCGTACACGAGCCGCATGCCGATCCCCACCGCGACCAGCGCCACGGACAGCGTCGCGAGAAACTCCAGCACCGTGCCGGACAGGAACGCCACCCGCAGCGCCGACATGGTGGTGCGCCGGTGCCGGTCACCGAGGTCACGGATCCGCCCCTCCGGCCCCTTCTCCCGCCCGAGCGCGCGCAGCGTCGGCAGCCCGGCCAGCAGGTCGAGGAGCTGGGAGGACAACGTGGTGGTGGCCGCGAGAGTGCGCTCGGCCTTGCCCTTGGTGAGGAAGCCGATGAGGATCATGAACAGCGGGATCAGCGGCAGCGTCACCACCACGATCAGCGCGGAGGGCAGGTCGTACAGGGCGATGACCACGATCACGACCGGGGTCAGGACCGCCGCGGAGAGCACCGCCGGGACGTATCCGGTGAGGTAGTCGCGTAACCCGTCCAACCCCCTGGTGACGACGACGACAACCTCCGTACGCCGCGGGTACAGCTGCCGGGGCGGCAGGCCGGTCGCCGCGTCGAGCACCTCCTGCTCGAGGTCCGCGACGACCCGCGAGGCGGTCCGGTGGGCGTAGCGCGAGTGCAGCCAACTCGCGGCCACCCGCACGGCGATCGCCGCCAGGAGCACGATCAGCTCGGCGCCCCAGTCCGGGATGGAGCGGGCATCGGTGGTGATGGCCCCGGCCAGGATCCGCCCGATCGCGATGGCCGTCACCACGACCATCACCACGTCGAGCACGGACGTGGCGACGGTCCAGGCGAGGTAGCCGCGCGTCGCCTCCGAATAGCGCCACAGGCGCGGGTCGAGGGGCGCGCGACGACCGGCAGGACGGGGCGCGGCGGACCGTGGCCCGGCCGGCCGGGCCTGCGCAGACCGTGTCATACGGCGACTGGCTCGCGTTCCCCGGCAACGGTGATGCGCTTGCGGAACACCCAGTAGGTCCAGCCCTGGTAGAGCATCACGATGGGGGTGAGGAACGCGGCCGCCCAGGTCATGATCGTGAGCGTGTACTGGCCCGACGAGGCGTTATGGATGGTCAGCGACCACGCGGGGTCCAGGGTCGACGGCATGACGTCCGGAAACAGGGAACCGAACAGCAGGGCGATGGTCGACGCGATCGCCACGGTTGTGAACACGAACGCCCAGCCCTCCCGGGCCGCGAAGGTCATCGCGACGACGATCACCAGCGCGAGCGCTGCCACGGCCAGCACGATCCACGTCCAGCCGGTGCCGTGGGCGAGCTGGGTCCACACTGCGAACGCGCCGGCCACGACGAGCGCCGGAATCGACAGGCGCTTGGCCAGGGCCACCGCGTCGGCCCGCAGCGGCCCGTCGGTCTTGAGCGCCAGGAACACGGCCCCGTGCAGGGCGAACACGATCGCGGTGGTCGCGCCGCCGAGCAGGGCGTAGGGGTTGAGCAGGTTGAAGAACCCGCCGACGTACTGCTTGTCGGCGTCGATGGGCACGCCCCGCACGATGTTGGCGAAGGCCACGCCCCACAGGATCGCCGGTACCCACGAGCCGAAGATGATGCCCCGGTCGCACCAACCGCGCCATTGGGCGGTGTCGACCTTACCGCGCCATTCGATGGCCACCACCCGGACGATCAGCGCCAGGAGGATGAGCAGGAGCGGCAGGTAGAACCCGGAGAACAGGGTCGCGTACCAGTCGGGGAAGGCGGCGAACAGTGCACCGCCGGCGGTGATGAGCCAGACCTCGTTGCCGTCCCACACCGGTCCGATCGATTTCATCATCGCGGAGCGGCGTTCGGGTCCGTGCTCGCCCCGACCCAGGACGGGCAGGTTCATGCCCACACCGAAGTCGAAGCCCTCGAGGACGAAGTAGCCGGTGAACAGCACCGCGACGAGGATGAACCAGACTTCCTGAAGTCCCATGTCCGATGTCTCCTAGTAGGCGAAGTCGAGTGAGTCGGGCTGCTCGTCGTCGGCCCCGTCCAGTCCCGGGACCTGCGAATCGTTTGGTTGTGGTCCGGCCATGGCGTGTTTGCGCATCAGCCAGAACCACACCACGGCCAGGGCCGCGTACAGCAGGGTGAAGGCGATCAGTGAGGTCCACACAGTTGCCGCCGAATGGTTGGACACGCCCTGGTCGACGGTCAGTCGGATCATGTCGACGCCCGTCGGGTTGGGGTGGACCACCCAGGGTTGGCGGCCCATCTCGGTGAATATCCATCCGGCGCTGTTGGCCAGGAAGGGCATGGGGAGCACGACGATCGACAGCCAACCGAACCACTTCTGGTCCGGCACCCGTCCGCGTCTCGTGAGCCACAGTCCGGCGAGCGCGAGTGCGGCGGATCCGGCGGCGAAGCCGATCATCGCGCGGAAGGACCAGTAGGTGACGAACAGGTTGGGCATGTAGTTGCCGGGCCCGAACTGCTCCTCGTACTTCTCCTGCAGGTTCTCCACGCCCTGTAGCGTCACGCCCTCGAATTTGCCCTCGGCCAGGAACGGCAGGACGTACGGCACCTCGATGAGGTGGATGACGCTCTCGCAATTGTTGTGGGTACCGATCGTGAGGATCGAGAAATCCGGGTCGGTCTCCGTCTGGCACAGTGACTCGGCCGAGGCCATCTTCATGGGCTGCTGGTGGAACATGAGTTTGCCCTGGGCGTCGCCGGTGTACGCCACGGCCAGTCCCGCGATGATCATGGCCAGAAGTCCCAGCCGCGTCGCAGGGCGGAACACTGTCCGCGCCTCGGTCTCAAGGGCGGCGGCCTGCTCCAGCACGTCACCCCCCTGCGCTTCGTCGCCTTGGACCTCGCCACCCCTACCGGCCCCCGCGGGCACCGACGCCTTGAGCGCCGCGGACCGCCGCATGTTCCGCACCATCCACCAGCCGGCGATGCCGGTGACGAACGTCGCCGCGGTGAGGAAAGCGCCGGAGATCACGTGCGGGTATCCCCAGAGCAGGGTGGGGTTGGTAAACAGTGCGCCGATGTCGTCCAGGCGCGCCCGGCCGGTCGTGTCGTCGTACACGGCACCCACCGGGTGCTGCATGAACGAGTTGGCCGCGATGATGAAGAACCCGGACGCGTTGACCGCTATCGCGACCAGCCAGATGCACGCGAGGTGGACGAATTTCGGCAGCCTGGTCCAGCCGAAGATCCACAGCCCGAGGAAAGTCGATTCGAGGAAGAACGCGACCAGCCCCTCGAGCGCCAGAGGGGCACCGAAGACGTCCCCGACGAACCGGGAGTACTCACTCCAGTTCATCCCGAACTGGAACTCCTGCACGAGGCCTGTCGCCACGCCGATCGCGAAGTTGATGAGGAACAGCTTGCCGAAGAACTTGGTCAGCCGAAGCCAGTGGTCCTTACCGGTTGCCACCCACATGGTCTGCATGATCGCCACGAGCGGCGCCAGGCCGAGTGTGAGGGGAACAAAAATGAAGTGGTAGACGGTGGTGATCCCGAATTGCCATCGAGCCAGATCCAAAGCGTCCATGGTTCCCCTGTCACGTCAGAACATCATGCTCACACTTGTTGTAAAGCTGTTCTTACTCGATCGGGGATGCGTTTCGTCCGGAATCGCGAAAACGGGGTGGGGTGAACGTCGCGGGTGAGAAGACGGGGTGAATTACCTGGTTACCGCCCCGGGCGACCACGCGGGGCGCCAGGCCCAACAATGCGCCAGGCCGCAGCGCCAGCCGCAGCGTCAGACGAACCGGCGGCTGACCTTCTCGGGCAGCGCGGTCAGCAGCGGCCCGATCGCCTTCCACGGCTTGGCCGGCACGAGCGCGCGGACGGGCTCGTCGTCGATGGTCTTGACCAGCGCGTCGACTCCGGGCTCGAACTCGGTCATGAGCGAGGTCTTCACGGACCGGTTGATGTCGGTCCGGATGTAACCGGGCAGGATGTCGGTCACCGTGATGCCGCTGCCGGCGCTGTCCAGTTCGGCGTACAGGCCCTGGGCGAGCGCCGAGACGAAGGCCTTGGTCGCGCCATAGGTGTTCTGCGCCTTGGGCATCCCCCGCAGCCCGCTCACGGACGAGATGAACACCAGATGCCCCGCATCGCGCGGCCGCATGATCTCCATCGCGGCCTCGGCCTGGTTGAGCGTGCCGACGGCGTTGACCATGGCGGTCTCGCGGTTGGCGTGGGCCTTGCCGGTCCCGAGCGAGGCCCCCTTGCCGAGTCCGGCGTTGAGAACGAATCGGTCGATTCCGCCGAGCTCGTCGTCCAGTTCGGCAAAGACCCGCTCCACGGCGGCACCGTCGGCCACGTCCAGTTCCCGCACCGCCACGCGGATCGACGGGTTGGCCGCGACCAGCTCGTCGCGGAGCTCCTCCAGTCGGTCCAGACGCCGCGCGCACAGGGCGAGATTCTTGCCCGCGGCGGCCCAGCGGCGGGCCATCCCTTCGCCGAGTCCGGAACTGGCGCCGGTGATCAGGATCGTGGTTCGGTCGGTCACGTGCTCTCCTCCGTCAGGTGTGCGCCCAGTCTGACACGGCTAGCGCGGCACCGCTGGCCCGCTCCGCCGCGGCTGGCATGACGGACAGCTGAACGCGATGCGGTCCAACGAGTCCACCGGCTCGCCCGTCCTCGCCGGACCGCCGGGGCTCGCCAGGTCACCCGCCCCACGACCACCCAGCCGGTACGTCTGAACCAGCGTCCCGCACCGCCGACACGGCTGACCGTCGCGTCCGTACACCCACAGTTCGCGGCCGCGCCGGGCGTGACCGGTGGTGACCCGCACCGCGCGATCGGCATTGGCGAGCAGCAGCCGCCGCGCGAGGGTCACGACGCCGGGCAGGTCCGGGACCGCGGCCACGGGGT
>NZ_JAALDM010000113.1 GCF_014144865.1 Dietzia aerolata | reverse complement strand
CGGCGCCGGGGCGACGGTTGGAGCAGTAGCGCACGGCGCCCATGTGACCGGCCGCGCGGACCGAGGCCGCGGACGGCGGGCCCGCGGCGTAGTCGAGCAGCGTGCCGATCGGGACTCCGGCGCCGGCTCCGGGGAGTGCCCCGAGCGGGGCGGGGATGGAGGACTGGGCGCCCGCGACGGGCGAGAAGCCGGCGGCAAGCGCACCGGCTCCGGCCGCACCGAGCCCGGCACGGCGGAGGAAGGATCGGCGGTCGAACGTCATGGAGGTACTCCGGGTTCTCAGTCAGTGATGGAGGCACGAGTGACAGATGGGACTCGCGCCCCCGACGAGTGTGACACATGAACGTCGCGGCGTCTCCCCCCGGCGTTACCACATGGGTGGTATCCCACCGCTCAGGCACGGCTTGGTTGACTGATGTTCATGCCCCGCTCGCACAGATGGACCTATACCGACCTCACCGACCAATCCGGCCGCGTTTTCGTGGTGACCGGCGCGAACACCGGGATCGGGTTCGCCACCACCCGAGCCCTGGCGGGCCGGGGCGCGCGGGTGATCATGGCGTGCCGCAATCTCCAGAAGGCGGAGGCCGCGCAGGCGTCCCTGCCGGCGGCCGCGCGGGAGCGCACCGAGGTCCGGCTGCTCGATCTGGCGGACCTGGACTCGGTGTCCCGCTTCGTCGATGAGGTCTCCGCCGGGCCCGACGCGCTCGAGCGGATCGATGTCCTCATCAACAACGCCGGGGTGATGAACCTCCCGCACGCCCGGACCGCGCAGGGCCACGAGATGCAGTTCGGCGTCAATACGCTGGGCCATCACGCCCTCACCCTGGGCCTGGAACCGCTTCTGCGGGATCGCGTGGTCTGGCTCGGTTCGCTGTCCCACCTGTGGGGCCGCATCGACACCGACGACCTGAGCATGGAGCGGCGCGGCTACAGTCCGATGCGCGCGTACGGCAACTCCAAGCTGGCGTGCCTGATGCTCGCCTACGAATGGCAGCGGCATTTCGATCGCGAGGGTTCCGACCTGCGGTCCGTGGCCGCCCACCCCGGCTACACGGCCACCGAGCTCATCCGGCAGAGCGGCCGGCCGCTCGCCGATCGGTTCTTCGAACTGGGCAACTCGATCCCGGGCGCGGGCCTGACCCCCGACCAGGGCTCACTGCCGGTCCAGTACGCGGCCACCGTCCAGGACATCGCCGGCGGCGCCTTCGTCGGACCCGACCGGCTCGGGGGCCTGCGCGGCCTGCCCGAGATCACGTGGTCGACCGCGCGGTCTCACGACACGGCAGTGGCGGCGGCACTGTGGCGACGCTGCAGCGAGATGGTGGCGTTTCGCTAGATCGCGGGCCCGACGGAACCTCCGGAATGGGGCGACGACGACACCGTCGCCCCCGGGCTCACAGGAGTCCGGACGCCGCGAGACCGGACCGGAGCTTGTCCAGGTGTTCGGCCGGCCCCTGGAGCAACGGCATGCGCAGCCGGTCGGATCCGATGACGCCGAGAAGTTTCATCGCCGCCTTGGCCTGGATGGCGCCCTGCGAGGTGTGCATGATCGCGTCCACCGCCGGAATGAGGCGGGTGTGGATCTCCCTGGCACGGGGCAGGTCGCCGGCGTCGACGGCCTCGACCATCGCGCGGTAGTCGTTGCCGGCAACGTGTCCGACCACGGAGACCACGCCGACGGCGCCCATCGCGAGATGGGCGAGATTGAGCACGTCATCCCCCGAGAACCACAGCAGGTCCGTCTCCGCCATCAGTCGGCTGGCCTCGAACAGGTCACCCTTGGCGTCCTTGATCGCGCGCACCTGCGGGATCTCGTCGAGGCTCCGGATGGTGTCCGTGGTCAGGGCCAGGCCGGTCCGACCGGGGATGTCGTACGCCATGATCGGACGGTCGGCGGCCTCGCCGATCATCCGGAAATGCTCGACGATCCCCTGCTGGGTGGGCTTGTTGTAGTAGGGCGTCACCACGAGCAGGGTGTCGGCGCCGCGGGCGACCATCTCGCGGGCCGCACGCATCGAGTGCTCGGTGTCGTTGGTACCGCAGCCGGCCATCACCGAGACCCGGTCTCCGACCGCCTCGACCACGGCCTGGACACAGTCGTAGTCCTCGTCGTCGGTGGTCGTCGCGGACTCTCCGGTCGTGCCGTTGACCAGCAGTCCATCATGACCATTGTCGGCCAGGTGGACCGCGAGTCGCCGCAGGCCGTCGAAGTCGATCGAGCCGTCGTCATGCATGGGGGTCACCATCGCGGTGATGACCCGACCGAAGGGGTTGTCGGACATGCGAACCAGACTAGGCCACATCACCGATGTTGCGCTCTCACGTGGCATCCGGTGCGTCGCACATCACTGCCCGCCCGGGCCAGTTGCTAGCGAACCTTGTCCGGATCCGTGTTGAGGAATCGACCGAGCGTGTTGTCCACGACGATGTGTGCCACCTCGTTGGTGGTAGCCATGCCGACTCGGAGCGTCGTGATCAAGGCGTTCTGCAACATCGGATACACCTCCTATGCGTTGTGACGCTCGTCACCCTACGTGCATCGATGACGCAGCACCAAACTTTCGGCGAACTTTCTGGACGATCGTTCTGGACGAATGTACTAGTCGAGCGTCCGAAATGGCAGCTTGACCGAAAAGCCCAGCGCAACGGTCACAATGAGGCAACGGCGCCGTCGTGATATAGTTGATGCATCAACTACTTCCGGGGAGGTTGCCCATGTCCGCACGGTCTTCCGCACGATCCTCCGCAGTGCCATCAGGAGTGTCATCCGCACTGTTTCCGAAGGTCTCCATCCGCCGCTCGCACACGCGCTCCCGCGACCGGGGAGGCTGGCTGGACTCGCGCCACTCGTTCTCGTTCGCCCGCCACCAGGATCCGATGAACACCCACTTCGGGCGCCTGCTCGTCAACAACGACGACACGATCGCCGCGGGCACCGGATTCGACACCCACGGACACCGGGACATGGAGATCGTCACCTGGGTCCTGTCCGGCTCCCTGGTGCACCAGGACTCTGTAGGGAACAGCGGCCTCATCTACCCCGGCCTGGCCCAGAGGATGAGCGCCGGCAGCGGCATCCTGCATTCGGAGCGCAATGACTCCTGGCAGGACGGCTCGATCCAGCGCGACCCCGCTCATGTCGAGCCGGTCCACCTCGTGCAGATGTGGGTCGTTCCCGACGACACCGGCGCAGAACCGGGATACGAACAGCGGGAGATCGCCCCCGGCGAGCTGGAGAACGACCTCGTCGTCGTCGCCGGAGGCTCTGACACCTACGCCGACCGCGCGGCGATCAGGATTCGCAACCGGACGTCGGCGCTCCTGGCCTCGCGCCTTTCACCCGGGCACTCGGTCGCCCTCCCCGACGCGCCGTTTGTACACCTCTACGTGCCGGTCGGTTCCGTGGCGCTCGAGGGCGTGGGCGTGCTCGACACCGGCGACGCCGCGCGCATCACCGCCTCCGGAGGGCGGAGGGTGACCGCCGGTGAGGCCGGGGCCGAGATCCTCGTGTGGGAGATGCACGCCGGCATGACCATGCTCGACGTGCGCGGCCACTAGCCCCGCACCACACGACGGCGCCCTCACCCGCCGATGGGTGAGGGCGCCGAAGTGCGTGCCGAACGCGGTGAGGGTCAGGCCTTGTCGTCCTCGACGGTCGCGGGTGCGCCGTCGTCCTCCTCTACTTCCGGGATCTCATGCAGCGGATGGATCGGCTCCGGCGAGGGCGCCTCCTCGTTCTTCTCCAGTTCGTCGGCCGAGTAGGCCCGATCCCACTGACGGGTGACCGTGGGCAGGCGCTCGCCCATGTCGTCGCTGATGCCGCGCACCAGGCTGTACATCATCACAAAGCCCATGACGAAGAACGGCAGCCCGATCACCGTGATGACCTCTTGGAGAGCCGTCAGTCCGCCCTCTCCGGTGCTGACGAGGATCGTGGCGCCGACCGCGCCCATGAGCACACCCCAGATGACGCGCTGATGGGTGGGCGAGATCTGAACGTCCTCGTCCTTGCCCGAGGCCATCATGTCGACGACCATCGCCGCCGAGTCGACGGACGTGGTGAAGAAGATGACCACCAGGAGCACGGCGAGGCCGGAGACGAGCGTGGCGAGCGGGTAGTTCGACAGGAACTCGAACAGTGCGCCCGGGATGTCGCCCTCGACGGCCACCCGCTGGGCCAGGCCGCCGTCCCCGTTGAGCTCGATGTCGAACGAGGCCATGCCGAAGACCCCGAACCAGATGACGGAGAAGGCCACCGGCAGGCCGAGGACGCCAAAGACGAACTCGCGGATCGTGCGCCCCTTGGAGATGCGGGCGATGAAGATGCCGACGAACGGCGACCAGGTGATGGTCCACGCCCAGTAGAAGACGGTCCACGTGTTCTGCCAGCCTGCCAGGTCATCGCTGGCCGGGAAAACGTTATTCCACAACGCCAGCTCCGGCAGCGTGGTCAGGTACACGCCGAGCGACTCGACGGTTCCCTTGAGCAGGAACAGGGTGGGGCCGGTGACGAGAATGAAGATCAGCAGGGCCACGGCCATCGCGATGTTGGCATTTGACAGCCGCTTGATGCCCTTCTCCAGGCCCAGCGCGACGGAGATGCAGGCGATCGTGGTGACGAACGCGATGATGAGCGTCTGCACCAACGGGGACACGGCGATGCCGAACAACTCGTTCAGGCCCGCATTGATCTGCAGCGTGCCCAGTCCGACCGAGGTGGCGACGCCGAAGACGGTGCCGATGAGGGCCACCACGTCGATGATCTTGCCGATCGGGCCGAAGATCTTGTCGCCGAAGACCGGCGCGAAGATCGAACTCACCCGCGGGGGCATCTTGCGCTTGTAGATGAAATACGCGAACGCCAACGCCGGCAGCGCGAAGATCGTCCACGTGTGCAGGCCGAAGTGGTACAGCGTGAATGCCATGGCCTCGGTGGCCGCGTCCGCACTGCCTGGTTCCACCCCGCCGCGCGGCGGGGTGGCGAAGTGCGAGATCGGCTCCGCCACACCCCAGAACATGAGGATCGACCCGATCCCGGCCGCGAACAGCATCCCGAACCAGGTCGCGGTGGAGTGCTCGGGCCCCTCGTCGTCGGCACCCAGCCGGACATGGCCGAACCGGCTCATCGCGATCCAGATGAGGAAGAACAGGAAAGCGGTGACGCCGAAGATATAGAACCAACCGAGGTTGGTCATGATCCAATCGGACGCGGTGCCAAAGACCTCTCCGACCCAGCCGCCGGCCACGATCGTGATGATGACGAACGCCAGGATGATACCGACAGTGGAGAGAAAGATCCCCGGGTCGGTTTTGAGCCTCAATGCTCTTGTGATCCGTTCGGACATGGTCTCCCTCGTCTTTACTTTTCAGGTCGAGCGGGCCGGCCCAGTCTCTCGGGAGTCGCTGACGCGACTCACTCGACAACTTCAGTATGCAAAGTTGTGTACCACGAAAACTTTTCCGGCTCCGTAGGCAATGCCCATCCCGGCCGAACGGTAACCGGGATCGAGAAGGTTCTCATTGTGTCCGGGCGAGTTCTTCCACAGGTCCACCAGGCAGGCGGCGCCGCAGTAGGTGCCGGCCGAGACGATGTTCTCCCCATGCCCGCGCTGGATGAGCGCGGTGTTGTGGACCACCTGATCACGGGCCGCGAGCCGGTCAGCCCATGCCTGCGCTTCGCCGTCGAGCCCGGGGTTCGGCGCGAGCGTGCCGAGCCCGTGCGCGGTGCGGTAGCCGTTGATCTCGGAGATGATCCCCTCGCGCAGTCCGCCAGAGACATCCTGATAGGTCATGCCCGTCGATCCGGCCGCCGCCCAGACCTCCGGCGGCAGGGCCGCGCGCACCTGGGAGAAGACCTGATCCACCTGGGAGGTCAGGTGCGGCGGGACGAAGGGCGGCACCGTCTGAGCGGAGGCGGACGCGCCTCCCCCGACACCGATCAGTGCGGCAGAGGTGACGGCAATGGTCGCGAGTGACGCTGTGAGTCTGGAGCGCATGATGATGATCATGCCGCCTCGGCGAGCCTGAAGCGAACCGATTGACGGATGAGGTACACGATTCCGAAACGCCTGTGACCTGCAGTTATTGATGTGATTAATGTGACTGGAGTGGTAAGCTCAGCCGGCCTGTTTCGGCACCAGGAATCGCCCAGCGCCCGGCAGCACCTCAACCTCGACCGGCAGCGTCGACACGGCGTCACCGTCGGCGAACGCCTCGACGTCTGAGGGCACGACGTCCGGGGTCTCGAGCCGAACCGTCCGGCACCGCCGCGACACCACGCCGTCCAGCCCCACGTGCCGCCCGGAGAAGATCTTGGAGAAATGCCGGGCGAACCGGAGCTTGGGGGTCCGCCCCACCTCCACCACGTACACCACGTCGAGGAGCCCGTCCGAGCGGTCCGCGTCGGGGGCGATCCGCATGTCCCCGCCGTAGCTGCGGGTGATCGCGAAGGCACTGAGCAGCACCTCGGCCTCCACCACGTCCTCAGTCGGCAGCCCGGCGTCGAACGTCATCCGGAACCGCCGCGGCCGATAGAACGGGAACTCCATCAGCGCGGCGATCACGTACCGCGCCGGTCCGCTGAGCAGTCGCATCTCGTTGACCCGCCGGTTGACCTTCGAGTCCAGCCCGGCGCACAGGATGGATCCGAACACCTGCGGCGCTTGGCCGTCCGGTGTCACCCGCCCCAGGTCCACCACCTCGACGAGCCCTGCGGCCACCACATCCGCGGCGGCCTCGGGATCACCCAGCGGGATCTCGTAGTCGCGGGCCAGGTCGTTTCCGGTGCCGGCGGGGATGATGCCCACAGGCACCTGGCTGTGAGCGGTGGCCTGCACGGCGAGCGAGACCATCCCATCGCCGCCGCACACCGCGAGCGCGTCCACGGCGCGCCCGTCGATGCCGTCGGCGACAACCCCCCGCGCCAACTCCAGCGACTCCTGCGCACTGCCGCCGGTCAACCGGGTCACGGCGACCCCGTGGGACCGCAGCCGCACCTCGGCGCGGTCGACGATCTGCCCCACCTTGCCGCCGCCGGCCGCCGGGTTGATGAGCAGGGCGACGGTGCGGATCTCGCGCTCGTTCAGCGTGGAACTCATGGGATGAGTGTCCCCGGGTTGCACACGCCGTGCGGGTCAACGGCCGCCTTGACCGCGCGCAGCATCGCCACGCCCACCTCGCCGATCTCCGCCGCGAGGTACGGGCGGTGGTCGGCACCCACCGCGTGGTGGTGGGTGATGGTGCCGCCGTTCGCGCCGATCGCCTCGGACGCCGCGCGTTTGGCGTCGAGCCACTGCGTCAGGGGGTCCGCGCCGCGCTGCCCGGCCACGACGGTGAAGTACAACGAGGCGCCGGTCGGATAGACGTGGCTGATGTGGCACATGACCAGCGCCGGGGTGCCGCTCGCCTCGAGGGAGGAAGTAAGGGCGACGACGACGACGTCACGCAGTTTCTCAATGTTCGACCAATCGGTGGCCGTCTCGAGCGTTTCCACCAGTGCGCCATTGTCCAGAAGGGAGTCCCGCAGCACGGGCGCGCCGAACCGTCCGTGCTCCCAAGACTCTGCGGGCCCGGCCCCCAGCGACACGCCGCCGTGGGCTTCGAGCAGCGCGCGCGTCTCGGCATGCCGCGACTCGGCGTGCTCGACCGTGCCCTCGAACAGGCACAGACACAGGCAGCCCCCGGACTCCCCGTCTTCGCCCGCACCCTCACCGATCGAGTCGGTCGCGGTGGCGAGGTTGACCATCGTCTCCGTCTCATCGGACAGGCGGATGACGGTGGGGCCGGTGCCCTGCTGTTCCACGGCGCGGACGGCCGCGGCGCCGGTGGCGAAGTCGGGGAAGCGGAACGCCTCGTGCCGCACCACCTCGGGGACGGGATGGATCCGCACGCGGACGCGGGTGCACACGCCGAACGCGCCCTCCGAGCCCAGGAGCCACTGCCGCAGGTCCGGGCCGGCCGCGGACGCTGGCGCCCGACTGGATTCGATCGTCCCTACGGGCGTCACGACGGTCAGCCCGCGGACCATCTCGTCGAAGCGCCCGTAGCCGGCCGAACTCTGACCCGAAGAGCGGGTCATGGCGTAGCCGCCCAGCGAGGCATAAGGGAAGGACTGCGGGAAGTGGCCCAGCGAGTAGCCGTGCTCGGCCAGCAGTTCCTCGGCGCGCGGGCCGGTGACGCCCGCCCCGAACACCGCCTCGCCGGAGACGGTGTCGATCGACTCGAGCGCGTCGAACCGGACCAGGTCGACGCTCACCACGGCCCGGTGCCCGCCGGCGTCGGGGTTGAGTCCGCCCACCACGGAGGTGCCTCCGCCGAAGGGGACCACGGCCACCGATTCCCGACCGCACCACTCGAGCAGCGCGGCCACCTCGTCGTCGCTGGCCGGTGCCACCACCGCGTCGGGGCAGTCCACCTCGGGGCGCAGGCGCCACGCCAGGAGATCGGGGGTGGACTTCCCACGGGCACGGGGCAGGCGCTGGGCGTCCTCGACGGACACGTTGCCCGGTCCTACGAGGGCGATGAGCGCGGCGATGTCGTCGTCGTCAAGCTTTGAGGGGGAGGCGACGACAGCCGCCGGGTCGAACGAGACGCCGCTTTCGGCGGTCACGCCCAGGACGTCACGCAGCAGGCCGCGGATGCCCTCGTTGAGGTCCTTGGCCTCGGCGTCAGTGCCCCAGCGGGACAGCGCCATCGGCGGCAGCGGCAGTGTGGCGGCGGGGGAATCGGGATTGTCAGCGCGTGTGTCATCGCTCATACTGGAACAGTAAAGCACAATCTGTTCCGATTCCAGCCCAATTCCAGCCCACATTGCTCCGCGTCGACCCGCAAGGAGGACCGGTGACCGACCGACCCGCACCATCCCGATCCGACGCCCCGTCCGGTCCCTCGCGAGCAGCCACAACGCAAGCGGCGCCCCATCCGTCAGCCAACCCCCGGGCGGCGACGCGCGACCGCGCCCTGGACGCCGCCCACGCCTGCGTTCTCGACCTCGGCATCGACCGCACCACGATGGTCGAGGTGTCGCGCCGATCCGGCCTCGGCCGCACCACGCTGTACCGGCACTGGCCCCACAGCACCGCGCTGCTCACCGACCTGCTCACCCGCGAGCTCACCTCGGCGGTCGCCCACCTGGGCCCGGACGCGCCCGACCCCACGGCGCCGCGC